>NZ_CAJQUM010000001.1:2205484-2520554 GCF_907163265.1 Georgfuchsia toluolica
AATGGGACGGGAGCCAGGCCTCAATACGGGATGCGATACCATTTGCAGCCGGCCGGAACTAATGCCGACAGCATGCGAAGCCTGTTGCGCTTTTATATTGGGGTGCCGAAGCGGCCACAGCCAGCAATCTGGCCGGGCATGGCAATCTCTAACCGGATGAAGGATTCGTGCTTTCAGCGGACGCTGGACGGCAATGAACAGGAGGCGTTGGGGAAACTCTTCCCCAATGGGGCTGATGGGGGCTTCACATCAGCACGATCGATAGAATGAAAGCAGGACGCAGCCCTTGCGCCCTTAGCCCATGTCACCCGCAATGTAGTGTTTGAGCTGGTCGATGATGAATTTCTGTTCGGAGATGATGTCCTTCACCAGGTCACCGATGGAGATCAGGCCGATCAGCTTGCCGTTATCGAGGACGGGCAAGTGACGCAGACGGTTATCGGTCATCAGCGCCATGCATTCCTCGTTGGTCTGGGTCGGGCGCACATACATGACTCTGGATATCATGATGTCGCGGACCAATGTCTCTCTCGACGACAGGCCCTTGAGGGCGATCTTCCGCGCATAGTCGCGCTCGGTGAAAATGCCGACGATCTTGCCGTCCTCCAACACCAGGAGCGCGCCGACGTTCTTCTCGGCCATCAGCTTGACGGCGTCGAATACCGACGTTGTCGGCGCGACATTGTGAATAGTCTGGTCGGCTTTCGACTTAAGAATTTGAGCCACGCTTTTCATGAGCGATTCTCCGTATGGAAGTAATGCATATTATATCAGTCGCGTAGGGTACGCAGAGCAAGCAGCCTGAGTCCGGCCCGGGAAAGCCACACGCCAAGCCGCTGGCAAATATTGCGCTTGCATGATCGCCATTGTGGGCAGCGGGAATTTTGTTTGCAATTGCACCGGATACGGCGCATAGTGCGCACCTGCGATATTCGAGCAGTGCTGTTGCTGTCTGGTTCGGTACCCATTTTCACGGTATTCCTTCCTTCATCATCCCGTGCGGCCTTGAGCTTCGCCCCAACCCGGAGACAACGGCCATGGCCAAAGAAGAATTACTCGAAATGAATGGCGTGGTGATGGAAGTGCTGCCTGATTCGCGCTTTCGCGTTACGCTCGACAACGGTCACGATCTCGTCGCATACAGCGCAGGCAAGATGCGCAAACACCATATCCGGATCCTCGCCGGCGACAAGGTGTCGCTGGAGCTTTCTCCCTATGATTTGAGCAAGGGACGCATAACGTTCCGTCATATCGAAGGGCGCGGCGCTCCCGCCCCCTCTCCGCAGCGCCGCAGGGTTTGACGCATCGGCCTCCACCGACCTTGCACAAACCCGCCCATTCCCAGTACTGCTCCCGCCGCCAGTAGTCACAGGGGGTTCAGCTTCGTGCGCCACACGGCGATGGCGCACGCGATCGCAATGGCGGACCCCGCCCCATGCCGGCCCGCGGCGCTGTTGGCGAGCAGTTAGGCGGAACCTTACCGTCGCCGGCAGCAGACCGCCGCCCTGGATGCGCTCGCGCCAGGGCGAATTGCGCACGCGCTGCCATAGATGCGCCATGGCGAAAGCGAGGGTTGCCCCGGGAGTGCAGAAGGCAAGGGTAGCCAGTGCGGTGCCTTTGATTCCGGCTTGATGTATCGAATTATCCCTAAATGGCGCGGGATTGCGAGACAATAGCGCCCCTCCCCGCAGCACGTCCGCCCCGCGCTGCCATCCCGCGGTACCTGCCATGTCAAATTCTATCGAACGCTTCGATCAACTCGCCCTGTCCACGCCGCTGCTGCAGGCGCTGGAGGCGCTCGGTTATGAAACGCCATCGCCGATCCAGGCCGCCTGCATCCCGCACCTGCTCGCGGGCGATGACTTGCTCGGCGAGGCGCAGACCGGCACCGGCAAGACGGCGGCCTTCGCGCTGCCGCTGCTGCAACGCATCGAGGTCGCCGACAAGCGGCCCCAGGTACTGGTGTTGACGCCGACGCGCGAACTGGCGATCCAGGTCGCCGAGGCGTTTCAGAGCTACGCCCGCAATCTCGCCGGCTTCCATGTGCTGCCAGTGTATGGCGGACAGAGCATGGTGGTGCAATTGCGCGCGCTGTCGCGTGGCCCGCAAGTGATCGTCGGTACGCCGGGGCGCATCATGGATCACCTGGAGCGCAAGAGCCTCACCCTGGCGGGCCTGCGCACGCTGGTCCTCGACGAGGCCGACGAGATGCTGCGCATGGGCTTCATCGACGATGTCGAATGGATACTCGAACATACCCCCGCGGAGCGGCAGACGGCGCTTTTTTCGGCCACCATGCCGGAACCGATCCGGCGCGTGGCGAAGAAGTACATGCGCGAGCCGCGCGAAATCAAGATCAAGAACAGCACCGCGACGGTAACCGCGATCCGCCAGCGCTACTGGCAGGTGAGTGGTCTGCACAAGCTCGATGCCTTGACGCGGATTCTAGAAGTCGAAGAGGATTTTGATGCGGCCCTGGTTTTTGTGCGCACCAAGACCGCAACCGTGGAACTGGCGGAAAAGCTCGAAGCGCGCGGTTATGCCGCGGCGGCCTTGAACGGCGACATGGTGCAGGGCCTGCGCGAGCGCGTCGTCGAACAGCTCAAGAACAAGGCGCTCGATATCGTCATCGCCACCGATGTCGCCGCGCGCGGCCTCGACGTGTCGCGCATCAGCCATGTCATTAACTACGACATTCCCTACGACAGCGAGGCCTACATCCATCGCATCGGCCGCACCGGCCGCGCCGGACGTACCGGCAACGCGATTCTGTTCGTCGCACCGCGCGAGATGCGCATGCTGCGGACCATCGAGCGCGCGACGCGTTCGCCAATCGAGCCAATGCAGCTGCCGAGCAAGGAGATGGTGGCCAATCGCCGCGTCGCCCAGTTCAAGCAGCAGGTGATGGATACCATCGCGACGCAGGAACTCGAATTTTTCGAGAACGTGGTGCGCCAGTTGATGCAGGAACAAAACCTCGGCGCGCGAGATGTCGCCGCCGCGCTGGTCTATCTGGCACAGGCCGAGCGCCCGTTGCAGATCGAGGAAAAATACGAAAAGCCAGAGAAGTTTTCCAAGCCGGAAAAGTCCGAGAAGTTCGACAAGGCAGACAAGTTCGAAAAGTTTGAAAAGCCCGCTGCCGGGCGCAAGCAGATCACCAAGCCGGTGAAGAGCGCCAAAGGTGCCGGCGGCACCGTTGGCAATAGCGGCGTGTGGGATCCGACAGGCCCCAGGCAGCGCTACCGGCTCGACGCCGGCCGCAACCACGGCGTGACGCCGAAAGACATCGTCGGCGCCATCGCCAACGAAGCCGGCATCGAGAGCCGCTACATCGGCCAGATCGATCTGTTCGACGACTTCAGTACCGTGGAGTTGCCGACACTGCCTGAAGATACGCTTCAGTTGCTGCAAAAAACCCGCCTGCGCGGTCGGCCGATGGATATCGCCGTTGACGACAGCAGCGCCACCGAGCGCCCTGCGCACAAGAAGTTCGGCAGATCCGATGCAGGAGAACGTCCGCCGCGTGTTCCAAGGTCGCCACAGACCTCGGTCTCGCCCTGGGCGGACAAGCCGCAAAAACCGTACAAGTCGTCCAAGCCCCCATTCGACAAAAAACCGTCCTTCGACAAGAAGCCGCCCTTCGACAAGAAGCCGTTCAAGAAAAAAGCGTCACCGGGCTCGGCCCATTAAGCTGTTTGCTGCGCTGAAGGGTTATTGGCAATGGATGAGCTGAACACGCCCGCATCGATGGGACTGACGCTGCCGAGCCCCGCCTATCTTGCCGGCATCGCTCTGTTCAGCATCATTGGCTATGCCGCCTATCGCTATGGCAAGAAGGCATCGCTCCCGATTCCGAAATGGATCGGCATCACCCTGATGCTCTACACCTACATAACGCCGGAGACCTGGATGATGTATGTGGTCGGAGCCGGCCTTTGCACGGCGCTGTATGCATTTCGCAAATGATGATCGCACCGCGCGCCACGCCCGAACTGATTGAAGGTGTCCGGTTGATCGTGGAGAGTTACTCGCGCTTGCTCCAGCGTCCTGAGAGTCGGCCGGATCAGGCATTTCAGAAAATGCCCATGGCGAGCCCCGCTGCTATCGTGGCGCCGAGATTCTTGCACTCTTCTAGGTGTGCCGCGTCGATTTGCTTTGGACGCAGGATTTCGGCCTTCGTCTGGGCGTGGGTGCAGATGATCAGGGGAGGCGCTATGGACTTCAGCCGCCAGCCGGTTGCGATGCGCTCGATTTGCCGGGCAGCATTATGGCCGTCGCTGCCGGCACAGATCATGGCGGCGTAGGGCTTGCCGTTGATCTGTTCCAGTACCTGGTAATACGTCCGATCGAAAAAGTGCTTCATGACACCGGAGATGGCAGCAAGATTTTCCGGGGTTGCAAAAATATAACCGTCGGCCGCCAGCAAATCGTCCGCGCCTGCGTCTGGCGCACGCAGCACCCTCACCTGTAGCGAAGTTTCGGTGGCCGCGCCGGCCGCTGCTGCTTGCACCATCTGGGCAGTACCACCGGTCATCGAGTGATAGACTACGAGCAAAATTTTCATTTGCAACCCTGATTGCCTCCCTAGGTATGCTGGCGCCGAAGCAGGCCGACAAGCCAGAGCGTACACCAGTCTTGCGCGCGAGACCTTCGCTTTTATATTGCCTACATTTCCGACGCCAAGGGCCATAACTCCGTTGCACTTCAGACTTGAATAGCCCTTGAATTTCCGATCGGCCGCTTGAGGATCAGGTATGGTCGTATGCCCTGGCGTTCTTGGCTTTCCGGGAGCGACAGCACAACAGATTCGGGGTGAAAGAAGCGAGGCCAAAAATCTTTTCTGGCTTAAGATACGAATGGCCTTGACTAAAGGCGCCGCAAAAAAATTCGACTCCTGTAGCTTCAACCATTATGGGTTCTCGCATTACCGGACACAGGTGGAACAATTTCGCAAAGGCTCTGCTGCTGAGCCTGGCGCTACATGCATTGGTTCTCTCTCTGCAGTTCGGCGACTCGGACAGTGGTTTGCCCAGGTTCGGGATGCCGGAAGAGTCCAAGACTGCCAGCATCCCAATGCTGAATGCGATCCTGCATAACCAGGAAGTGGTGGAAAAGTCGCTACCGGAATTGGCTACCCAGGCTGTTGTCGGCAGTAGCGAGCAGCACACTCCCGGTTCGCTGAACCGGGAACCTCCGCCGTCAAATCTGCCGCCCGAACCTGTCACCGCCAGCATTGCCAAGCTTGAGACGCGCCCGCCAGAATCGGTGGAGAAGCGTCCTGTCGCAGGCGTGACGTCAGAAGCGCCGAAAATTGTTGCGCCCGCCGCTGATGTCGCCGTGTTGAGCACGGACAAGACAAGTACATGGAGCCGGCCTGTTGGAGGTGACGAAACGCTGAACAAGCAGGAAGGCGCTGAGCATAAAAAAGAAACCCCTGCTCCCGAACAGAAAACGGTTGAAGAACAGGTACGGATTGAAGGGGAGAAGGCAGCCCAGGCAGCGGCTGCGCAGGAGAAGGAGCTGGCCTTGGAGAGAAAGCGGGCCGAGGAACAGGCTGCTGAGGCCAGAGCGAGAGAGGAAGCTGCCCGGGCGCAGCAGGCCGCAGCCGAAGCCCTGGCACGCCAGCACGAAGTCGAAAAACTCGCCGCAGAAAAAGCCGCTAAAGAGACTGCGGAAAAAAAACTGGCAGAGCAACAGAAAATGGCTGAGGAACAGGCGCGGATTGAAAAGGAAAAAGCCGCCCAGGTAGCCGCTGCGCGGGAGAAGGAGCTGGCCTTGGAGAGAAAGCAGGCCGAGGAACAGGCTGCTGCGGCCAGAGCGAGAGAAGAAGCTGCCCTGGCGCAGCAGGCCGCAGCCAAAGCCCTGGCACACCAGCGCGAAGCCGAAAAACTCGCCACAGAAAAGGCCGCAAAAGATGCGGCGGGAAAAATTCTGGCGGAACAACAGGACCGCCTTTCAAATATGGGGACAGGCAAACCCGATGGCGGCAAGGAAAGTGGAAGCGCGCCAACTGCGGGGAAAGGCAGCGATCTTGCGCGGCGGGCGATCGATGCGATCAGGGGCGGACAGATGGGCTTGCCGGGGATTGAAAGCGCAGAACCTGTCCGGCCACGGCACGGCAGTATTCTGGGCAGAAACCCCAAAGAAATACAATTGGCCTTTTACGGCGAAGGCTGGCGGCAGAAGATAGAACGCATCGGCAGCCTGAATTATCCGACGTTGTCGAAGAACCTTGTCTACGATCCCCTGGTGGCAACCGTGAGCATCAACAGCGATGGCACGCTTGCCGGCGTGCGCGTCGTGAAAAGCAGCGGACACAAGGATCTGGACGAAGCCGTGCTGCGGATTGTGACCATGAGTGCGCCGTTTGCGCCGTTCCCGCCTGACATGAAGCGAATGTATGACGTTGTTGATCTCACCCGCACCTGGGTTTTCCTGGATTACCGGCCAACAATTACCGGCGAGTGAACGGGGAATGGCGTCACCGGCGGCCGCTCCGTTACAGGCGGTCCGCCAGTGATCCCTACATAGGTTAGATCAGTCCGAGTGCCACCATGGCATTGGCTACCTTGATGAAACTCGTAATATTTGCCCCAATGACGTAGTTGCCGGATGCGCCAAACTCTTCTGCTGTTTCGTAGGTTGCTGTGTGGATGTTGGTCATGATTTCGTCGAGTTTTTTCTCCGTAAATTCGAAATTCCACGAATCGCGACTTGCATTCTGCTGCATCTCCAGGGCCGACGTCGCCACACCGCCGGCATTGGCTGCCTTGCCCGGTCCGTAGGCGATCTTTGCGTCAAGAAAAACCTTGACGCCATCCGGGGTCGTGGGCATGTTCGCGCCTTCGCCCACGGCAATGCAGCCGTTTTTCACCAGCGTCTTCGCATCCTTGCCATTGATCTCGTTCTGCGTCGCAGAAGGCATCGCAACCTGACAGGGAACCTCCCAGATATTGCCGCCGGCAATGTACTTGGCATCCTTATGATAGGTCGCGTAGTCGGCTATCCTGCGCCGCTCAACTTCCTTCAATTTTTTCACGAGATCGAGATCGATTCCCTTCTCGTGCACGATGATGCCATTCGAGTCGGAACAGGCAACGACCTTTGCCCCCAGTTGGTTAAGCTTCTCGATGGTGTATATCGCGACGTTGCCGGAACCGGAAACCACGCAGGTCTTGCCTTCGAGCGAATCCTTGCGCACCTTGAGCATTTCGCGCACAAAATAGACAGCCCCATACCCGGTTGCCTCGGTACGTACCAGGGATCCGCCCCAGCCGATTCCCTTGCCGGTAAGTACGGCCGATTCATACCTGTTGGTGATCCTCTTGTATTGGCCGAACAGGAAACCGAGTTCGCGGCCGCCGACGCCGATGTCCCCTGCCGGTACGTCCGTATATTCTCCAAGGTGCCGGTACAGCTCAGTCATGAAGCTCTGGCAGAAGCGCATGATTTCGTTGTCCGATTTTCCTTTCGGGTCAAAGTCGGAGCCACCCTTGCCGCCGCCGATCGGCATGCCGGTCAGAGCGTTTTTGAAAAGCTGTTCAAAACCGAGGAACTTGATGATGCCGAGGTAGACCGACGGGTGAAAGCGCAGGCCACCCTTGTAGGGGCCGATGGCGCTGTTGAACTCGACGCGGAAGCCACGGTTGATGTGGACCGCACCCTTGTCGTCCTGCCATGGCACGCGAAAGATGATCTGGCGCTCGGGCTCGCAGATGCGCTCGATGATCTTGTGGTGGGAAAATTCCGGGTATTTGACAAGGACAGGCCCGAGCGATTCGAGCACCTCCTTGACCGCCTGATGAAATTCATTCTCCCCAGGATTTCTTGCCTTGACTTGCTGATATATCGACTCGATCTTCTCTTCCAATACCACTGCCATAATGCCTCCCATGAAAAAAATTGGTAGTCCCATCGTTCCACCGGGGATCAATGCCGACTTCTGCTTGGTTCTTTATTTTTCGTGAGAGCGTTGCGTCAATTTAACTGGATGCAAAAAACCCGCACATGAGAATCCAAAGATCAAACATATCACGGTAGAAGAAAACACTTGGCGTGAATATTCGCGATTCCCACTACGGAACTCATGCTTCTATAAATAGTTTTGTTGCTGATGAAATGCCCATTTGGTGCACCTATCGGCAAAGTTGGAGATGAATATAGGTGATTAACGTAGGTGCGCCGCTGATGCGCTGGATCGCGCGGAGGAGGACAATGCGCGCTAAATCGTCATTATCAATAGTGATGCATATCCAATTTAGACGGTATTTGCAGGCATTGGTGTTTGTTGCCATCTACGTCGCTATCGACGGGTTGACTTACATGCATCCGATGCATGGACTCAACATCACGCCGTGGAATCCGCCTCCCGCGCTTGGCCTGGTGCTTTGGTTGCGATATGGCAGGATTGCTGCGCTCCCCTGGTTTGGTGCAATTCTGGTTTCCGAGCTGCTGATCCGGCATATGCCGGTACCGTTATTGTTTAACGTCGCGCTGTCCGCATTCATGGTGATTGGCTATGGTTCGATTGCGGAATTGTTGCGCATTCGCCTTGGCCGTAGCGAAGTCCTCCACGACCAGCGGAACCTGCTCTCCTGGCTGTTCATCATCGTCACAGCCACGCTTGTAACAAGCTGCCTGTATATCGCCATGGTGAGCCTTGCCGGTCTGATTCCGGCGCAGGAGTGGGCGATTGCATTTGCCCGTTTCTGGGTGGGCGATTGCGTTGGCATCATCGTGACGATGCCGTTTTTCTGGATGTTTTCCGAGCGCCTTGGCCGCGAGCGTTTGAAAAAAGCTCTTTCAAGCTGGGGAACCCTTGGTTACGGTTTGCTCGGCATTGCAATGCTATGGCTTGCCTTTGGTTTCAGCGATAGCGGCAATTTCAAGTATTTCTACCTCCTCTTCCTGCCTGTTGTATGGGCTGCAGCAAGACAGGGGCTGGCCGGTGCAGCCATTGCGGCATTTGTGCTTCCCACCGGAGTTATCGTCGCCGCGCAGTGGGTCAATCTGGTCTCCATCACCATGTTTGAGCTGCAGATGCTGGGGGCCGTGCTGGCGTTTGTGGGTTTCTTTATCGGCGTGGTCGTGGATGAGAAACAACGCGTCAGCATGGAACTGCAGCAAACCTTGCGCCTTGCGGCTGCGGGCGAGATGGCAGCTGCATTGGCACATGAACTCAATCAGCCGCTCAGCGCTCTCTCTGCCTATGGCAGCGCCAGTGAGGAACTGCTGGCCAAAGGTGAAACCGGCGCGCTGCTTCACGATACGATCCGCCGCATGGTTGTGGAGTCGCACCGTGCTGCCGATGTCGTGCGCCGGCTGCGGGATTTTTTTCGTACCGGCGCAACCAGGCTGGAGCGCATCAGTCTGGTTGAACTTATCGATGGCGCCACGGCCTCATTCTCGGTCAAAGCGGCGCAGCGCAGCATCGATCTGATGATCGATCAATTGCCGGATCGTACGCTGCTGGTGGATCGCCTGCAGATCGAGGTCGTTCTGCGCAATCTGTTATCCAACGCTTTTGATGCAGTCTGCGAGTGCCCGGTTAACAACCGCCAGATCCATATTTCTGCGTACATTGATGATGCGAACTGGTTGCGTATCCGCATCGAAGACAGCGGCCCGGGCCTGACTGCCGCAATGGCTGAGCGCTTGTTTGAGGCATTCCACTCGTCCAAGACCAGCGGCCTTGGCCTTGGGCTGCCCATCAGCCGCGCAATCGTGGAAGCGCATGGCGGCAATCTGCTGGCCAAGGTCATCGGCCACGGCTTGTTCGAAGTTGTTCTTCCTGTCGAGGGGAAACCTGAAGATGCTTCCTAGCGCCAAAACAGTTTTCATTGTCGAAGACGACCCGTCGGTACGCGACGCGCTTGGTCTGCTGCTTGGTTTGCGTGGATACTCGGTGGTTATCTTTGCCGACGCGGAAAGCTTTCTGGATGCGTATCGCCCCGAGTGGTTTGGTTGTCTGCTGATCGATATCCGAATGCCGGGAATGGATGGCCTTGCGCTACAAAAGCGGCTGCTGGAGCAAGGCAGCCATATCCCAATCATCATAATAACCGGGCATGGAGACGTGAATTCGGCCAGAGAGGCATTTCGTTCGCAGGCGGTCGATTTCCTCGAGAAGCCGATCGACCACGCCAAGCTTATCAGCTCAATCGAAGAAGCGATGGCCGGACAAATTGCCGCACAAGATGTGGAGGCACGGCGCAGTGGTTTTCGCCGCATGCTTGAAACATTAACGCCACGAGAGGCGGAAGTAATGGAACTGGTAGTGGCAGGAAGGCATAACCGTGAAATTGCCGGAATCCTGCGGATTAGCGTCCGTACCGTCGAGGTGCACAAGGCGCACTTGATGGCTAAACTGAAAACCGACAGCGTGGCAGATCTGGTTCGCCAGTACTTGATACAGCGCGGAATTGAGGCGCATTGAATCACTCCGGCTGTATTCGCGGCCAAGCCGCGGCCTTTGTTCGCTGGCAAGTGCTTTGATCTAGCCCCGGCTCAGGATGTCGGCGAATGTCTCGGGCGTGATGCTCGTGGCCTGGCCAAAGCCGCCGACGAAGCGAATCGAACTCGGCTGAATAATGAACAGCGAGAAGTCGGCAAAGCCGAACATCTCGGCGCTGTGCGGGAAGCGCGACAGGTAGGCCGCCTTCGCTTCGGCATGGCAGGCGTCGGTACAGAGCAGGGCCTGGCCCTGCACGGTGATCCGCGCCAATGCCTGGGCGGTGATTCCGGAAGCCCTCGGTGCCACCACCAGCAGACTGGCATTCGGACTCGACAACATGTCCTTTGTATGCATCGCGAGCCGGCTGACATGAATGATGAAATTCGCATTGCCGGGAAGCAGCGCGAATGGCACCATGGAAACGAAGGGCTGGCCGTCATGCAACGTGCCGAGCGCGGCGATTTCCTGTGATCGCAGCAGTTCTCTGAGTATCTGGGCGTAGGCGGGGTTCATCGGAGAATTATATGGGTTGGCGCGGGAGGGGATGCTGCCCGCGTTATCCCACCATGTCGATGCCGAGCCTCAGGATCAGCGCACCGACCACCAGCAGAAAGATGACACGCACGAAGCCGCTGCCGTGCTTCAGCGCCAGCCGCGAGCCTAGCGTTGCGCCGCCAACATTGCATAGCGCCATGACCACTACCAGCGGCCAGACGATCTGGCCGTGCGGGATGAACCAGGCCAGTGCCGCGATGTTGGTCAAGGCATTTACGAATTTCGCGCTGGCGGAGGCGGCAAGAAAATCGAGGCCGAAGACGCGAACGAAGGCAAAGATCAGGAAGCTGCCCGTGCCCGGGCCGAAGAAGCCGTCGTAGAAGCCAAGCAGTCCGCCGACGGCCAGTGCGGGCAACAAGGGTCTTGTCGGCATGCGTCCGCTCGATTTACCGAAACCAGGACGCAGCCAGGTATAGAGCCATACCCCGAGCAACAGCAGCAGAACTAGAGGGCGCATCGCGGCCTTCGGTATCCATCCAACCGCCGCTGCTCCCATATAGCCGCAGAGCAGGGCCGCTGCCGAGGCGGGTAGCAACACGTGCCAGGACAGCGCGATGCGCCGGCTGTAGCGCCATGCCGCATTGAGCGTGCCGAACACACTGCTGCCCTTGTTGATGCCGAACAGCGTCGCGGGTACCTCACCCGGCAGCGTGACGAACAATGCCGGCAACTGGATCAATCCGCCGCCACCGGCAACCGCATCGACGAAGCCGGCGCCGAGCGCGGCGATAGCAAGGAAAATCAGGTCGGATGTTGCGGACAAGAATTAGGGCCTGTTCACACTTGGCCGGCGTGATGCGTTGCTGGCGAAATGCGGATGGATGCAAGGCGGAGGGCGCAGCCAATGGCCATCCCCCTTGGCAAGCCCGACAACGCCGCAGACGCCGCATTTCGCTGCAACCCGGAGGGAACGGGCGAATCTGCCGCATGGCGGCGTTGCTCGTCGTTTATTTGGAACAACCAAATCGCACTCCTCGCGCCTTGCCCTGCAACAGATTCGCCTCGTTCGCACCAGCCGCCCAAGTGTGAGCAGGCCCTAGCGCCAGCGATTGATGTCGTCGCGGGTCTGCAATGCTGCCTTGCGTGCGACTGCGGCAAAATCAGCGCCCTTGCCGGCATAGAGGATGGCGCGCGAGGAATTGATCATCAGGCCGGTGCCATTTTTCGTCTTGCCCGCTTTCAACGTGGCTTCGATGTCGCCGCCCTGGGCACCGATGCCGGGCACTAGCAGCGGCAGTTCGCCGACGATTTCGCGCACGCGCGCGATTTCGGCGGGAAAGGTGGCGCCAACAACGAGAGCGCATTGCCCGCTCGTGTTCCATTCGTTGGCAACCAACCGCGCGACACGCTCATACAATTTTTCATCGCCAACATCGAGAAACTGCAAATCACTACCGCCGGGGTTGGAAGTGCGGCAGAGCAGGATCACGCCCTTGCCTGGCCAGGCCAGATAAGGCTCAACCGAATCGCGACCGAGATAGGGATTTACCGTCACCGCGTCGGCGCCGTAGCGCGCGAAGGCTTCCTTCGCATACTGTTCCGCCGTGCTGCCGATGTCGCCGCGCTTGGCGTCGAGGATCACCGGAATGCCGGGATGTGCGAGGTGGATATGCGATATCAATTGTTCCAACTGTGCTTCGGCGCGCTGCGCGGCAAAGTAGGCGATCTGCGGCTTGAAGCAGCACACGGCATCGGCGGTGGCATCGACGATGGCCTTGCAGAATTCGAAAATCATCTGCGGCCTGCCCTGCAGGTGCGCGGGGAACTTCGCCGGATCGGGATCGAGACCGACGCAGAGCAGGCTGTTGTGCGCGGACCATGCGGCACGCAGGGCGGCGTTGAAATTCATGACGTGTTCTCGTCGTCGACGTCGTCGGTCTTTTCGCGGTCCTGCTTTTCCCGCAACCGGGTATTTTTATCCTTGTTGATGAAAACAAAACGACCGTGCAGGACGCAGCCTTTCATGCCCGGGTCGCAGGGCAGGTTGTTCACCCTGGTGCAGGTGTCATTGACTTCGTGAGGGCAGCCCCATCCGCTTCCCATGATGTTTACCTGCCCTGCTTGCAGTTGGCGGCAACGAAAGTGCCGCTGAACTTGTTGTTCATTGTCATCGCTCCCTGCGGTCCGTCCTGCATGTTCATCGTGGTCTCGCCACTGAAGTGTTCGGGGCTGTCATAGGTGACGGAGCCGTTGCCGGTCATCTTGTGCTTGCCGCTGCAAACCATCTTCCAGCTCGTGGTCTTGCCGCTGGTCTTGACGTCGGTCTGCTCGCATTTTTCGCCATCTTTGTCGCTGTTGGGTGGCACGCCCTTCTTCGCCTGTTCAGGCGTGATGCAGACCTTGGTCGTGACGCCCATGCCGCCTCCGGCTTGCGGTATCTTGATGCCCATCGCCTCCATCTGCTTGCGCTGGGCTTCGGGAATCGCCGGCATTGCGGGCATGCCCGCGCCGCTCGTCTGGGTGGTGAATTCCCACAGGCCGGGCTTCATGCCTTCGGCATGGGCGGAGCTGGCGCAAACGACGCTGAAACAGGCAACCAGCAAAGTGAGCGACTTCTTCATGACGGCTTCTCCTATTTGGCGGGTTTGGACCAGGAATCCTTCAGGGTGACGGCGCGGTTGAAGACCGGCGTGCCGGACTTCGAGTCTATCAAGTCGGCAACGAAGTAGCCATGGCGCTCGAACTGGAAGCGTTCTTCAGGCTTGGCATTCTTGAGCGAAGGCTCGAGTTGTGCGGTGATGACGGTTTTTGCGTGCGGATTGAGGTCGAGCAGGAAATCGCGCTCGCCCGCGCCGGGATTCGGTACGGCGAACAGCCGGTCGTACAAGCGCACTTCGCAGGCGAGCGAGTGTCTGGCGCTGAGCCAGTGGATGTTGCCCTTGACTTTGTAGCTGTCAGCGCCGGGCGTGCCGGACTTCGAATCAGGCTGCAGCTCGGCATGCACGGCGCTGATGTTGCCATTACCGTCCTTGTCGCAGCCGGTGCATTTGACGACGAAGCCATAGCGCAGTCGCACCAGGTTGCCGGGGAACAATCTGAAGTAGCCCTTGGACGGCGCCTCGACGAAGTCCTCGCGTTCGATCCAGAGTTCGCGCGAGAAGGGTACTGGGCGTTTGCCCAACTCCGGCTTCTGCGGATGGTTGGGCGCTGCGCACAGTTCTTCCTGATCGGCCGGGTAGTTGTCGATGATCAGCTTCAATGGATCGAGTACGGCAATGCGGCGTGGCGCGGTTTCGTTGAGCACTTCGCGCTGGCATTCCTCGAACACACTCATGTCGATCCATGAATCCGATTTCGAGACCCCGATGCGCTCGGCGAACAACTGGAAGCCTTCGGGCGTGAAGCCGCGCCGGCGCGCGCCGACCAAGGTCGGCAGGCGCGGATCGTCCCAGCCGTCGACGTGCTTTTCCTCGACCAGCTGGATCAGCTTGCGCTTGGAGAGCACGACGTAAGTGAGATTGAGCCGAGCGAATTCGATTTGCTGCGGCAGCGGTTTCGCGAGCAGGCCGCCTTCGGCAAGCCGCTCCAGCAGCCAGTCGTAGAAGGGGCGCTGATCCTCGAACTCCAGCGTGCAGATCGAGTGGGTGATGTTCTCCAGCGCATCCTCGATCGGATGGGCGAAGGTGTACATCGGATAGATGCACCAGCCCGTGGCGCGATGGTGCTCGGCATGGCGGATGCGGTAGATCGCCGGGTCGCGCAGGTTGATGTTGGGCGAAGCCATATCGATTTTCGCGCGCAACACATGGGCACCGTCGACGAACTCACCGGCCTTCATGCGACGGAACAGGCCGAGGTTTTCCTCGGCGCTGCGCTGGCGAAACGGGCTGTCCTGGCCCGGCTTGCTGAACGAACCGCGCTGGCTGCGCATGTCTTCGGCGCTCTGGCTGTCGACGTAGGCATGGCCTTGTTTGATCAGGCACTCGGCGGCCTCGACCATGAAGTCAAAGTAGTCCGAGGCATGGTAGAGATGTTCGCCGTAGTTGCCGCCCAGCCATTGCACCGCGCCGATGATGGCGTCGACATATTCCTGTTCTTCCTTCTCCGGATTCGTATCGTCGAAACGCAGGTGGCAAATGCCGCCGAAATCGCGCGCCAGATCGAAGTTGAGCAGGATCGACTTGGCATGGCCGAAGTGCAGGTAGCCGTTTGGTTCGGGCGGGAAGCGGGTGCGGATCCTGGCCGGGTCCGGCGCACCTGCCTGCTGCTGCGGACCGGGGCCAGGCTTGCCCGACCAGCGCCGTGATGCGTACTTGCCGGCGGCAAGGTCGGCTTCGACAATATGACGAATAAAATTAGTGGCCGGGACGGCGGTGGAGGCGTTGTGTTTTGCTGCGTCGGCCATGGTGGGCTTCAAGTAATGATTGGTGCGAAGCCGCAATTCTACCGGGTCGGATAAAATTGAGCCGATGAACTGGATCGGACTATTGGCGGTTGGCATCGGCGCCTCGTTTGGCGCTTGGTTGCGCTGGGTGCTGGGCCTGTGGCTCAACCCGCTGTTTCCGGCGGTGCCGATGGGCACGCTGGCGGCCAATCTGGTCGGCGGTTATCTGGTTGGCGCCGCCGTCACGGTGTTTCACCTCAATGTCGAACTGTCGCCGGAGTTGCGCCTGTTCTTCATCACCGGCTTTCTCGGCGGACTGACGACGTTTTCCACCTTTTCGGCGGAAGTCGTTTCCCTGATCCAGCGCGCCGAATGGGGCTGGGCGTTCGGCGCCATCGGCCTGCATGTTGGCGGCTCGCTGCTGATGACCCTGCTCGGCATCTGGACCATCCACCGACTCGCGGCGTGAATCCCCGCGAAGAACAAATTGCGGCGCGCCTGCGTTTGCGTCTTGGTGCGCGTCCGGCCATTGCCTACGACGAGGCACTGCCGGTCAATGTGCGGCGCGCCGAGATTGCCAAGGCGATCAACGAACATCAGGTCATCGTCGTCTGCGGCGAGACGGGTTCGGGCAAGACCACGCAACTGCCGAAGATCTGTCTCGAACTCGGGCGCGGCTGTGCCGGTCTGATCGGCCACACCCAGCCGCGCCGTATCGCGGCGCGCGCCACGGCTACGCGCATCGCGCAGGAACTGAAGAGCGAACCCGGCCGCTACGTCGGCTTCAAGATACGTTTTACCGACAAGGTTTCGCCTGACACCTATATCAAGCTGATGACGGACGGCATCCTGCTTGCCGAGACACAGCGCGACCCGCTGCTGCGGGCCTATGACACGATCCTTATCGACGAGGCACACGAGCGCAGCCTGAATATCGACTTTCTGCTCGGCTATCTCAAGCAGCTATTGCCGAAGCGCCCCGACCTCAAGGTCATCGTGACCTCGGCAACGCTGGATGCGGAGCGATTTTCAAAACACTTCGACGGCGCACCCGTGATCGAGGTGTCGGGCCGCCTCTATCCGATCGAAACCCGCTATTGCCCGTTTGACAATGACCGCGAGCGTGATCTCAACGACGCCATCGTCGATACGGTGAGCGAAGCGCACCGGGCGGGGCCCGGCGATGCGCTGGTATTCCTGCCCGGCGAGCGCGAAATTCGCGAGGCGGCGGAAGCCTTGCGCAAACACTCATTTGGCAAAAGTGCGCCGGGACTCGAAATACTTCCCCTGTTCGCGCGACAGACGGCGCAGGAGCAGAGCCGTGTCTTTGCCCCACACCAAGGCCGCCGCGTGGTGCTGGCGACCAACGTCGCCGAAACCTCGCTCACCGTGCCCGGCATCCGTTATGTGATCGATAGCGGCCTGGCCCGCGTCAAACGCTATTCCCACCGCAACAAGGTCGAGCAGTTGCAGGTCGAGTCGATATCGCAGGCCGCGGCGAAGCAGCGTGCCGGACGCTGCGGGCGCGTGTCATCCGGCATTTGTTTTCGCCTTTATGATGAGGAAGACTTCAACAAGCGCGCGGCCTACACCGAACCGGAAATATTGCGTTCCTCGCTCGCGGGCGTGATCCTGCGCATGAAGTCGCTCAAGCTGGGCGATGTCGAGGATTTTCCCTTCCTCGAAGCGCCGGCACCGCGCATGATCGCGGATGGCTACCAACTCCTGGCCGAACTCGGTGCGGTCGATGACGACAAGCAATTGACCAAGGTCGGCAGCGAACTGGCCAAGCTTCCGCTCGATCCCAAGGTCGGAAGAATGATTCTGGCGGCGCGCGACCGAGGCTGCCTCAAGGAAATGCTGGTGATCGCGTCGGCCTTGTCGGTGCAGGATCCGCGCGACCGGCCGCAGGAGCAGGCCGGCAGCGCCGATCAGGCGCACGCCAGGTGGAAGGATGAAAAATCCGAATTCCTCTCCTGGCTGAAACTGTGGCAGGACAGTGAAGAAATCTGGAAGCACGAGAGCAGCAACAAGCAGCGCCAGTGGTGCCGGCAGAATTTTGTCTCATGGATGCGTTTGCGCGAATGGCGCGATGTGCATGGACAACTGGCCACGCTATGCCATGAACATTCCTGGCGCGAGAACCAGTTGCCCGCTTCCTATGAGGCGATCCACAAGGCCTTGCTGACCGGCCTGCTCGGCAATATCGGCCTGAAGAGCGAGGACGAGCCGCATTACCTCGGTGCGCGCGGCATCAAGTTTTTTATCCACCCCGGATCCAGTCTGGTGAAAAAAGCCGGGCGCTGGATCGTCGTCGCCGAACTGGTCGAAACCTCGCGCCTGTTTGCGCGCTGCGTGGCGAAGATCGAGCCGGAATGGCTGGAGGAAGTCGGCACGCATCTGGTCAAGCGCCATGTCTTTGAACCGCACTGGGAGAAAGGGCCGGGTCAGGTCGCGGCCTGGGAACGCGCGACCCTGCATGGTCTTGTCATTTACGCGCGGCGGCGCATCCACTACGGTCCGCGCGATGTGAAGCTGTCGCGCGAGATATTGATCCGCTCCGCGCTGGTGAATGGCGAAGTCAATGAGGACTGGTCGCGCAAATGGAAATTCTTTCAGCATAACCGCAAGCTGATGCGCGACATCGAACATCTCGAACACAAATCGCGCCGCCCCGATGTGCTGGTCGATGAAGAGCTAATCCACGCTTTCTACGACGCCAGGCTGCCGCAGGGCATCGTCACGCTTGCCGCCTTCGAACACTGGCGGCGCGAGGCCGAGCAGGCCGAGCCGAAGCTGCTCTATCTCGAACGCGAACAACTGATGCGGCACGAGGCGGCGGGCATCACCACCGACGCCTTTCCGCCCCATGTCGACGTCCGCGGACAGAAACTCGCGCTGGCCTACAAGCACGACCCCGGCGCGGCGGATGACGGCATTACCCTGTCGGTGCCGCTTGCCCTGTTGAATCAGGTACCGGCGACGCGGTGCGAGTGGCTGGTGCCGGGGTTGCTGAAGGAGAAGGTGGTGGCGCTGTTGAAGACCCTGCCGCAAAAGTACCGCCATCGCCTGCAGCCGCTTGATGCCTTTGCCGGAGAGTTTTGCGAAAATTCTCATGACAAGGACGAACCACTGGTTCGCGCGCTTGGCACTGCGGTGGAAGAAACGCTCGCAATGAAACTGCCGCTCGACGCCTTCCGGCCCGGCGAGTTGCGGCCGCATCTGGCCATGAACTTCCGCCTGCTCGATGAGCATGGCGGGACGCTGGGGTTCTCGCATTCCCTGAACGAACTAAGGAACCAATACGGCGAACGTGTGGCACAGAGTTATGCCGCTGCGGAAATGAGCATTCCCTCCGGCACCGAGAACGAAGGGGAGCTGTTGGAACTGACCGAATGGTCTTTCGGAGAGTTGCCTGATCTGCTCGAAATCAAGGTGGCGGGAAGGACGACCGTCGGTTTCCCGGCGCTGGTGGACGAGGGAACGAGCGTCTCATTGCGCGCGTTCGACACTGAGGACAAGGCGCGCGCAATGCACCGTGCCGGACTGCGCCGTCTGTTCACGTTCGCGCTTAAGGAGCAGGTGAAGTACATCGAGAAGGGCCTGCCCGGCCTGCGCGATCTGGCCTTGCAGTTCATGGCCATGGGTTCCGAGAATGAGCTGAAGGAGCAGTTGCTGTTCGCGACGCTCGACCGCGTCTGCATGACGCCGCCGCTACCGGTGAACCGCGCCGAATTCGATGCCCGCGTGTCCGCCGCGCGTTCGCGTTTCGTCTTGGTGGCACAGGAAATCGCGCGCCTGATCGGTTCAATGCTGGCGGAATATCAGATATTGCAAAAGAAACTGGCCGCTGCGCAGAAAGCCTTCGGCCCGGCGTGCACCGATATTTCGGCACAGATCGACCGACTGCTGGCGAAGGGTTTCATCATGACGACGGATTACGAGCGCCTCTCCCAGTTTCCGCGCTACCTCAAGGCCGTCAACTTGCGCCTCGACAAGATGCGCACCGACCCCGCGCGTGATGTTCGCCTGATGGGCGAGTGGCGGGCCGTCGCCAGGGAGTTTGAGCGCGAGCACCTGCAACTACTGCGCAGCGGTGGAGCGGATGCATTTATGCAAGAATTTCGCTGGTTGCTGGAAGAACTCCGCGTCATGCTGTTTGCGCAGGAATTACGGACACCGTCACCGGTATCGGTAAAGCGGTTGCAGAAGATGTGGGATGGACGGCCGAGGTAGGACAACGAAAAGGCAATTGGCCACAGAGGACACAGAGAACACAGAGGAAGTCAAAAACATCAGACAATGAATTGAGTCTGGCAAACGGAAAGCATGTCCTTTGGTTTTTTGATTTTGCTTTTCTCTGTGCACTCTGTGTCCTCTGTGGCTAAATGGTTTAGGGGTTTTTGTGGAGGCTTTTATGGGATTCGCAGCGATCATCATCGGCGACGAAATCATTCGCGGCAAGCGCCAGGATAAACACTTCGCGAAAACCCGCGAGTTGCTGTCAGGGCGAGGATTGAGGCTCGATGTCGTAACCTACGTTGGCGATGATCCGGTCCGTCTTACCGAAGTCCTGCGGCAAAGTTTCGGTACGAACGACGTGGTGTTCAGCTTCGGCGGCATCGGCATTACGCCGGACGATCGCACGCGCCGATGCGCGGCAGATGCGGCGGGTTTGCCGCTGGAAGTGCATCCCGCTGCCGAGCGGGAGATACGTGCCATGAGCATCGAGCGAAAGCGCGAAGTGACGGACGAAATGCTCCAGTTCGGTGCTTTTCCTCAAGGCAGCCGGATAATACCGAATCCGGTTAATCGTATTCCCGGTTTCAGTTTGCGCGATCATCACTTCGTCCCCGGTTTTCCGGAGATGGCGTGGCCGATGATCGAATGGGTGCTCGATACCTATTACCGCGATCTTTTTCATCGCAAGGCCGAGGCGGAAAAATCGATCATCATCCTGGGCGGCAATGAAGGCACACTGTTGCCCTTGATGAGGCGGCTGGAGCAGGATTATGCCGGGCTGCTGGTATTCAGCCTGCCGTCGTTTGGCGACGCAACGACGCCATCGCATGTCGAACTGGGGGTGCGCGGTGATCCCGCGCAAGTAGACTCGGCATTTGAGGATATGTGCAGGGAGGTCGCTACCCTCGGCTTCAGCTACACCGTAGATAAAAAAAACCCCAGTCCTAAGACTGGGGCTTAAAACCAGTCCGTTGCGGACTGGAGGAGGAGACGGTTGATTCAGTAGTTCAGGCGGCGACCTTCTTCGACTTCGGCGTCGCGGCACCGGCAGCCTTGACCGTCGCGTTGGTAGCGGCGGCAACATTGGCTTCAGTCATTTCGGTCACTTGCTTCACGGCCTTGGCCACGCTGTCGTAAGCAGAGGTGGCGGCAGCCATGGCGGATTTCATGGCTGCAACGGCGACATCGGAACCGGCTGGGGCGTTCTTGGCGGCTTGCTCAAGCGCGGCGCTCACGGTCTTGTTCAGCTCGGCGAATTGGGCTTCAAAAACCTTGCCCACTTCTTCCTGTGTTTGCGAAGCGATTTCGTACAGGCTACGCGAATAGCTGACGGCCTTTTCAACGGCGGGCTGGGTCAGCGAGGACTGGTAGCCGATCAGTTCCTGCGGATCCTTGACGCCGAACAGGCCCTTGGCGCTGGATACGGAATCCTCGATTGCCGAACGGGCAACGTTGAGATTCAGCGCAGCCAGACGCTCGGTGCTGGCAAAAACGGTGTTGGCCAGGGTCAACAGGGTTTCGATGCCGGCCTTGTTGGCGGCGGTAATTTGGTCGGGAATTGCGTAGGCCATGATGTAATCTCCAATAAGATGTAGTCAGATGCTGTGGTTCTGAACAAAATCCGGTGATTCGATTATTGGGGCACCCTTCCGCTACTACCTCGTTCCGGGATGTTGCAATGCACCATTGATGCCAATTATAGGAGCGAAAATTGAGATGTCAACACTTTTTTGATGCGATGCAACAAAGAAGCGTAAAAAATATTTATCAATATATATCAATGTATTGATATTCTAATTTCAAGAAGAAGCTACCCTTATGTGGCCACATTTTCGCGAATGCGGAAATTAAAAAGGCGCCAGCAGGCCGCTGGCGCCTTAAACGTGTGGAAGTCCTCGTTTATTGGGCAGGTTTGGCTCCATCCTTGTTTTTGGGTTGAATGACCGCGTGTACTCGTCCGGCTTTGGGGCCTTGTGCCACCGTGCCGCCGGGACCGTTTGTGACAACGTAATTTTCCGTCCTGCCGTCATACGAAATGTATTCGCCACGCACCTCGTTGAGTCCACTACGTATCTTCGCATGGCCGAAGAGTTCCGATTTATCGGTTTTGGAATCGTTTTCGATACGGTCGGCTTCGCCCTCGATATAGTCGTCGCGGCCTTCGCGCTTCTGCCTGAACCGCGCCAAGCCGCCAGACCCGCCCGTGGCTACGCCGGCCTGATTGCCATTGGCATCCTGGGTAACAATGATCTTGTCGGCCTTGATGACCAGGGTACCTTGGGTGAATTGCACGTTGCCTTCAAAGGCATGCACTTTGCGCGCGTCGTCGACAGTGATCTTGTCCGCATCGAGGTTGATGGGTTTGTCGCGGTCGGCACGTTCGGCATGCACGGTAGTGGAGATGATGAAGACAAACAACGGAAGAAGTTTCATGTTCATGATTTTTTCACCCGGTAAAAGGTACCTTTGACTCGCCCCGAAAGGATGGTGATGCTGGTATTTCCATCGTAGCGGATGCTGTCGCCGCTGACGACGCTTTTTCCCTGCAATATGGTGGTGCGTGAATTGCCCTGTGCGATATTGTCGTCGGGAAATACCGTCAATGCCTCGGTTTGCATGACAGTCATGGGGCGATCATCAATTGACGGCTTGATCAGGCGCACGTCGCCGCGCAACAATACCTGCTTGTTGTCATGGCTGACCTGGGCCGTGTTGGCGAGCAGTTGTGTCGTTTGCTGGCCCATGAAGTAAGTCAGCTGCGGTTTGTCGACCCAGGTGCTGTTGTCATCCGGGTAATGGGTCATGCTGTCTGCCAGCATTGACTGCTTCAGCAAGCCACTGGCATCAAAATGGCGGACATCGATCTGGCTGACAATGGAATCCGGGTCGTGGCGTTTCTGCGCCTTGCGCACCGGGTCTTCCGGATTGGCCGCACGTTCCAGCCAGAAGGTCAGAGCTGCGAGCAAGGAAACCAGCGCAATGGGGAATGCGACAGTGCCGAGGCTTCTCATGCGAGGTACCGGGCCAGGGCTGGGTCCAGCTTGTTCTGCGCGGCAAGCAGGTACTCGCACACTTCACGCACGGCGCCATGCCCGCCATTGAATGGGCTGACATGATCGACGCGATCCAGCAGCAGCGGATGCCCATCCGCAACCGTGGCCGAGAATCCGCAGGCGCGTAGCAAGGGCAGGTCGACCACATCATCGCCCATATAACCCGCCTGCTCGAAGCCAAGGCCAAGCCGTGCCAGCAGATTTTCCATCGCCGCGCGCTTGTCGTCGATCCCCTGCAGCACGAGACTGATGCCGAGGTTCCTGGCGCGCTGCGTCACGATGTCCGATTCGCGCCCGGTGATGATGGCGATTTGCACGCCGGCATCGGCCAGCATCCTGATGCCGTGGCCGTCGCGCGCCTGGAAACCTTTCATCTCGTCGCCACGTGCGGAATAGTAGAGTGTGCCATCGGTGAGAACACCATCGACATCGAAGCCCATGAACGCAACGCGCGCGGCTTTGGCTACGGCATTCATCAGATGACTTTCGCCCTGAAGAGATCGTGCATGTTGAGCGCGCCGAGCAATCGGCCGCCGCCATCGAGCACCAGCAGCTGGTTGATCTTGAACTGTTCCATCATTTCCACGGCTTCGACCGCGAGCCGTTCCGGTGCAATGGACCGCGGTGTTGTGGTCATGATTTCGCCAACGCCAATCTGGCGCAGGTCGCCCCGCTTTTCCAGGGCACGGCGCAGGTCGCCATCTGTCAGTATGCCCGCCAGACAACCATCGGCATCGAGCACCACGGTCATGCCAAGGCCGCCGCGCGTGATGGAAAGCAGCGCCGCCGGAATCAGGGTATCGACTGTCACCGTCGGCACTTCGTCCACCGCCCGCATCACATCGCGCACGTGGGTGAGCAGTTTGCGGCCCAGGGCGCCGGCCGGGTGAGAGCGCGCAAAATCCTCGGGGCCGAAACCGCGCGCGTCGAGCAGTGCCACCGCGAGGGCATCGCCAAGCGCAAGGGCTGCCGTGGTGCTGGCGGTGGGGGCAAGGTTCAGCGAGCAGGCTTCTTCGGCAACACCGGCATCGAGATGCACATCTGCTTCCCTGGCCAGCGCCGAGTCCGGCTTGCCGGTAATCGCGATCAGGCGGCCGCCCTGGCGCTTGACCAGGGGAACAATCGTCAACAGTTCGTCGCCTTCACCCGAATTGGAAATGGCGATCAGCACATCGTCGCGGGTCAGCATGCCCAGGTCGCCGTGTATCGCTTCGGCGGCATGCAGGAAATAAGCCGGGGTACCGGTACTCGCCATGGTGGCTGCGATCTTGCGCGCGACATGCCCCGATTTGCCGATGCCGCTGACGATGACGCGCCCATGGCAGTGCAGGATCAACTCGGTGGCGCGGATGAAACTGGCATCCAGCCGCTGCGATAGCGCGGTGACCGCGTCGGCCTCGATACGGAGGACGCGGCGCGCCATCTCAAGCGCGCGATTCGCGTTCGGTTGTGGGGGCGTGCAGGTGGCCATGCTGAGCCTAGCGCGAAAGATATGTGGCCACGGAGCGCCCGGCAATAATCGAGCGCAGCGAGCTGAATGGTAGCCCCGCCTTGGGGCGGGGACGGGGGTGGGGGGCGTTTAATTTGCCTTTGCGTATTTTCATCATCAAGGGTGCCGTCACCGAGGCATAAGCGTTATGTATGGGCCGGAGGGCGGTTATGATGACGGTGATTATAACAATCTGCCATTGTTGCTCCGCTCGATGAACACATCGCTCGAATCCGTATTGTTCCTGCTCGCCGCCGCAGTGCTGGTGGTGGCGGTGTTTCGTTCGTTCAACCTGCCGCCGGTCATGGGTTATCTCATCGTCGGTGCGGTTATCGGCCCGCATGCGCTCAATCTCGTCGCCGATTCCGCGGGAACGCGCCAGCTCGCCGAATTCGGCGTGGTGTTCCTGATGTTCTCGATCGGCCTCGAATTTTCGCTAGCCCGCCTGCATACGATGAAGCGGCTGGTATTCGGCCTGGGCACGGTCCAGGTGGCGGCAACGATAGCCATTACCATGCTGATCACCCGCTTTGCCGACTTCGACTGGCGCGCCGGTCTGGCCTTGGGCGGCGCGCTTTCCATGTCGTCGACCGCCGTCCTGTCGCGCCTGCTTGGCGACCGGCTGGAACTCGAATCGCGGCATGGACGCGAGGTGGTGGGCGTCCTGCTGTTTCAGGATCTGGCTGTCGTGCCGCTGCTCATTCTGGTGCCCGCTATTTCCCAGCCGGGAGGCGAATGGCTTGGGGCGCTCGGCCTGGCCGTGCTCAAGGCCGCCGCTGTGCTGGGCATTGTGATTTTCTTCGGCCCCCGGCTCATGCATGGCTGGTTCTTCATGATGGCACGGCAGAAGTCGTCCGAACTTTTCGTGCTGAACGTATTGTTCATCACCCTCGGCCTGGCCTGGCTGACCGAACTGGCCGGCCTCTCGCTGGCATTGGGCGCCTTCCTGGCCGGCATGCTGATTTCCGAAACCGAATATCGCTATCGCGTCGAAGAAGACATCAAACCCTTCCGCGATATCCTGCTCGGCCTGTTCTTCATCACCATCGGCATGCTGCTCGACCTGCGCGTCGTGCTGCACAACCTGCCATGGGTGCTGCTGCTGCTGGCGGGGTTGCTGCTGGTCAAACTTGTCCTCGCCGGGCTTCTGTCACGCGTACTGGGCAGTTCGTCCGGAACAGCGCTGCGTACCGGCTTGTGGCTATGCGCCGGAGGTGAATTCGGCTTCGTGCTGCTGGCGCAGATTCGGCAACTTGATCTGGTCACGAGCGAACTCTTGCAACTGGTGCTGGCGGCAGTAGTGTTGTCGCTGCTGCTGGCGCCATTGATCGTGCATTATTCTGATCGCATTGTATTGCGCTTCGTCGCCTCGGAATGGTTGTCGCGCTCGATGCAGTTGACCGAGATTGCCGCCCTTTCGATGGGCGCCGAAAAACATGCGATTCTTTGCGGCTACGGGCGCACCGGGCAACATCTGGCGCGCTTCCTGGACCAGTCAGGAATTTCTACGATTGGGCTCGATCTCGATCCGGAGCGCGTCCGCGATGCCGCTTTGGCCGGCGAAGCGGTGAGCTACGGCGATTGCGCGCGACGCGAAACCCTGATCGCGGCAGGCCTTGCCAGAGCGCATATCGTTGTGATTACCTTCGCCGATTGCGAAGCTGCACTGCGAGTGCTGTCGCACGTGCGCGAACTGCGGCCGGAAATTCCTGTGGTCGCGCGGGCGGCCGAAGAGCGCGATGTCGCGCGTCTCACCGCCGCCGGGGCGACCGAGGTGGTGCCGGAGGCCCTTGAGTCCAGCATCATGCTGGCGACACATACACAAGCCCTGCTCGGCATTCCCATGCACAAGGTCATCCGTCGCCTGCGCGAGGTTCGAGAACAACAGTATGGCCTGCTGCGTGGCTTCTTCCACGGCGCCAGCGATACCGGAGAGCATCTGTCCGATGACGATCAGCCGCGTTTGCATTCGATCATCCTCGGTCAGGGCGCCCATGCCATCGGCAAGAGCATGACGGAGTTGCAGCTTGATGCGCTGGGCTGCTCGATATCCGCGATACGCCGTCGCGGCGCCAGTGGCAGCCGCGGCATGAATGAGATTCTTATCGAAGGCGACGTGGTGGTGCTGCTGGGCGTCCCGACCGCGCTGACGGCGAGTGAAGAGAGATTGCTGACGGGGAAATAATAAGGTCCGCAAGTCCAAAGCATAAATTCCGTTCCGCCTGAGCTTGTCGAAGGCCATTGTGCTTCGACAAGCTCAACACGAACGGTATGAACGTAGCGCTGCCCCAGGCATTTCATCAACAGCCCGGCGCTGTTGTGCGTTCGGGAGTCATGAGCAAATGAACATGATTGGTCATCAGCATATAGGCGTGCAGCTCGCAGCATTGTCGGCAAACTCCTTGAGGGTGTTCAGGTAGAACTGGTAGTTTCCTTCGGAGTAAAAGCAGACCGAACGATTGTTGCCGCGCTGAATGATGTGCCAGGGAGAGATAGCCGTGTGCGGCGGGGCATGGCGGAACCCCTGAGAATTTCAAATTATCAGAAAATAATCGTGGTCTGTCCCCTATTTCTCTTGGAAATAAAAAAGCCCGCCGGAGCGGGCTTTTGAACATTGTTCCGTTTTACAGGGATTTACATATTGTGTAATAGTTCGTTCCCTTTTCATCGTACGCTGCAGGAGCGGCTACCCCATTTATCTGAGCCAGTGTAGCTGGCGTTGTAGCCCCGGTCTGCAATACTGCCCTGATGCTGCCTGTAGATGGATTACCGTCATCGAGTTGGTTGTCTATGGCAATCGCGGCTTTGTCCGGAATATTGGACTCGCAAATAATGGGGCCCTTGAAGCCAGTGCCGGCACCGGCCGCCGATTGGAATGCATCTTGACCGTTCATGATTCCCAATACGCCGCTATAGGCGTTTTGCGGCGGTCCATCCAGCAAATTACCGGTGATGAATCCCGCTTGCCGCAAATCGACCCAAAACGTATAGCATTCATTAGTGTCGCCAGAGTTAGAGGTAAACACACAATCTGCCCCGGCGGTGTTTATGACTCCATCATGGTCACCGATGATTTTCCCTGTTCCAAAAGCGGCGTTGCTGGTGGTCCAACGCGTCGTTCCTTCATCATCTCCTGGGAGTCTTTTATATCTATCCTGATACCCATAGATGGCAGTTGTAGTCGAAGTGAAATCATTGATCACGTTCTTGATCTTGGCGCTATTGATCAGCTCCTGCCCCTTGAGCACCCCGCCCAGCAGCAGGCCGATGATGACCAGCACGATGGCGATTTCGACCAGGGTAAAACCAGCTTGTTTGCGAGGCATCTTATTTCTCCTGTAGGTGTTGCCCGGCAGGAATATAGCAGAATCCATGCCACGCGGGAAATGCTGTTTAGGATGGCGATTGGCCCGCTAATCCGCGTGAGTTGTCCGGTTTGTGGACGGTGGTGTCATGAATTTGGCCATACTCCGCTCAGGCGGGATTTCGGCCCCGCGATTAGAATCGGCCCATGAATAGCGGCGGCGATCATTTTTCTTCTCCCAAGGCAGTGCAATGGCTCCTATCCCGCCGGCAATTCCTGCTGGTGTTGATGTTCGCCTTGTTGCATCTGCGCCTGATGCCCCTCATCCCGCCGCCCTATAACCGGGTGCCGCTGCTGCTGCATTTCGCACTGTTTCTGCTCTGGCAGCCCTTCATCAATGCCCAGTCGAGGGTGAGCGCGCTGCATCTGGTATGGATCGGCATCGGCATCGTCATCGCCCTGCTCGACGCGCCATCGGTACTGCTGGTCGTGTGGCTGATCCTGCTCGGCGGCATTGTCGGCGGGCGGATATTTTTCTTCAGCCAGGGCGGGGTCAAATGGTTCTATCTGATGTCCTTGTCTTATCTGATCGTGATGCTCCTGTTTCATGTGCTGCCCCGCATCATTCCCGGGTCGGTGGCGAACGAAGCGCTGCTGTCGTGGTTGGCGGATTATGGTGGGGCGATGCTGCTGGTATTCATGGTGTTGTTGCCGGAGGGAAGCGAGCAGGGTGCGCAACGTGAAGCCATCGATCTGGTGTACAGCCTGTTCGTCACCCTCATGTTGTCGGTACTGGTGCTGGGCAGCACATCATTGATGTTGCTGCGGCAGATCGACTACATCCAGGCACTGATAACCGTGATATTTACCGCCGCCGTCATGCTGTTGATAGCCAGCTGGCTGTGGAATCCGGTTGCCGGGTTTTCGCGCCTGGGCGCAATTGCCTCGCGTTACATGCTGTCCATCGGTTTGCCCTTCGAGAAATGGTTGCGCTCGCTGGCTGATCTGGCCGAAGAAGAAGAAGATCCGCATCGCTTCCTTGATCGCGCCTGCCATAGTCTGGTGGAGCAGCTGCCCTGGGTGGTGGCATGTTCGTGGTCTGTCGGTGCAGCCCGATCCGACACCAGGACAGGTATCGAAGCCGGTGGCGTGAAAACCGTGTTCCGGCAGGGAGAACTGGCGTTGACACTGGCAACTCAGCAGAAACTGCCGCCGGTCATGGTGTGGCATTTCAACCTGGTGACCCAATTGGTGGCGCGTTTTTACAGCGAGAAAAAAAGCAGTCGTCAATTGCGTGAGATGGCCTACATGCAGGCCGTCCATGAAACCGGGGCGCGTGTCACTCACGACGTCAAGAACCTGTTGCAATCGCTGCACTCGCTGCTGTTTGTAATCGGCAGCGCAGACGATGAAGCGAATCCCAAGGCCCAACCTCTGCTGCGCCGTCAACTGCCGCTGATTACCCAGCGCCTACAGCAGACGCTGGACAAGCTGCGTGCGCCTGATGATGCCAGGGAAGAGGAATCGATGACCGGCACAAGGTGGTGGCGCGAACTGAGCGCGCGTTATGAAGGACGCGACATTAGCTTTGAACTGCACGGCGACCCGGGCGGCAAGCTTCCCTCTGCATTATTTACCAGTGCCGCCGAAAATCTTCTGCAAAACGCCCTGGAGAAGCGCGCGGTCGAGCCGCACATCGACATCGTGATAGCGCTCGACATGCGTGGCACGCAGCCCGTCCTGTCGGTACGCGACAGCGGCTCGGCCCTGCCGGACGAACTGGCACGGGATATCTGTCTCCGCCCACTAGCTTCGGAAAACGGCTTGGGCATCGGCCTTTACCAGTTGGCACGGCTGGCGAACATGGCTGGTTATGCACTCGTGTTAAGCAGCAATCTTCCAGGGAAAGTTCTCTTCAGCCTGCGGTACTGATTCAAGGTTCAAGAGGCAAGACTCAAGATAGAAGCTTGAACCCTGTATCTTGAGCCTTGCCCTTACTTTTTCGCCCGACCAGCTTGTACACCGACATGCTGCTGATGCCTTTTAGATTGATCATTTCCGGTTTTTCGAACTCGAACCGCTCATGCAGCAGGCGCCAGGTCTTGCTGTCGCAATGGATCGTGTTCGGCGCGCCTTCGGCGGTGATGCGGCTGGCAATGTTGACGGTGTCGCCCCACAAATCGTAGATGAATTTTTTCTTGCCCACCACGCCGGCGATGACCGGTCCGCTGCCGATGCCGATGCGCATTTTGAGGGGGGAGGAATTAACCATGAAATCGCGATGCAGCAGATGGCGCATTTCCATCGCCATGTCCGCAATCTTGTCGGCGTGATCCTCCGTGCCGTCCGTGATGCCTCCCGCCACCATATAGGCATCGCCGATGGTCTTGATCTTTTCCAGCCCATACTTCTCGGTCAGTTCGTCGAAGGCGGAGAAGATGCTGTTCAGCATCGTGAATACCTGGAGCGGCGTCATTCCGGCGGCGACCTCGGTGAATGCCACGATATCGGCGAACATCACCGAGGCGCTGGCATAGCCGTCGGCAATGGTTTGATTGGAATGTTTGAGTCGCTCAGCGATCGGTCCCGGCAAGGTATTCAACAGCAATTTCTCGGAACGCACCTGTTCCTGCTGCAGCAAGGCGTGAGCATCTTCGAGCGCGTGTGCGGCTTTTTGTTGTTCCTTGATCGAGTAGCGCAGCAGCGTATAGATCAGCGTTGCCACTGAGATGAAATTCAGCGCGAAGAAAACAACGCTGGTGCGAACCGGCACGCTGTGCCCGGCCAGTTCCCCGTCGGCGAGATAAAAGTCGACGAAACCGGAGAGCGCGGTGAGTACTACCCAGGCAATGAACCATGCGATCGACTCGCGTACGCCGAAGCAGAGGATGGCGCCGAAGGGGGCCAGTAGCCCCCACAGGATCACGCCGCTTGCGGTGATGAAATTGCCGATGGCCCATTGCATCGCGAATGGCGCGAACAGGAACAGGGCGAGTTGACTGGCGCGGAAGAAATCGAAATTTTCCGTCTTGATATACAGCAACAGATTGCCGACCAGCGCCAGTTCGAAAACGAGCGACCAGGTGGAGTCGAACTGGGGCCCGAGTATCCAATACATCGACAACCACACCATCGAGCCGAAACTGAACAGCCCGGTCGCGAATACCAGCAGGGATTTGTTGATTCGTTCCTGCTCGCTGTCACCGGGCTTGATACCCGCGTTGCGTATGCGTTCCGTGAAGGACTGCACAACGTCAGGAGGCGGAGCGTGGTTCATGGAAGATGGAATACCTGGATGCTCTCGGGGGATATGCGAGCCGGTTGCAAGTGTCTCAGGAAATGATGGTGAGGGTCAAGGCGGCGTTTTTCGGGACAAATAAGGTCTTTTGCCATCGCGTTGCAGCGCTGCATCAAGCGCGGGAACCGAAACGATCCAGGTGGCGCTGCGGGCAAGTCCTAATCCCTGCATTTTGAAGATTCAAGTTTCAAAATACAGAATCCGGGTGGCGAGTTCAAGGTAGCTTGCCGGCGGCGATCATGCGATTCATCAAGATGCTGGGGGATACCCAGATCAACTGGTCGTCGATGCTGGTGTTGCTGACGAAGCTATCATCCCCATTGGCATTTTCCAGCTCGTCACCTGTTGCGCCGGGAATCTGAATCCCGCTGGTTGTCCATGCCCCGACACCGTTTTTGCCGTGGGAAAGGGCGACAACCGGCACGTTGCTGGCCAATGCAGTGCCGCCGGATGTGGCATATATCGTGATGTCGCCTGCAGAACAAAGCGCAAATGCGGCGGATGTTGGAGGAGTAGTGGGTGAGCAACCTCCACCGAAAGCGTTTTGTCCGCTTGCGACGCGGGCGAAGCGTGTCGTAACACGGTACGTAAAACGATTTCCCCAAACGTCTGTTTCGGGTAGCCCGAGAGTGGCCCAAGGCAGCACCCCGGTTACACCTCCAGGCACGTTCTCATTGCATGCTGTGGCGCCGATGGCGGCTATGCCGCTGGTAACGGCGGAACAGGCACAGGGTCCGCCGGCCGCAGTAACTGCTTCTACCCCGGCGTTGGCCGTCGCGGTGGCGATGTTGCGCTGGGCCGGACAGGGTAACCGTCCATTGGCGGCAGCAAAACCGATTAGTGCTTCACGAATGTCGTTGAGGGTTTTTTGGTTATCGTTGAGATAGCGGCTGTCATATTGCGCAGACAGCGGCATCATCAATCCGCCCAGCAGCAGGCCGACGATGACCAGCACCACCGCTAGTTCCGCTAATGTGAAGCCCTGCTGTCTTTCATGTGTTTGGATTTTGATAGTCCGGCTCATTTGAGATAGCGAAATAACTATGGCTTAGCGAGACAGTGCCCCAAAATTCTGGAGGGTAATTACCTGGTCGCTGGCTCCTTGGGCATTGGTAAACCCTATCCTGATCTTTTGCAATGCTTCGGGATCCGACGTGGCGCCGGTCGGCAGGTCCAGCGTGGTGAAGGCGTCTGAAACAGTTGTTGCCAGACTACCGGATGTGCTTGAGATGAAATCCTGGGTGATGTTTTGCAGATCGGCAAGTTGCGCCGCAGTAGGGCTTTTTACCAACCATGCCTTGATGTTATAGCTTCCCTGATGCGCGGAAGCATCGTAGGAGCGCACGATATCGATTCGCACATGCACGGTAATGCCGGTGACCAAGACGCCACTGCCCGACGGCGTTGGACCAAGGTTGCCGGATACGCCGGTGGAGGCGGGGTCGTCAACCCGGTTTTTCGGATTTGATGGATAGCCGGCAACCGTATTGATAGCGCCATGTATGTTGTCATCATTATCGGCTGAGATATTGTTGTTGCCCCAATATACCAAAGCCGCATGACGGTAGCCCGGACCACCTTGAGAACTTGAAGATGTGGATGTCGTTGTATGGATTTCAAGTCCTATCTTGGGCGGGTCTATCGGCGAGGATACCCCATTGTTCCCCGCGTACCCCAGATACTGATCGGAACGGCCACAAGGTGCAGTCGAAGCGGGGTACTTGATAGCATCGATGATCGAAAGGGTGAAACCGCGCCCGCTGTTGCTGATGACGAAGTTGAAATAAGTTCGCAGCCCAGCGCCGAAAGTCAACACGTCGTTCGACCATGCACAACCGAACAGATTACTGGAGGAATAGCCATTGTTTGTCGTGATGTCCACTTTACCCAAAGTAATATTCTGGCCGGAAATGGTGACCAGATTCGTGGGCGCAGCCTCCAGGAAATTGGTGAGGCTACAATTGAAAGTAATGGGTTTTGCGCTGCTGGGCGCCAGACAGACTCCCACGTCGGCCGCTCCACTTGAATAGGCAGAGGTGCCGCTAAAGAGGTTGGAAGTACCATTGGCGAGGCCAAGCGCGCCTTTGCCATCGCCATTTGTTGCCCCGTCAGTTTCGAATAAATCTGTCAACTGAGTCGGTTGCACCGGGCGCGGTCCCCCGGCGGGGTTCTCTGCACCGAACAGCAGTGCGCCGTTACAACTCTGCCCCCCTACGTTCAGGCAATAGCCGCAGAGATTGCTGCAAACGACATAGCGGTACTGATTGCTCCAATTGTCGAGAAAAGTATTCAGGATATTGTTAGGGTCGCTGCTGATGGTCAGGCTCGGTAATGTGCCTACATAGCCTGCATAGGGCGTCGGGCCGCTAATGGTGGCGTAATCGGTAGCAGGTAGCGCGCTTGCTGGCGCGGCACTCGTTACCAGATCGGTGTTGATTTTTGCTGTCAAAGACGTTGCGGCCGCTGTCGATAGCGCGTTGACTCCGCCTTGGTCGCTACGCTTTTTGACCCTGTCGAAAATCTCCTTCGGCGTAATCCATGTGATCTGGTCATTGTTGCTGACGCCGTCGATGGTTCCTCTGGTCACGATCAACGGACTGGCTGTTGAGTTGCCATTTGAATCGAAAGCCGCGGATTCCAGATAGGCTGCCCAGACGGCTTTGCCGTTATTGCCACAGACGTTGTTGGAGTTGCCTCCCCGGCCCGTGGCATTGACAGTCAGCGGGGGGGACGCCGCGAAGATCACTGCCACCGCGCCGCCCTCGATGCCGTCGGCTGGGTCGGCCAAGACCGTCGTGCCGTCGCTATCGAAGATTTTGATCTGCCCTCGCGTATCCCAGTTCATCGGCTCCACTTTGTTCATGCTGGCTTTCTGGCCGGGCGACACCGCATACCAAAGACATTCGCCGCTGGCGTCGCGTAGATCACCGAGGCCAAGTGTTTTATAGGGCAACAAGCCGACCACGGCTTGGTCGGAACCTCCGCAAGTGCCGTCGGTATTGGACGTTTCCGCAGCTCCATCGCCATCTGCGTCAGGGCACGGAAGATAACCAAAGACCTCCCCTGCGTGCGTGTCGCGATAAGTCGCGGCATATCCGATCAGTGCTTCCTTCGCCTGCAACAGCGTGGCTTGGGTATTCTGCGAACGGCCCCACTTCATGCTTACCACATCAAGTTGACTGACGAGGGTAAACAGGATGCCCATCGTCACCAGCACTAGCATGATAAGGAGGGCATAACCGCGTTGCTGCGAACGGCCTGCTGAGTGCGGCGAGATATGTCGCCTCATGAATGTCCCTCTCAGCGTCGCCCGGGTAGCGGGTTGACCTCGATTCGGCCGCCGTCGAGGCCGTCGTTGATTTCCTGCGTGGCGCGATTGATTTTTTGTCCGACGCGCAGACTGGTCTGGTGTTCATTGCTCTCGGTCAGCCTGGCCCGGCCCGGATCGTTGGGCGCAACGCGCGTCTCGACGCCAAGACTGCTGTTATCGTTCTGGGCCTGGCCGTTGATCCAGATGGTCTTTTTCCCTGTACTGCGCACAACCACGCCATCCAGTCGAATGGTTGCCCCTTCCAGGGTTTTTTGTTCCTGCAGGTTGAATTGGCGCTGCTGTTCGAGCATGGCGCGACGTTCAGGCGTCAGGAACAGGCGACCGAGCTTTTCTTCCGCCTGCGCCCATGGCGCAAGAATTGCCAGCGCGACCAGGATCAGCGCGGCACGGTGCGGAGTTTTCATGATTTCTCCCGCACGGTGATCCAGTCGATGTCGCATTTTGCGCGCAACTGGGCCGTTGGACCGGCGGCGGGTGGCGCTGCGCCCGCCCGCTCGATGTCGCAGTGGTTGACGCGGATGTAGCCCTGGATGCCGTTACGCAGATCGGATAGCAGTCCGAGCAGGTCGTCCTCATGCAAGAGCGCCATTTGCAGTTTCATCGGGCTGGCCATGATGTCGAAAGCATTGCCGCTGGGGGCGACCACGTCTGCCTTGATGGGTTGCTGCGGCCCAAGTTCGTAATTCAGATCGAGCAGCTTGTGCGCCTCCTTGATCTTGCGGATTTTTTCGATCCAGTCGAGGCGATGTTCCTGACCGATGATGCCGCGCGATTGTAGGGCCTGGTAGACTACGATCTTTTCCCGCAGCGTCGACGCTTCTTCGGCGGCGCGCGCAACCTTGCTGCGCGCCGTGTCTTTGGCTGTCTTTGCTTGCTGGTTGGCCTTGTTGGCATCGTTCACCGCCTTGCCGGAAAGGGCGGCGATGGCAGCTCCGGCAGCCGCGAGCACAATAAACAGCACGACCCCCATTGCAGCTTCGGCCAGTCCTTTTTGGTCAAAGTGATCACGTCAGAATCCCTGCACCAGGCGGAAGGAAAACTTCGGTGCCTCGGCGTGGCCCAGGGTAGGCTCGTCGGAACTCTTGATGGTTTTGCCGGATTCGGCGTCGAAAGGCAGTTGCGTTATTTGCACACCGAGCGATTTTTCCTTGCCCAGTTCGGTGACAAACTGGTTGACCAGTTGCAGCAGGGCACGATGGTCATTGGCCAGCGCGACAGGCAAATGGACATTGATTTCGGCGATGGCGTAGTAGCTTCCGCTGACGTTCAAGGGCGGTTGCTTCAAAACACCGGAAACTTGTTCTGTCGACGGCGGAAGTTTTGCTGACAGTTGCCATGAGATGCGCTGAAGCTCGATGCCCGGCATGGCATCGAGCGCCCGGCTCAATGGAATGCACATGGTCTCCATCAGGGGCGAGCGTTTGTCAAGTTCCTCAAAACGGGTTACCAGCGCGCGCATGTTCTCGGTGCTGATCGGTAACAGTGGCAGCGACTTCATGACTGCCTGGTATTTGTTCTCGTCGACTTGTGTTTGCTCTGCCATCTGGAGAGTATTTTCCTGCAGGGTGTTGACGTCCCAATACTGCTTTGCCGCGTAAAGCAGGCAGATCAAGAAAATGATCGCCGCTGCCGCGACCAGCCCCGAGCGCAACTGCCAGAGGCGGAAAAAATGCAGTTCGGCAGGGTGCGCGAATTGTTGCCCAGGCGGGCGGAGCACCAATTGATGCAGTAGCAGCAATTCGCAATGCGAATCCCGTGGCGGAGTTTTCAGGCCGGCTTTTCTGGCTTCGCTCAGCAGATCGATGTATTCGAAGGCAAGCTCCGCGGAAGGCCGGCAATGGGCGCGCAGAATGCTGAATTGATCGGGGTGCGCCAGTATCAATGCTTGCAGTGTGGCGCTACGGTCGATCAGGCGCTGTCCCGCCAGGTACTGGTAAATCTTCCCCGCTTCAACGGCGCAGGCAACGGCGACTTCTTCCGGCGTGTCGGCGGCCAGCGTCGTCAGGCGCGAAAAGTACAGCTTGCCATCATTGATGAAGGTTTGCCTGATGCCACTGCGGGTGAGCCAGAGGACCAGCCGCGGCCCGGGCAATTTGAGGTGGTGCAGCAGGGCGGTAAGTGCCAACGAGGCCGAGTAAATGCCGGCGAGCCGCCTCTCCGCCGCGCGCAGGGCAGCAAGCCACGGCTCCAGGTGACGCGGTTGGGTAAGCGCGGTAAACAGCATTTTCTCGTCGCGCCGTCCGCTCTTTTGTCGTCCCAGCGAAGTCGCCAGGGCAAAGGGAGTGCCGTAATAGTATTGCGCGAGGCGGCGTTGTGTCAGTGCGTTTCGATCCTTGCCGCTGACGAAGGGGATGTCTTCTATCTGGAAACCTTCTTCCGGGACATCCGCCATGATGGAAAAGATCGAGTTGCCATGGGCGGCGAGGTATTTCGCGAAGGCTTCGTGGCCGGTGGAATCAGACGCGAAGTTCTGCTCGGCATGCAAATGGCCGCCCTGCCAGTGCCAGGCAGAGAGTCGGTTGGCTTCCAGCAGAAGCAGTCGTCGTTGCGGCATTAGAATTTCAGCTTGGAAATCGTGTCATAAATCGGACCGAGCACCGACAGCATAACCCAGCCCAGAATGATGCCGACCGTCACCGTCATGGCAGGCTCGATCATGGCCTGCACCCGCCCGATCGATTCCCTGACGTCGCGGTTGTAAAAATAGCTGACGTTCATCAGTGCGGTATCGAGCCCGCCGGTATTTTCGCCGACGCGCAGCATGCGGATCACCAGTGGTGGAAACAGACCGACGCTCTGGAAGGCCGCGGTCACATTCTTGCCATCCGAGATGAGCTGCCCTACTTGTTGCAGCGCCTCCTTCATGACGACATTGCCGACCACTTTTTCCGTCGCCTTGATCGAGTCGAGGATGGAAATGCCAGAGCCATACATCATGGCAAAGATGCCGGCAAAGCGCGACAGGATGATTTTGCGCAGGATGTCGCCGACCATCGGAACCCTCAGCTTGAAGCCATCGAATGCCCGGCGCGCATTGGGGTTGGCGCGGATGGAAACGTTGATTGCGACGGCGGCAACGATGGGGATGCCGATGATCAGGTACCAGTAGTTCACAAAGGCTTCCGAGGTGGCGATCAGAATCTTGGTTTGCATGGGCAGCTGCTGGCCCATGTTCCTGATGAAGCCGACCATTTTCGGCACCAGGTAGATCATCATGAAAAAAATGACGCCGATCACCACGACACCCATGAATGCCGGATACATGATGAGCTTTTGGGTTTGTGCCGCCAGTTCATCCTGCCACTTGAGCGATTCGGTTAGGTTTTTCAGCACGTCCTGCAAATTACCGGTATCTTCACCCGCCTTGATGAGGCTGATGAACACGTCATCGAATATCGAAGGATATTCTGCCATGGCTTCGGAAACCGTTTTGCCGCCGTTGATGCTTTCGATCATGCTGGCGGTGACTTCGCGGAAGCGCGGATTTTCCATGCTGTCACGCAAGTCGGCGAGGCCCTCGATGATGGGTACGCCGGCACGGGTGAGCTGCTCCATATAAAAACAGAAATTGATCAGTTCGACGCGGCTGATCCTGGCACGGGTAAAGCCTTGTCCTTCCTTGACCGGGTCGCCGTTGATGAAATCCAGGTCCATGCGCTTCAGGCGCATTTCCAGGTCGATCATGTTGACGGCATCGAGACGGCCGAATACCGTGCGCCCGGCCGCCGTCATTGCCTTGTAGCGATATATCGCCATGGTTGCGCTACACCCTCTGTGTGAGATCGATGACGCGGCCGAGTTCTTCGAGCGAGGTCGATCCATCCAGGACGCGCTGCAGGCCATTCTCTGCCAGCGGATGGAAGCCTTTTTCGATGGCCACGCCGCGAATTTCGCGCAGGGTCGCGCGCCGTGCGATCAACTCGTCGAGATCGCCATCCATGCGCAGCAGTTCCATGATGGCGATGCGTCCGCGATAACCCAGGAAGTCGCAGCGTTCGCAGCCGGTGGAGCGGTAGAGCACGGGATGCGCATCGCCGCTCCGTGTCATTCCGAGCAGGCGCGTTTCGTGCGGCTCGGCGGCGTAGGTGCGGCGGCAATGCACGCACAGATGCCGCACCAGGCGCTGGGCGACGACGCCGATGATGTTGCCGGCCATGATGTCGGGCAGCACGCCGATATCGAGCAGGCGTGGAATGGCGCCGATAGCGGAGTTGGTGTGCAGCGTCGAATACACCTGATGGCCGGTCATGGCGGCGCGGAAGGCCATTTCCGCCGTGTCGGCATCGCGAATCTCGCCGACCAGAATCACGTCCGGATCCTGTCGCATCATGGAACGGATGCCATTGGCGAAGTCGAGCTTGGCCGCTTCCGCCACCGAGGTCTGACGGATCATCGCCATCGGATATTCGACCGGATCTTCGAGGGTCATGATGTTGACCCCCTCCTGGTTGATGTGATTCAGCATCGAATACAGCGTGGTGGTCTTGCCGCTGCCGGTGGGGCCGGTGACGATGATGATGCCTTCCGGCCGCGCGATCATCAGCTTCAACTGGTCGAGTTGCTCTTCATCAAGACCGATGCCATCGAGCGCGACGATGCTCTTTTGCCGGTCGAGAATCCGCAGCACGATATTTTCGCCGTGAATCGTCGGTTGCACGGAGACGCGAAAGTCGATCTGGCGGCCGCTGATGTTGAGCGTGATGCGGCCATCCTGCGGGGCGCGGGTTTCGGCGATGTTCATGCCGGCAATCACCTTGAGCCGCACCGCCATGGCAGCCCAGTACGATTTGTGCAGGGCGCGGATCTGACGCAGGATGCCGTCGACGCGATAGCGGATGCGCAGAAAGCTCGTCTCCGGCTCGAAGTGGATATCGGATGCCTCGCGTTTTACGGCGTCGGTGAGCAGGGCATCGACCAGGCGCACCACCGGCTGGCTGTATTCGTCGAACGAAGCCGATAACGAACGATAGTCGATCTCGCCGGTTTCGATTTCGTTGAGAATGCCGTCGATCGACAGTTCGTGCCCGTAGTACTGGTCGATGGCGCGCGAGATTTCCGATTCGCCTGCCAGCAAGGTGTCGATGATCAGCTCTTGCGGCACCAGCGTCCGCAGCTTGTCGAGGGCAACGATGTCGTTCAAGTCGGCGGTGGCGATGGTCAGCCGGTGTTGATCGGCCGCGTAATCGAGCGGCAGGATGGTATGCCGCTTGGCCAGATCGCGCGGCACCAGCGCCAAGGCTGTGGCGTCGACAATCGCGTTCGAAAGATCAATCGACTTCTGCCCGAGCGACTTGCTCAACGCATCGCGCAACGTCGCTTCGGAAAGAAAACCAAGAACGACCAGTTGTTTGCCCAGCGGCAGTTTCGACTTGGTCTGCTCCTGCAGCGCGATGCGCAACTGGTCTTCGCTGATGACGCCTTGCGTGATCAGGGTTTGACCGATGGGTTTTTTGTTGGTGGCATTCATGCGAGAAGGACGGGGCGGGGTTTCAGGTAATGCCAAATGGTTTATTGCTGCAATTGCCGCAATCGTTCATCCGCTCTGCCCAGGTCGAAACCGGCAGGTCGGTTCCCGGCTGCGGCAATGGCCTGCGCGTAATAGTTGGCCGCCAGCCGGGGTTGCCGTAATTGGTCCAGGCTGACGGCCAGATTGAAAAGATAATCAGGGTTGCCCGGGTCGGCTGTCACCGCCTTGAAATAGGCCTGCTGCGCTTCCGGCCAGCGCTTGGCCGCCGCGCACAAATTGCCCAGGCCGAAGTTCAATGGCGCCGAATCGGGTTGCGTGGCGAGCGCCTGTTTCAGGCGCATCTCAGCCTCGGCCGGGTTTAGCTGCGTATGCAGGCCGATCAGACCGGCCTGCGCAAATGCATTGTGCGGATCGGCCTCAAGCAGGCGCAGGTAGTAATCGGCGGCCTGATCGGGATTGCCTGCGCGTTGCGCGAGAACGGCCAGCCCGGACAGGGCGTCGGTATTGCGCGGGTCATTGCCGAGCGCCTGCTCATAAGCGGTTTTTGCGGTGGCCGTGTCGCCGCGATTCAAGGCGCCATAGCCGCGTTCCAGCGCCGGGTCGGTTCGCGCCTCTGCGGCCTTGCTCAACTGGAACAGCTTCTTCATGGGAGTGACTGCCGGCGGCCTGGCTGGCTGGGGCTCAACGATCTCGCGCGCCAACCTGGTTTGACCCTTGTCCGGAGACTCGGATGGCGTCGCCAGGCCCGGGATTGCGGACGCGCCGCCCGCTGGAGCTGGTGTCGCCGCGAGGGGGATGCCGGGCGTGGCAGGAGGCTGCTTGATATTGAGGCCGGCACCTGCCTGGAGACTTGATTTCGGTTGCAGTTCATACCAGAAATACCCGCCGATGCCGGCAACGGCAAGGAGCGTGATGATGCCGACGGTGATGGCGAAGGTCCGGCGTGAAGCTGGCGACTGTTTGGTTTCAAACAGATTATGTATAGCTTTGCGCTCTGTGACATCGCCTCCGGCGCTGCCGGCGTGTGCGGCCTCGGCAGGCTGTAGGTGAAGCTGCCGCTTATGCCGCCGCCGCTCATAGGGAACGCCGATTTTCTGCAAAGCGAGCAAGTCTTCTGGGGCAATGGCCAGTGACGGTGCTGGTTCGACCGGCTGCTCCAGGCCGGCAGCCGGTGTATCCGAAAACCCGTTGTCTAGCAGTTGCGGCTCGAAGGCAATTGATTCGGGCACGGACTTCTCAGTAGCAGGGGAAAGTGAAGCTGGCTCAGAGGAAGCTGGAGCTGGCGCTGCGCTTTCGACCTCGGCCTTGCGTTTGGCAAGCTCTGCCTTCTTCAACGCGTCCATCAGCAGGCTCAATGGCTTGCCTCCTGGGGGTCGATACCGAATGGAGGCTCGAACTGCTTGGAGTGTACCGGTGGGGCGTTGAAATTGCGGCCGGGCAAGTATTTTTTGAGCGTGCGGTAATCGCCGATCATGCTGGGGTTTTCGACAACCACTGGACGCAGGAAAACTACAAGCTCGGATTTGGTGGTCGCGTTGTTGCGCTTGGTGAATATCTCGCCCCAAAATGGAATATCCCCGGCACCGGGGACCTTGCCGGTCTCGTAATCGCCGCGTTCCTGCATCAAACCGCCCAGTACCGCTATATCGCCATCGTTAAGGCGCATGATGGATTCGATTTCACTGGTTTGGATTTGCGGTACCTGATTGGGCACTGCCAAGCCGGGGCTGGGGTCTGTCACAAAGCCGGAAATTGCCGAAATCGAAGGCCGAACATTCAGGATGATGGAACGGTCTGAAGCAACCTGCGGCGTTACTGACATCACGAGACCAACCGAGACCGTTTGCGGAGTTGCGGTTGTCGCTGTTTGCGCAGCGCCGGAATTGCCCGCCGCGACGTTGGAGACGATGGTGAAGTAAATAATGTTGTTAACCACCTTGAGTACAGCGGTCTGGTTGTTCAGCACTGAAAGCTTTGGGCTGGAAAGAACCTTGATCGTTCCGAAGTTGCTCAACAAATTTACGGTCTGCGTGAGATTCAATGGGCTTGAGTTGTCGGTTCGGGACAAGGTAAATGGGGTGATGGAACTCTGGCCGCTGCTGAGCGTGGGAAGTGACAGGCTAAATCCGCTGCCATCAGATCTGAGCCTCGACCAATCAATGCCCTGCTGGTATCCCTCGTTCAAATCGACTTGGACAATGGTGGCTTCGATCATCACCTGGCGGCGCGCGCTGTTCATTACGCTGTCGAGGAACTCGATGATTTTTTCATGCTGGCGCGACGATGCTCTCGCGGCAACCATACCAGTTTCAGGATTGACAATTACTAGTTTTGCTTCTTTTAGGTGCCCGCAAGCATTTTGCTTGCTACTTGCAACAGAATCATTGCTATCTGCCCCGACGTTAGCTTGAACGTCCGTACGGCTGGGTTCGGATTTTAGAGAAGCAGAACCAGATGCTTGGCCAGAAGAAGACTTTTTCCCTTCTGCGCTCGCTTTGCAAGATACCTCCCAAAGATACTTGTCTTCTTCACCCAAAATATCATTTAGGTTTTTTTCCAGAGTTTCCCAGAAGCGATTCTTCGACGTATTGTCGATCTTGGTCGTTGAACTGTTGCCGCTCGAACCAGAGCCAGAACCAGAACCGGAACCGGTTGTTGTCCCAGAGCTGACCTGAGAATTAACCGAAGTGCTGACCGAGGTATCGCGCGTCATATTGACGTAGTCGACCGTGTAGGTGCGCAGATAAGGCGTATCGGGCGTGACGATCAAATTCGGGCCGTCAAGTTCCCAGCGCATGTCGACTTGTTTGGAAATGCGCGTCAGCAACTGTTGCAGGGTCTGGTTGATGGCGTTCAGCGTGACCGTGCCGTTGATGCCGGGATGAACATCGACATTCAATTTCGCATCGCGCGCCAGGGCGAACAGGAGATCCTGTGCGGGGAGATTTTGCACCACGACGCTGTAGGTTTCGACCTTGGGCGCCGGCTTGGGACGCGGCAGCGCAACGCTGCTCTGTACCGGTGGCGGGATTGCTGCCGCCGCGCTGGAGGCGACGACGTCGGACTGTTGCAAGTGGCCGCTGGCAGGGGCCTGTACGGGCGCATGATTGCAGGCGGCCAGCAGCAGGGATGCCAGCAGCGTAATTTTCTGATTGTGACCGAGCACGCGCGATCCCTTGTCCGAAGATGCTTACCCCGACATCTTAACAGTTTGTTTTTGTTTTTAACTCAGAGGCTTGTGTTGGGACATGCCGGTAAACCCCTGCCTTTTCCTGTTACCTCGCAGTTTAATCCATTGGAATTTAGCGTAATCGTCTTACCTGACGCGGATAAGGATGTGTGACCTGTACCCAGGCCGGCAGATTCCCGGCGGCGGCCCACGCGGCAGCGAGTGTGGCGTAATCGCCATAAATCACACCGTAGCGCATCTTGCCGCTCAAATCGGAACGGTAGGCATGTATGGCTTCGCGATCTACCGTTTCGCCGAGGCGGCGCAGGTAGGACTCGACATTGCCGGCTTGGTCCGCATCCACGGCATACAACTGCAGGAACCAGCGCTCGTCGGGGGCAGTGGCAAGCCATGTCTTGCCACGATCCAGGGCTTGCTCCGCCAGACTTGAAGCCGTGGAGCGGCTTGCGGCGCTCCCCTCACCCCTCGTCGGAGAAGGGATGGGGGAGAGGGGGAGAAGGGCAGGCTTTTCAGCGGGCGGCGTGGCAACCGGAGCCGTGACCGCCGCATTGGGGGTGGCCGAGATTGGCACGACAGGCGGCGCCGGAGTGGCGCCAGAAGGTGGCGCGGCGGCCGATGCTCCGAGAGCGAGGTAAGTCGTGGCTGCGGCTGCAATAATGACAAAGCCAATCGCGAGCGCCCCAGCCAGCAGCCACTTCCGTGACGGACGCCGGGCAGCCGTGGCGGTACTGAAGTCGCAGTCGCGGATGGCGGCACGGACTTCCTTGATGGTGATCTGGTGCGTGCCACTGGCAAAAGCCGCCAGCAAGGACTTGTCGGCAAGAATGTTGATGCGCCGCGTCAGGCCCCTGGAGGCATCGTGAATCAGCCTGTTGGCAGCCGGGCTGAAGACATTCGGCCCCTTGTAGCCCGCGGCCCGCATGCGAAACTCCATGTATTCGGCGACGTCGTCGCGCACCAGCGGTTCGAGCATGAAATTGTGGGTGATCCGCTCCTTCAGCTGGCGCATGTCGGCGCGCGCCAATATGTCGTTCAATTCCGGTTGCCCGAATAACACCAGTTGCAGCAGTTTGTTGTGGTTCGTTTCGAGGTTGGAGAGGAGACGGATCTGCTCCAGCGTTTCCGCCGGCATGGCGTGCGCTTCGTCGATCAGGACAACCACGCGCCTGCCTTCCGCATGCAGGCTGATCAGGTGGTTCTGCAATAGCTTGAGAACGGCGCTGGCGCGGGCATTTTCCGGCAGCGTCAGCGCCAGTTCGTCGGCGATGGCGTAGAAAATGTCATCGCGCGAAAGCGAAGGGTTGCTCAGGTAAACAATGGCAACCTGCTCGGGCATGCGTTCCATGAGGACGCGGCAGAGCATGGTCTTGCCGCTGCCGACTTCGCCGCTGATTTTGATGATGCCTTCATCATGGGTGGCGGCATAGAGCAATGCATCCAGCGTGGAGCCGCGGTTGGCCCCGGAAAAGAAAAATTCCGTGTGCGGTGTGATGCGGAACGGCGGTTCGGCGAGGCCGAAATGATCGAGATACATGGCTTTAACGTGAAAAAGCGGAAACAGAGCCGGGTATAACCACCGAGCGCAGCGAGCCGACCGGTAGCCCCGCCTTGGGGCGGGGGTGGGGGGGGGTAATTTTGCCTTTGCGCATTTTCATCCTCAGGAGTGGCGTTGGGTACCATGCGCGCTATTGAGTCTCGGCCGAGTTGCGCGAGAGCGCTTCCATGCGGTTGTACAGGGTGGTTCTGTTAAGCCCGAGTATGCGGGCTGCCTGACTGATATTGCCATGTGCGATGCGTTGCGCTGCTTCGATATAAGCCTGTTCCCAGCGCCTTAACGAGGTATCAAGGCTGAAGCCCGGGTTTTCCTGTATCTCCTGGCTCAGGGTTGAAACGAGATCGGAGTGACTTGTCGGCGATGCCGGGGACGATTCATTCAGGGTGTCGAATTCGGCTGCCAGATCCCCGGCGCTCACGACATTGCCGGCATGCTTGGCGGTGAGACGGATCACGATGTTGCGCAATTCACGCACATTGCCGGGGAAGGCATACAGCAACCACTGCTGTTCGGCATCTTCTGACAGGCGGAACGATGGGGTATTGCCGCCAGGAGCATAGAGGTTACGGAAGTGGTCGAGCAGGGCAAGGCGATCGCGCCCCATCTCGCGCAAGGGGGAACATCCAGGGTAAATACGGAGAGCCGATGATAAAGGTCGGTACGGAAGCGGCCTTCCTTTACTTCACGGCGCAGGTCGCGATTGGTTGCCGCAATCACGCGAGCGCGGCTTTTGCGCGTCAGGGTTTCGCCAACGCGCTGAAATTCGCCGTTCTCGAGCACGCGCAGCAGCTTTGATTGCAATTCCAGCGGCAGTTCGCCGATCTCGTCAAGAAACAGGGTGCCGTCGGCCGCATCTTCGAAGTAGCCGGATTTGGCATTGGCAGCCCCGGTAAAGGCGCCGCGCGCATAGCCGAACAGGGTGGGCTCCACCAGGGTCGGCGCGATGGCGGCGCAATTCAGCGCGAAGTAGGGTTTATCGCGGCGCACTGAAAATTCATGCAGGCTGGTGGCGACGATTTCCTTGCCGCTGCCGGATTCGCCTTCAATGAGTACCGGGAAGGGTGAATCGGCAAATTGCCGGATCTGGGTGCGCAGCTTCTGTAGCGGCAGGCTTTCGCCGATCAGGGTAGCCTTGCCGGCGACCTCCGGTTTACTGCGCTGTGCCGAATCGCCGAATGACAAGGCAGCGAGGAGCAAATGCCGGATATTTGCCGGGTCTGCCGGTTTGGCGATAAATTCGATGGCGCCGATAGTGCGCGCATGACGTGCGTTGGCTTCATCGTTCTGGCCCGACAGGACAAAGATTTTCATGTCGGGCGAGTGCGCAAGAAGCTCGCTAATCAGCGCAAAACCCTCCTCCGGACGATGTGGCCGCGGCGGCAGGCCGAGGTCGACCAGGGCCAGGGAGGGCGGCTGGGGCGCGTCGCGCAGTTGCCTTATGCAGGCTTCGCGCGAAGCGGATGTGAATACATCGAAGTCGGCCGACAGGACAAAGTTCAACGTGTCGACGATCAAAGGATCGTCATCGACGATCAGCAGACCGGGTTTGTGCGAAATGGCAGGCTGAGACGGGCTCATCGAAGCAATCATAGCGCAAGCGCCTGTCTGTTAGAATCCGCCGATATTTTCCGCCATGTTTTCAATGAGTGCAGAGCCTCTGGTCAGACTGACCAACGTAAATTTTGCTTATGACAGACAACCTGTGCTGACCGGGATCAACATGACGATCCCGCGCGGCAAGGTGGTCGCCATCATGGGCATCAGTGGCGGCGGCAAGACCACGACCTTGCGTTTGATCGGCGGTCAGCTCAAGGCGACGTCTGGCGAGGTTGTAGTGGCGGGCCAGCGCGTCGACCAGCTCGATGCTGAAGGCCTGTATGCCATGCGCCGCCGCATGGGCATGCTGTTCCAGTTCGGCGCCCTGTTTACCGATCTGTCGGTCTACAACAACGTCGCCTTCCAGATGCGCGAGCATACCGACCTGCCGGCAGCGCTGATTCACGATCTGGTGATGATGAAATTGAACGCTGTCGGTCTTGCCGGTGCGAAGGACATGATGCCGTCCGAGCTTTCCGGCGGCATGGCGCGCCGCGCCGCGTTGGCGCGGGCCATCGCGCTCGACCCGATGCTGATCATGTACGACGAACCCTTTGCCGGACTCGATCCGATTTCACTGGCGGTGGTCGGGCAATTGATCCGTACCCTGAACGACGCGCTGGGCGCCAGTTCGATCATCGTCACCCATGACGTTCAGGAATCACTAAGAATCGTGGACTACATCTATTTTGTGTCGGAGGGCAAGATCGTCGCCGAAGGCACGGCGGAGGATATCCGCCAATCGGACAAACCCTATGTGCACCAGTTTGTGTGGGGGGAAACCGATGGCCCGGTGGCGTTCCAGTATCCGGCGCCGGCTTATGCCAAGGATATTTTCGGGAGGGCGGCGCGTGTTCAGTAACGTGTTGGGCAAATTCGCTGGTTTCATTCGCTTTCTCGGCCATTCGGTGACCAGCAGGCTCTGGCGCCTGGGGGTTGCCGCCCGCTTTTTCTTCGCGACGCTGCTCTATTCGGGAACCTCGTTGCGCCGCTTCCATCTGACCATTCGCGAAATCTACTTTGCCGGCGTGCTGTCGATGATCATCATCCTGGTCTCGGGCCTGTTCGTTGGCATGGTGCTCGGCTTGCAAGGCTATGAAACCCTGCAGCGTTTCGGCTCGGCTTCCGCCCTGGGCACCCTGGTGGCGTTGACGCTGGTGCGCGAGCTTGGCCCTGTGGTTGCGGCCTTGCTGTTCGCCAGCCGCGCCGGTTCCGCCATTACCGCCGAGATCGGCTTGATGAAGGCGACCGAACAACTGTCGGCAATGGAAATGATGGCCGTCAACCCGATTGCCCGCGTCGTGGCGCCGCGTTTCTGGGCCGGCGTGATTTCCATGCCGCTCTTGGCGGCGCTGTTCTCGGCGATGGGGATTTTCGGCGGCTATCTGATCGGCGTGCAGCACATCGGCGTCGATGAGGGGACCTTCTGGTCGCAGATGCAGGCTTCGGTCGATGTGCGCGAGGATATCGTCAATGGCATCATCAAGAGCTGTGTCTTCGGCGTCGTCGTGACCTGGATTGCCGTGTTCGAGGGCTATGATTGCGAACCGACCGCGGAAGGGGTTTCCGGCGCGACGACGCGCACCGTCGTGACTTCCTCGCTGGCGATTCTCGCCGCCGATTTTGTGCTTACCGCCTTCATGTTCAGAGGTACTTAAATGAATCGTGCCACGCTCGACCTTTGGGTCGGATTTTTCGTCGCCGCCGGCATTGCCGCCGTGGGCTTTCTCTCGCTCAAGGTCGGGACCATCGATACTGCTACTGCTGGCTCAGCCTATCAACTACAGGCCAGGTTTGATAACATCGGCGGGCTCAAGGTGCGTGCGCCGATCAAGAGTGCGGGCGTGGTAGTGGGCCGGGTTACCGATATTCGGTTCGATCCGCAAAATTATCTGGCGGTGGTATCGATGGCGGTCGATAATCGTTATCAGTTTCCACGCGACACTTTTGCCACCATCAATACCTCGGGGCTGCTGGGTGAGCAGTACATCGGGTTCGAGGTCGGCGGCGATCCGGAGATGCTGAAACCGGGTGAAACGATCAAGAAAACACAGTCGGCGGTCGTGCTGGAGAAACTGATCAGTCAGTTCATGTTCAACAAGGCAGCCGAAGGCACTACTGCAGCCAAGTAAGGCAGGATGAGAGGAACAACAGTGAAGTCTGTTTTGGGAAAACGATTTATCGGATTCTGCGCATTGCTTGCAGCCGTATCCGTGTTGGGGGGCTGCGCTACAACCGGCAATCCCAAGGATCCGATCGAGGGTTTCAATCGCGCCGTCTTTGCCCTTAACGAAGGCGTGGACAAGGCGGTCCTGAAACCGCTTGCCAAAGGCTACGACGCCGTCGTGCCGGTTCCCGCCAAGACGGGTGTTTCCAACTTCTTCGGCAACATTGCCGATGTGTTCATCGGCGTGAATGATCTGTTGCAAGGCAAGGCACGCGATGCCGCCAGTGATGCCGGACGCGTACTGGTGAATTCCACCATCGGCATTCTCGGCTTCATCGATTTCGCCACCGACTTCGGTCTGGAAAAACATGAAGAAGATTTCGGCCAGACCTTCGGCCATTGGGGCGCCGGCCCCGGCGCCTATCTCGTTGTGCCTTTCTGGGGGCCGCGCGATGTGCGCGATGCGGCCGGCCTGGCGCTTGATGTCTACGCCGATCCGGTAGGTAATATTCACAATGTCCCGGTGCGCAACTCCCTGCTGGCGACGCGGATCATCAGCGACCGGACTGCCTTGCTGCCGGCCGAGAAGGTTATCGAGGAAGCCGCGCTCGACAAGTATTCCTATATCCGTGATGCTTATTTGCAACGCCGCCGCAGCCTGATTTATGACGGTGTTCCGCCACGCGAGGATTTTGATTCGGCATTGCCGATGGATACAAGATTCACGCGTAACCAATCCATTGCCGGCGATGTCTATGCGATATCCCGTACGGAGGAATGAAAATGAAGACACATCAACTGCTTTTCCGATCGCTGCGTATGCTGGTTGCCCTGTGCGGCCTGTCCCTGTTGCTGGCCGCACCTGCTATTGCGACGGCGGATGAGGTGGCGCCGGATGTCCTGGTCAAGAAGGTTTCCGGCGAAGTGATCGACATTATTCATAATGATAAGGGCATACAGTCCGGCGATACCCGCAAGGCCGTGGAACTGATCGAGGCCAAAGTGCTGCCCAATTTCGATTTCAACCGCATGACGGCGCTGGCAGTGGGGCGTGACTGGCGCGGTGCCACGCCGGAGCAGAAAAAAACGTTGACCGACGAATTTCATGCCCTTCTGGTACGCACCTACGCCAATGCGCTGACGGCCTACAAGAACCAGACCATTCATTTCAAGCCCTTCAAGATGGCGCCGGGCGATACCGATGTCCTGGTTCGCACCGAGATCAAGCAGCCCGGCGCCAAGCCGGTCAGCATCGATTATTCGTTGCAAAAGGGCGATGGCGCATGGAAGGTGTACGACGTCGTTGTCGCCGGCGTTAGCCTGGTGACCAGCTATCGCGATCAGTTCAAGCAGGAAATCAGCAGCGGCGGCATTGACGGACTGATCAAGTCCCTGCAGGCAAAAAATCAGGCGCCTGTCGCCACGGTCAAGAAATGATCGAAGTTTCGGCAGAGTTGGCCAGGGTCAACAGTGCGATGACCCTGACCGGCGCAAAGGCCTTATTTGAAGAAGGCGCCAGGCTCATTGCCGGTCCGGTGACGGCTTTCGATCTTGCCGCGGTAACGGAAGTGGATTCCTCCGGTCTTGCCATCGTGTTCGGCTGGCTGCGCGAGGCGCAAAGACTGGGCAAGACGCTCCGCATCGTTAACCTTCCACAAAACCTTTCCAGCCTCGCCCAGGTTTACGGCGTCAGTGACCTGCTGCCCGCAAGCTGAATCAGGCTCCCGTCGTCGCGGTAGCTGAACAGGCCCCGATGCCGCCGGCCATTCGAATCAGCCAGGTGACAAAGCGCTACGGACAGCTCCTGGCGCTCGATCAAATCGATCTTGAGATCCGGCAGGGCGAGTTTTTCGGCCTGCTTGGCCCCAACGGCGCCGGCAAGACCACCTTGATTTCATCGATTGCCGGTTTGGTGAAACCGGACGGCGGCCGCATTGTCGTCATGGGCCATGATGTCCAATCCGATTACCGCAATTCGCGGCGCCTGCTCGGCGTGGTACCGCAGGAAATCGTTTTCGATCCCTTCTTTACGGTGCGTGAAACGCTGCAGTTCCAGTCAGGTTACTACGGCATTCGCAAGAATGACGTCTGGATCGACGAAATTCTCGCCAACCTCGATCTCGACGCCAAGGCCAATGCCAATATGCGCAGCCTTTCCGGCGGCATGAAGCGGCGCGTGCTGGTGGCGCAGGCGCTGGTGCATCGGCCGCCGGTGATCGTGCTCGACGAGCCGACGGCGGGCGTCGATGTCGAGTTGCGCCAAACGCTGTGGAAGTTCATCCGCCGCCTCAACGAGGATGGCCATACCATTGTGCTGACGACGCACTATCTCGAAGAAGCCGAGAGCCAGTGCGGCCGCATCGCCATGCTCAAGGCGGGGTATCTGATCGCGCTGGATTCCACTTCCGCGCTGCTGCGGCGATTTTCCTCGCACCTGCTCAGTTTGCGCCTGCGCCCGGGCGATGTCCTGCCGGAACGCATTGCACAGCACGCGCGACAGAATGGCACGCAATGGCAACTGCAATGCGAGCATATTGAGGAAGTGGAAAACGTGCTGGCGGAACTGCGCGCCGCCGGCTGCGTGATCGAAGACATGGAAATCGGCAAGCCCGATCTGGAAGATGTATTTGTCAAGCTCATGCATTCCGGCGAGGTGGTGACATGAGCGCCGCCCGCTGGGCCGTCCCAAGGGCGGTGCAGCCAAGCATAGGGAGCGGGCGCAGCCCGCGAACCGCCGTCACCCGCTTGCTCGGGAAGGGGGATGGGGGAAAGGTGCTCCAATGACGAGTTTTCTGACGCTGCTAAAAAAGGAAGTGCTGCGTTTCTGGAAGGTGGGTTATCAGACCGTCGCTGCGCCGGCGCTGACCTCCTTGCTCTATCAACTTATTTTTTCCCACGTGCTGTCCGATCACGTGAAGGTTTACGGTTCGCTGTCTTACACCTCCTTCCTGATTCCCGGCCTGGTGATGATGTCGGTGTTGCAGAATGCCTTTGCCAATTCCTCGTCCTCGATCATCCAGTCCAAGGTGACGGGTAGCCTCATATTCGTCCTCCTGCCGCCTATTTCCTATGTTGCGTTTTATGCAGCCTATGTGCTCGCTTCAGTGGTGCGCGGCTTTGTAGTTGGCATTTTCGTGCTCGCCGTCTCATTGTGGTTCTCGCCGCTGGACTTCGTCGCCCCGCTCTGGATTTTGATATTCATGGTGCTGGGCGGCGCGTTAATGGGCACGCTCGGCCTCATTGGCGGGTTGTGGGCGGACAAGTTCGACCAGCTTGCCGCTTTCCAGAATTTCCTCATCCTGCCGCTCACCTTCCTTTCCGGCGTGTTTTATTCCATTCATTCCCTGTCAGAGTTCTGGCAGCAGGTGTCGGGCTACAATCCCGTGCTCTATATGATCGACGGCTTTCGCTATGGTTTCTTCGGCGTTTCCGATATTCCGCCCTGGCGCAGCCTGCTGGTCGTGCTGGCCTGCTACCTCGTGCTTGCCGCCATTGCGTTGAACCTGCTCAAGCGCGGCTACAAAATACGCAACTAAATTAGGAATTGAAAATGCTTGATCCAAAACAGATCGAACAATGGGTTGCGGCCGGCCTGGGCTGTGAGCATCTTGCAGTAAAAGGCGACGGCCAGCACTTCGAGGCGCTGATTGTCAGCGCCGAATTCGAAGGATTGAACCGGGTGCAACGGCAGCAGCGCGTCTACCAGACCGTGCTCCACAAACTCAATTCCGGCGAATTGCATGCGCTATCGCTGCAAACCCTGACCCCGGACGAATGGAAGACGACTCGTGGATAAGCTGCTGATTGAAGGCGGCGTTGTTTTGTCGGGTGAAGTCGCCATATCCGGCGCCAAGAACGCGGCTTTGCCGTTGCTATGCGCTGCGCTTCTGAGCAGGGAGCCGTTGACCCTGACCAATGTTCCTGCGCTCAACGATATCGATACCATGCTGCGTCTGCTGGAGCAGATGGGAGTCGTGGCGACACGTGATACCGATACGATCATCCTTGATGCTGCTGGACTCGACAATCCGGTCGCGCCCTACGAGATGGTCAAGACCATGCGGGCTTCCATCCTCGTGCTTGGGCCATTGGTGGCCCGCTGTGGCGAAGCCAAGGTATCGCTGCCGGGCGGGTGCGCCATCGGCGCCCGCCCGGTGGACCAGCACATCAAGGGCTTATCCGCGATGGGCGCTGAAATGTCGGTCGAACACGGTTATGTGCACGCGCGCTCGCCCTGCCTCAAAGGCGCGCGGCTGTTCACCGACATGGTGACGGTGACCGGTACCGAAAACCTGATGATGGCGGCCTGCCTCGCCGAGGGCGAAACAGTGATCGAGAATGCCGCGCGCGAACCGGAGGTGGTCGACCTGGCCAACTGCCTGGTGGCGATGGGCGCGCAAATTTCCGGCGCTGGCACCGATGTCATCCGCATACGCGGCGTCGGGCGCCTGCATGGCGCCACGCATCGCATCATGCCGGACCGCATCGAAACCGGTACCTATCTCTGCGCGGCGGCTGCGACCGGCGGCGATATCCGTCTCAGCGGTACCTCGACCAGCTATCTCGATGCCGTGATCGACAAGTTGATGGATGCCGGTTGCGAAGTCGACGCGACGCGCGATTCAATTCGTCTCAAGGCGCCGCCGCGGCTGAATTCGGTGAGTTTGCGCACGGCCCCCTATCCGGCTTTCCCGACTGATATGCAGGCTCAGTTCATGGCCATCAATGCCGTCGCCAACGGCACCGCGATCATCCGCGAAACCATTTTCGAGAATCGCTTCATGCACGCCGTGGAACTGATCCGGCTCGGCGCCGATATCAAGATCGACGGCAATGCGGCGGTGGTGCAAGGCGTGGAAAAGCTCGAAGGAGCCACCGTGATGGCGACTGACCTGCGCGCCTCGGCCGGGCTGGTGATCGCCGGCCTGGTCGCGCGGGGCGAGACGCTGATCGACCGCATCTACCATCTTGATCGTGGCTACGAGCATCTGGAGCAGAAGCTCTCTGCGCTGGGCGCCCGTGTAAAGCGGGTACGGTAGAATTAAAACATTCAAAAACAATAGCCTTTAAGGTTTCCCCATGAGCATCACCATCGCCCTCTCCAAGGGCCGCATTTTCGATGAAACCCTGCCGCTGCTGGCTGCGGCGGGCATTGTGCCGGCGGAAAATCCGGAGCATTCGCGCAAGCTGATCATCGGCACCAATCGCGCCGACGTCGGCGTGGTCATCGTGCGCGCTTCCGATGTGCCGACCTATGTGCAATACGGCGCGGCCGATATCGGCATCGCCGGCAAGGATGTACTGATCGAACACGGCGGCGCCGGACTGTACCAGCCGCTCGATCTCAATATCGCGCGCTGCCGCATGTGCGTCGCAGCTCCCGTCGGCTTCGACTATGCGGCAGCGGTGAAACGCGGTGCCCGTCTGCGCATCGCCACAAAATATTTACTGACTGCGCGCGAACACTTCGCCGCCAAGGGTGTGCATGTCGACCTGATCAAGCTCTACGGTTCGATGGAACTGGCGCCGCTGGTGGGGTTGGCCGATGCCATCGTCGATCTGGTGTCCTCCGGCAACACGCTGAAGGCCAATAACCTGGTCGAGGTCGAGCAGATCATGCCGATTTCATCGCGCCTGATCGTCAACCAGGCCGCGCTCAAGGTCAAACACGACATCTTGCAGCCGATCATCGAAGCCTTCAAGAGCGCGATTAAATGAGTGTTTCGATCCGGCGTCTGACGACCAGCGATCCGGAATTTCAGGCCAAGCTCGATCGCCTGTTGGTCTTCGACGATTCGACCGATGAATCCGTTGAACGGGCGGTGGCGGAGATCATCGCCGACGTGAGGCAGCGAGGCGACGACGCCGTGCTCGATTGCACGCGGCGTTTCGATCAGCTCGCTGCGGCGTCGATGCCGGCGCTGGAACTGCCCAAGGCGGAACTGGCGCAGGCGTTTGCCGCGCTCGACGCCGAACGCCGCCAGGCGCTCGAAATCGCCGCCGCACGTATCCGCAGCTATCACGAGCATCAGAAGGCCGATTCGTGGGAATATCAGGATGCCGAAGGCATGCGCCTCGGGCAGAAGGTGACGCCGCTCGACCGCGTTGGCCTCTATGTGCCGGGCGGCAAGGCCAGCTATCCCTCGTCGGTGCTGATGAATGCGATTCCCGCCAAGGTCGCCGGTGTCGGCGAACTGATCATGGTGGTACCGACCCCGCGCGGCGAAAAAAACCAGCTCGTGCTGGCGGCCGCGCATCTGGCCGGGGTGGATCGCGTATTTACTATCGGCGGCGCGCAGGCCGTCGCCGCGCTGGCCTATGGCACTGAGACGATTCCGCAGGTGGACAAGATCGTCGGTCCCGGCAATGCCTACGTCGCCTGCGCCAAGCGCCGCGTCTTCGGCGTAGTCGGTATCGACATGGTGGCGGGGCCGTCGGAAGTGCTGGTCATTGCCGACGGCACGACCAACCCGGATTGGGTGGCGATGGATCTGTTCGCCCAGGCCGAGCACGACGAAATGGCGCAGTCGATATTGCTCTGTCCCGATGCTGATTTCATAGATCGCGTAGTGCAGAGCATCAACCGGCTGCTGCCGGCCATGTCACGGCGCGAAACCATCGCCGTCTCTCTCTCTTCCCGCGGCGCGCTGATCCAGGTCGCCGATCTCGACGAGGCCTGTGCCGTCGCCAACCGTATTGCCCCCGAGCATCTGGAATTGTCGGTGCAGGAGGCACGTCAGTTGGTGGAAAAAATCCGCCATGCCGGCGCCATTTTCATCGGGCCCCATACGTCGGAATCAATCGGGGATTACTGCGCCGGCCCCGACCATGTGCTGCCGACCTCGCGCAGCGCGCGTTTCTCCAGCCCGCTCGGCGTCTACGACTTCCAGAAGCGATCGAGCCTGATCGAGGTTCCCGCTGCGGCCGCAGCCAAGCTTGGGCCGGTCGCTTCGGTGCTGGCACGCGGGGAGGGACTGACCGCGCATGCGCGGGCGGCGGAACTGCGGTACGAAGACTAGCGGCCCCTCGTCATCCCACAGGGATTCCCTTCGGTCATTCCCACGCCGGCGGGAATCCAGTGTCTTTCATATATCCGTTCGCCCTGAGTCCTTCAGCTCCGTTCGGTCTGTGCCTGTCGAAGACCAAGCGGCGGCAAGGTGCACGACGTCAACATTCTCGATATGATCCATTGGCCTGCCGGCGCCATTGTGGTTGTCGACCGCGGCTATCTCGATTTCATCAGACTGCAATCGTTGCACCAACGCCATGTCTTCTTCTTTGTTCGTGCCAAAGGCAATACGCGTTACACCCGGGTCGCCTCGTGCGAGGCCGACAAATCGACAGGTCTGCGCAGCGACCAAAGTATCTTGCTCATTACTCCCAAATCGAAGCTCGCCTATCCAGATCACTTGCGCCGCGTTTCCTATCGGGATCCCGAAACAGACAAGTTCCTCCTGTTCTTCACCAATCGATCCGATCTGCCAGCACTCACCATTGCCGAGATCTACCGCAATCGATGATCGGTAGAGACCTTCTTCAAGTGGATCAAACAAAACTTGCCGATCAAACATTTCTTCGGCAACCCCATTAACGCCGTCAAGTCACAGATTTGTGATCGCCGTCAGCGTCTATCTTATTGTCATCATCGCCCGCAAACACTTGAATCTGCTGGTATCTCCACAGCTTTTGCTCAATATTATCGGGGTCAACTTGTTTGAAAAAACTCAAATCGATAAGCTCGTGTTTGATGCTCTACTGGACTTCTCAGGCAAGCCCATCGATAAACAAATGATTTTTCATGAAATCAATCGGACACATGTGAATGTAAATATTAAGAAAAATATCTTCACTACAATTAAGCTTTAACGCTATGACGATTAAAGGAAGCATGTTGGAATTAAATTCCACAAGCGTACTTGTGTGGCATTATCATCACCATAGCATGGATAAGCCCCTCTGCGCTGCCGAGCGAGGAGGGTTCGCTGCGGCGAGTCCCGACAAGGCTTGAAAGACGCTGGATTCCTGCTTGCGCGGCAAATCAGGGCCTGTTCACATTCCCCTTGCCGCTTCGTCAATCACCCGCAACAGCGCTTCGCCGTAGTGCTCCGCCCTGGCTTCGCCGATGCCGGGAAGGTCAAGCAGCTGGTCCCGTGTCGCGGGGCGGGTGCGGGCGATTTCGCGCAGCGTGCGGTCGTGCATGATGACGTAAGCCGGTACGCCCTGCCCTTTTGCCTCTGTCGAACGCCATGCGCGCAAGGCCTCGAACAGGCCCATGTCGGCGATATCGAGATCGATTTTCTTGTCGTCGCGGCTGTAACGCGGCACTTTGCCGCTCGTGAGCTTGCGCGGCCGGCGCAGCATGAGCGTGGTTTCTCCCTTCAGCACGGCGCGGGCGGCTTCGGTGAGCGTAATGGCGCCGAAGTGCCGGGCATCGGCGTGGAGAATGCCGCCCACCAGCAACTGGCGGGCGACGGCGCGCCAGGTAAATTCGTCCAGGTCCTTGCCGACGCCGAAGGTGGGCAGTTGGTCGTGCCGGTATTCGCTGATCCTGGGGTTGAGCTTGCCGCGCAGCAAGTCGATCAAGTGGCCGCTGCCGAAGCGCTGGCCGGTGCGCAGCACGGCGGAGAGCAGCTTTTGCGAAGCAATGGTGCCGTCCCACAGTTGCGGCGGGCTGGCGCAGGTGTCGCAGTTGTTACAAGCACTTGTAATTTCACCAAAATATTGCAACAGCAGGGTACGGCGGCAGGAAGCGGCCTCGCAGTAGGCCAGCATGGCGTCGAGCTTTTGCCGCTCGATGCGCTTCTGTTCGTCGGGGGCTGCGGATTCGTCAATGCGCAGGCGGTGGATCACCACGTCATTGAGGCCGTAGGTCATCCAGGCTTCGGCGGGGTCGCCGTCGCGGCCGGCACGGCCGGTTTCCTGATAGTAGGCTTCCAGGCTCTTGGGCAGATCGAGGTGGGCAACGTAGCGCACGTCGGGCTTGTCGATGCCCATGCCGAAGGCGATGGTGGCGACCATGACGACGCCATCGTCGCGGACGAAGCGCTGCTGGTGTGCACGCCGCGTCCCGGCATCGAGGCCGGCGTGATAAGGCAGCGCATTGAAGCCCTGTGTCTGCAGCCAGGCGGCGGTTTCATCCACTTTCTTGCGCGACAGGCAATAGACAATGCCGGCCTCGCCGCGATGCGATGCGAGGAAACCCTGCAACTGCCTCCTCGGATTGTCGCGCTCGATCACGCTGTAGCGGATATTGGGCCGGTTGAAGCTGGCAACGAAGCGGCGCGCTTCGTTCAGGCCCAGGCGGTGCACGATTTCGTGCCGGGTCAGTTCGTCCGCCGTGGCGGTGAGGGCGATGCGCGGCACTGTCGGATAGCGCTCGTGCAACACGGAGAGCTGGATGTATTCGGGGCGGAAGTCGTGGCCCCATTGCGAGACGCAGTGCGCTTCGTCGATGGCGAACAAGGCGATGCGCTGCTGTTCGCTGAGCTGGTCGAGCAGGCCGAGGAAACGCTCGGTGAGCAGGCGTTCCGGCGCGACATAGAGCAGATCGAGCTCACCCGTCATCAAGCGGCGTTCGGTCGCGATTGCGGTGTCGAAGTCCTGACTCGAATTGAGAAAGGCGGCCTTGACGCCGGATTGCAATAGGGCGTCCACCTGGTCCTGCATCAGCGCGATCAGCGGCGAAACGACGATGCCGCAGCCGGATCGCAACAGCGCCGGAATCTGAAAACACAGCGACTTGCCGCCGCCGGTGGGCATCAATACCAGCGCATCGCCGCCCTGCAAGACGTGATCGACGATCACCGCCTGTTCGCCACGGAACTCGCTATAACCGAAAACGCTGTGGAGGATGTGCCGGGCGTTACTCATGGTGTTGTTGCCCTGTCGGACCCGGATATCAAACACGCTTTCGAATCAAGACCACGCCTGGCAACTTCTCGAAATGCACGTCGCAGGTCAGTACATCGGCACCGTGTTCCAATGCCGTGGCATACACCACCGCATCGGCGGTCGCCAGCTTGTACTGGCGATGCAGGTCGGCCGCGGTCAGCGCAATACGGGTATCCAGCGGTGCCACGACACATTTTTGCGTAAAAGCGATTACCTGATCCGCCTGATCTTCACCGACTTCCCGTGCCAGCCACTTCGCCAGTTCCAACTGGACGATGGTCGGTACAATGCAATGTTCCTTGTCTGGAAACTCTTTCAGCAGCGTCTTCTTCAACGGCCCGCCGATCAGCCATTCGATCCAGGCCGAGGTATCGACGACACGCATCAATAGCGATCCTTGCGGTCCCGATAGCCCGTGGCTTTGGCGCCTTTGGCAATCCCGGCAAGCTGCTTCAGTTCAGGCACCGGCATGACCAGAACGCCATTGCCCTTGGGAATGAAAACAAACTCCTGACCCGCTTTCCAGTGCTGTTCCTCGCGGACAGCCTTGGGGATGGAGATTTGATATTTGCTGGATAGCGTTGCAATGGCGGCCATTTTCCTACCTCAATCTGAACGATGTGGATTTGGTAAGAGTATAGCGCCGGCCGGCATTTCGAGCCAGCACGATAAGGCAGCGTCGCCGCGGCAGAGCCGGAAATCTTTAGGCGAAGAAGTACAAGCCGAGAGCGGTCAAACCCATGACGAATATCGCGGCCAGAAACCAGCCTTGACGCCGCTGCGCCTGCCGCAGAAGACGCAGTTCCTCGCGCAGCGCACTGTCATCGCGCGGTTGCAGCGATTGGTGCGCCAGGCGGGGCAACTGGGGCAGAATCTTCGCCCAGCGCGGCACCTCCTTTTTCAGGCTGGTGGCCAAGCCGCGCAAGCCGAGTTCCTCACTCATCCAGCGTTCGAGGAAGGGCTTCGCCGTCTTCCACAGGTCGAGCTCGGGGTCGAGCTGGCGGCCCAGCCCTTCGATATTCAGCAGAGTCTTTTGCAGCAGCACCAATTGCGGCTGGACATCGACATTGAAGCGGCGCGAAGTCTGGAACAGGCGCAGCAGCACGCGGCCAAAGGAAATTTCCTTCAATGGCTTGTCGAATATCGGTTCGCATACCGAGCGGATCGCCGATTCGAACTCGTCGATGCGCGTATCGGCCGGTGCCCAGCCGGATTCGACATGGGATTCGGCGACGTCCTTGTAATCACGCTTGAAGAAGGCGAGAAAGTTCCGCGCCAGATAGCTCTTGTCGCTGTCGGTGAGCGTGCCGACGATGCCGAAGTCGAGCGCGATGTATTTGCCGCGATTGGCTGCGTCCGTCGCGACGAAAATGTTGCCGGGGTGCATGTCGGCGTGGAAGAAGCCGTCGCGGAATACCTGGGTGAAAAAAATCTCCACCCCGGCGCGCGCCAGCGCCGGAATGTCGACGCCCTGGCGGATCAGTTCGTCCTTCTGCGAAATCGGCGTGCCATGCATGCGCTCCATCACCATCACCGAGGTGGAGCAAAAATCCCAATGTACTTCGGGGACCAGCAGCAGGGGCGACCCGGCAAAGTTCCTGCGCAGTAGGGAACAATTGGCCGCTTCGCGCATCAGGTCGAGTTCGTCGTGCAGATATTTGTCGAATTCCGCCACCACTTCGCGCGGCTTGAGGCGGCGCGCCTCCGGCCAGAGCCTTTCCAGCAGTTCGGCGCCGGTCCGCATCAGCGCCAAATCGTGTTCGATCACGTTCACGATGCCGGGGCGCAGTATTTTTACCGCCACTTCGCGGCCGTCGAACAAGGTCGCCATATAGACTTGCGCGACCGACGCTGAAGCCACCGTTTCCTGATCGAAAGTGGCAAATACTTCAGCCAGCGGCTTGCCGTAAACGCGCTCCAGTTCGGCGATGGCCTGCGGGGTGGGGAAAGGCGGCACCTGATCCTGCAACTTTGCCAGTTCGTCGGCGATATCCGGCGGCAACAGGTCGCGCCGCGTCGATAGCACCTGGCCGAACTTGACGAAAATCGGCCCCAGCGTTTCCAGTGCCTCACGCAGGCGTTCGCCGCGCGGGGCCGAGAGATTGCGCCAGAACAGCAAGCCGCGCACCACGCGCTTCCCCCAGCTCAAGGGAACAAACGGCGAGGCAAACTCGGGCACCATCTGGTCGAGTCCGTAGCCCAGGCCGATGCGAACGATTTTGGCGAAACGAAAGAGACGCAGCAAGGCAATAAATCCTAATAGCGCAGGAGCCGGGACTTTACCCGCTTTCATGACGTGGCGAAAGGCTGGGCCGCTATAATGCGGCCTTCGCCAAGGGTTACTGCTGACAGACACCCTGATTCGTCACTGCCTTGCACCCCATGCCTGCCAACTCTCCTACCGACCTCAAAGCGCACATTGCGCAACTGCTGCACACTGCACTCTCCGGTGTGGCGCCCACTGCTGCTGCGACTGAAATCCTGATCGAGCGCCCCAAGCAGGCCAGCCATGGCGATTTCGCCAGCAACCTGGCCATGCAGCTCGCCCGCGCTCTGCGGGCCAATCCGCGCGAGATCGCGCAAAAGCTGCTCGCCGCGCTGCCGGTATCGCTACTGATCGAGAAGGCCGAGATTGCCGGTGCGGGCTTCATCAACTTCACGCTCTCGCATGCGGCGCGCACCGCAGTGATCGCCGAAGTGCTGGCGCAAGGCGCGGATTTCGGCCGTATCAAGCTGGGTTCGGGATGCAAAGTGCAAGTGGAATTCGTCTCGGCCAACCCCACCGGCCCGCTGCATGTCGGCCATGGCCGCGGCGCGGCCTATGGCGCCAGCCTCGCCGCCGTACTCGACTTCGCCGGTTATGCGGTGACGCGCGAGTACTACGTCAATGACGCAGGGCGGCAGATGGATATCCTCGCCGTGTCGACCTGGCTGCGCTATCTCGAACTGCACGACATCACGATTCCCTTCCCGCCCAATGCCTATCAGGGCGATTATGTGAGAAGCATGGCGCTCGGTATCAAGCAGGAGGACGGCGCCAGGCATGTGCGTGCCACCGAGGCGGTGCTCTCCGATGTGCCGTCCATCGAGAGCGATATCGAAGAGCGCCTCGACGGTCTTATCGCCGCCGGCAAGCGCCTGCTCGGCACGGGCTGGCAGCGCATCCATCAGTACGCGCTGAATGAACAACTGGAAGACTGCAAGCAGGATCTGGCTGCCTTCGGCGTCAACTTCGAGGTCTGGTATTCAGAGAATTCTCTGTACACCTCTGGCGCCGTGCAGCGCATCGTCGAGCGTCTCGAACAGCAGGGTCACATTTACGTCAAGGAAGGCGCCAAGTGGTTCCGCTCCACCGCCTTCGGCGATGAAAAGGATCGCGTCGTGCAGCGCGACAACGGTCTCTACACCTACTTTGCTTCGGACATCGCCTACCATCTGGAAAAATTCGAGCGCGGCTTCGACAAGGTGATCGACATCTGGGGTGCCGACCACCACGGTTACATCCCGCGCGTGAAGGGCGCCTTGACGGCGCTCGGCCTCGATGCCAACAAGCTCGACGTGACGCTGGTGCAGTTCGTCAGCCTCTACCGCAATGGCGAGAAGGCTTCGATGTCGACACGCGCCGGCGAGTACGTCACCCTGCGCGCCTTGCGCGAGGAAGTCGGCAACGACGCCTGCCGTTTCTTCTACATGCTGCGCAAATCCGATCTTGCGCTTGATTTCGATCTCGACCTCGCCACCTCGCAGTCGAACGACAATCCGGTGTACTACGTGCAGTACGCCCACGCCCGCATCTGCTCGGTGCTGGTGCAAGCGAAGGCAGGGTTGGCAACGGCGGTGGCCGAACTGGCGCATGCCAACCCGGCATTGCTGACTCATCCGCTCGAATTGGCGTTATGCGCACAGTTGCGCGAATTCCCCGCGGTCATCGAAGCCGCCGCGCGCGACTATGCGCCGCATGGCGTCGCTTTCTATCTCAGAGAACTGGCGGCCGGCTTCCATGGCTGGTATAACGCGGAACGTCTGCTGGTCGAAAATGTCTCGCTTCAGCGGTCCCGTCTTGCTCTGGCACAGGCGGTAAAACAGACGCTGGCAAACGGCTTGAAACTTCTTGGCGTATCGGCACCGGAGTCAATGTAATGAACAATGCATCAGGCAGGCATGGCGCAGGTGGGGGCAGCAAATTACTGCTGGGCGGTTTCATCGGCCTCGTCATCGGCGTATTGATCGCCTTCGGCGTCGTGCTCTACCTTAACAAGGCGCCGTTGCCCTTTCAGGAAAAAAATGGCCGGCCGGAGCAGGACCAGACCGTTCGCAAGGGACAGGAAGCGCTACCTCTGCCGGGCAAGCCCGGCGATGCCCCGGTCGAAAAACCGCGCTTCGAGTTCTACAAGATCCTGCCCGGCACGCAGGAAGCGGCGCCGGGCAACAATGCGACAAATCCGCCGCCGGTCGATGACCAGACATCGGGCCAGGCCCAGGTGCCGATGGAACTGTTCTATTTGCAGGTCGGCGCTTTCCAGAAAGCCACCGATGCCGACAACCTCAAGGCCAAGCTGGCGTTGATCGGTGTCGAGGCCAGCGTGCAGGATGTTGCCGTGCCGGACAAGGGCACGCTGCATCGCGTGCGTACCGGTCCCTATGCCACGCCTAACGAAATGAATCAGGTACGCACGCTGATGGCGCAGAACGGCGTGCAGGCCACACTGATCAAAGTGAAGGAAGCCGGCACCCCGGCACCGTCCACCGAATCCAAGCCGGGCAAACCCTAGGAGAATGAACTCATGCGTATCGTGAAAACCTTGTTCGCCATTATCGGTTTTCTTGTTTTTCTGGCCGCCGCCAATGCCGCACCCCTGCAGAAAGGCGAGCACTACGATCTCCTCAGCCCGCCGCAACCGACCGATGTGGCGCCGGGCAAGATCGAAGTCCTCGAATTCTTCTCCTACACCTGCCCGCACTGCTATCACCTGGAACCGTCCATCAATCCCTGGATCAAGAAGCTGCCCAAGGACGTGGGCTTCATTCACGTACCGTTTGCGGGCGGCCAGTGGGCGCCCTCCGCCAAACTGTTCTACACGCTCGACGTGATGGAAGTTGAAGACAAGCTGCGCGGCGACGTCTTCGCATCTATTCACGGCGACAAGTCGCTCAACGCAAGCAATGACACTGCAATCCAGGCTTGGGCGGCGAAGAAAGGGCTCGACGCGAAGAAGTTCAGCGACATCTACAAGTCCTTCGCCATCCAGGCCAAGGTACAGCGCGCCCTGCAGCTCGCGGCCTCGCACAAGATCGAGGGCGTGCCGACCATTGTGGTCGACGGCCGCTACGTCGTGCTGAAGAACACCATCCAGAGCTATGACGATCTGCTCGCGCTGACCGATCAGATCATCGACATGGCTCGCGCCAACAAAAAATAGCCGGCGCTGATGCGCGTTTTCATCACCGGTGCCTCATCGGGAATCGGTGCGGCGCTGGCGCGCGCTTATGCGGCGCGCGGCGCCACGCTGGCATTGGCCGCACGGCGTGAAGGCGCGTTGCGCGAGCTGGCGGCAACCCTGCCGGTACAAAGCTTCATCTACCCGCTCGATGTCGCCAATGCCGAGGCTTTGCAGGCCGCCGCGAACGATTTCATCTCCCGCGCCGGCTTGCCCGATATCGTGATCGCCAACGCCGGCGTCTCGGCCGGTACGCTGACCGAAAAAAGCGGCGATCTCAAGGCCTTCGAGCGCATCTTCGCCACTAATGTCATGGGCATGGTCAACACCTTCGCGCCGTTCGCCGCCGCCATGCGTCAGCGCGGCGGCGGCTGGCTGGTGGGCATCGCCTCGGTAGCGGGTGTGCGCGGTCTGCCCGGCGCGGGAGCCTATTCGGCATCGAAGGCGGCGGCTTTTGCCTATCTGGAATCTTTGCGCGTCGAAATGCGTGATAGTGGTGTCAAGGTCGTCACCATCGCGCCGGGCTATATCGCAACGCCGATGACGGCGGCCAACGATTACCCGATGCCTTTTTTACTCGATGCCGACGCAGCAGCGCGCTGCATGCTGCGCGCCATCGACCGGGGTGCCCGCCGCGCCGTGATGCCGTGGCAGATGGGCGTTGTCGCCACCCTGATGCGCCTGCTGCCGGATGCGATCTACGACCGGCTCGCCGCGCGCGCGGGGCGCAAACCTAGAGGGCTACGACTCTAACGCACATGGTCGCCAGCACCACCCCTGATGGTGATAATGCGCAAAGGCAAATTGAACACACCACCCCCATCCCCGCCCCGAGGCGGGGCTACCAATCAGCTCGCTACGCTCGATACCACAAGGCACTCCGTCGCCGATTTCTCACGCTAAGCCGGCCAAGCCACCGGGTTTAACCTGAAAACCTCATTTGAACCACGGCGACACGGCGGGCACAGCGGAAGCTCAAAAGCTTGCCAATGGACTTCGTTTCACCCGCTGGGTGAGGCGCCGCATGCTTGCCATGCCTTGTGTTTTCGCCGTGTCGCCGCGTTCGCCGCGGTGAACTGCTTTTTCTAGGTTTAATGAAGGCCGGCGATGTAATCGGCCACCGCCTTGATTTCGGCATCCGTCATCTTGATCGCGACAAGTCGCATCATCTTGTTCGGATCGTTGCTGCGTTCGCCGGAACGGAAGGTCTTCAGTTGTGTTTCGATGTAGTCCGCATGCTGGCCGCCAATGCGCGGATATTGCGCCGGAACGCCGGCGCCGGCGGGGCCGTGGCAACCGGCACAGGCGGGCAGACCCTTGCTCAGATCGCCGCTGCGATAAAGCTTCTGGCCGAATTCCACGGTTTCCCCGTTTTTGGCCTGGCCCCCCTTCTGGGTTTGCGAGGCGAACCATGCGGCGACATTGCGCATGTCATCATCCGTGGCGAGCGTCATCACCATGCCGCCCATCACCGCATTGGGACGTTCGGCGGGCTTGCCATCGACCGACCTGAAATTCTTTAACTGCTTGTAGAGATATTCGGCGCTTTGTCCGGCGAGTTTCGGATTGGTGGAAATGCTGCTATTGCCATCGGCATTATGACAGGTAGCGCAAACACCGCTGGCAATTTGCTGGCCTTTGACCAGGTCCGCCTTGGGTGTCAATTGTGCCGCCTTGGCAGGTTCATTGGCCTGTGCCAACGTGCCCGTGAACAGGATCAACGGCAACAGCAGGAAATGCTTCGACCTCATGGGAGTTCCTCGCTTTGCAAGTGGGAGAGCGGCTGCGGAGACTTATTATTCTATACTGGCGGCCCTGTTTCCCACGCGCTTGTCTGCTTACAGCGTATTCGCCACATTGGTCGGCACTTCCATGTCCTTGTTCCGCCATGCAGAGTTCGAAATTTCGGTCGCCAGCCCCGCCGGCCTGCCGCCGCCGTTTGCGCCCGAAATCGCCTTTGCGGGGCGCTCGAATGCCGGCAAATCCTCGGCCATCAACACCCTGGTCGGTCATACGCGACTGGCCTTCGTGTCGAAGACGCCGGGGCGGACGCAGTTGATCAATGTTTTTCGCATGAAGAATGGCGCGGCCCTGGTGGATTTGCCTGGTTACGGCTATGCCGACGTGCCGGAAAAGGTGCGGCGCCAGTGGGGCGAGTTGCTGGAGAACTATCTGACGCGGCGCCCAAATCTGTCCGGGCTGGTGCTGATCATGGACGCGCGGCGGCCGTTTACTCCGCTGGACCGGCAGATGGTCGGCTGGTTTGCGCCGACTGGCAAGCCGATCCATTGCCTGTTGACCAAGGCCGACAAGCTGACGCGGCAGGAACAGGCCAAAACCTTGAGCGCCGCAAAAGTAGAGGCAGCAAGGCTTGGCGACAAGATAACCCTGCAGTTGTTTTCCAGCCTGAAAAAAACAGGAATGGACGAGGCGGAAGCGGCGATTGGTACGTGGCTGGACCAAAATCCACGAGCGTAGCGAGCCGAGATAAGAGATAAGGAAGGGCTTGTTTTTTGCGCAAGCGCAAAAAACAAGCCCCTGGTTAAAAGGGAGGAAACCAGGGGCAAGGCCTTAACTCTTGATCAAGGCGCCCGCTCAGGGAGGTTAGCGGGAGATGGCGAGAACGTCATCTGCTCTATGAGATTGGAACCACGTAAAATAGTTCCACAGTTTCGTAATAAATCTCACAATACACCATGAATACAACAGGGACATTCCCCTCCATCAGGATGCGGCGCATGCGCCGCGACGAGTTTTCACGCCGCATGATGCGCGAGACCGTGTTGACGCCGGCTGATTTTATTTATCCGGTATTCGTGCTCGAAGGCGCGGCGAGGAGTGAGCCGGTGGCATCGATGCCGGGCGTTGAGCGCTTCTCGCTGGACCGGTTGTTGCCGGTCGCCGAGCGCACTCTCAAACTCGGGGTTCCCGCGCTGGCCCTGTTCCCGGTAATCGATAGCGCAAAAAAATCGCTGGATGCTGCGGAAGCCTGGAATCCGGACGGGCTGGTGCCGACCGTGGTGGCGCGCCTGAAAAAGGAATTCCCCGAACTCGGCGTGATTACCGACGTGGCGCTCGACCCCTATACCAGCCACGGGCAGGACGGGCTGATTGATGCCAGCGGCTACGTGCTCAACGACGAGACCATCGAGGCGCTGACGAAACAGGCGCTCTGTCATGCTGCGGCAGGCGTCGATGTGGTGGCGCCCTCGGACATGATGGATGGCCGCATCGGCAACATCCGTGCGGCGCTCGATGCCAGGCGCCATATCCACACGCGCATCCTGGCCTACTCGGCCAAGTACGCCTCGAGTTTCTACGGCCCGTTCCGCGATGCCCTGGGTTCCGCCGCGAATCTGGGCAAGGGCGACAAGCGCACTTACCAGATGGATCCGGGCAATTCCGACGAAGCCCTGCGCGAAGTGGCGCTAGACCTGCAGGAAGGCGCCGACATGGTGATGATCAAGCCCGGCCTGCCTTACCTCGATATCGTGCGTCGGGTGAAGGATGAATTCGGCGCGCCGACCTATGTCTATCAGGTCAGCGGCGAATATGCGATGCTGCAGGCCGCCTTCGCCAATGGCTGGCTCGAGCGCGATGCCTGCCTGCTCGAAGCGCTATTGTCCTGCAAGCGCGCCGGCGCCGACGGCATCCTGACTTACTTCGCCCTTGAGGCCGCAGAGTTATTGAATAAAAGCGGCAAGAACAGTTAAGGTTTCTGGTTTTCAGCGCTGCAGCAATAACCAGTGCTGAGTCCACTGGTCCATGGGGTCGTTCTTGAAACCGCTCTTGACGAAGCGGTGCCAGCGGCCGATGACATAGTCCACCAGTATCGCTGCATGCGCGCCGACATCATGTTCGGCCGGCAGCCTGCCTTGCGTCACGGCTATGCGCAGACTTTGCTTCAGTGTGGCTTCAATGCGGTCAGTGACCTGGTTGATGCGCACTTGCAGGCGCGGGTTTTCATGCACCAGCGCGTCGCCGATCAATACCCGTGTCAAACCGCGATTTTTTTGTGCAAAGCGCAGCGTGGTGGCCACCATCAATTCAACTTGGCGCAGGCCAGATTCCTCGTCGACGCCGATCTGGTTCAGCACCGAGAAAATGCCGCTTTCGATGAACTCGATGAGGCCCTCGTACATCTGCGCCTTGCTGGCGAAGTGGCGGTAAAGTGCGGCTTCCGAGACAACGAGCTTGGCCGCCAGGAGCGCCGTGGTGACTTTTTCTCCGGCCGGATTCTCCAGCATCGCGGCGATGGTTTGCAGTATCTGGAGCTTGCGCTCGCCCGGTTTTGCAGCCATTTGTCTCCCCCCTTAATGCTTATGCAATAATTATTGCACCCCTGCGGATGATAAAACGCAAAGGCAAATTGAATGCCCCCACCCGTCCCCGCCCCAGGGCGGGACTACTGATTAGCTCGCTGCACTCGATTACAACAAATCACTTCGTTATTACATTTTTTTACGCTAATGCTGGCGCTTATTTGGATTTGATCAAAGTGCCGACCCCTTCGTCGGTCAGAATCTCCAGCAGCAGCGCATGTTCGACGCGGCCGTCGATGATATGCACACTTTTCACGCCACTGCGCGCTGCGTCGAGTGCAGAGCCGATCTTCGGCAGCATGCCACCGGACAGCGTCCCGTCGGCCACCATGTCGTCGATTTGTCTTGGTGTGATGCCAGTGAGCAGCTTTCCCTCCTTATCCAGCACACCTGGGGTGTTGGTAAGCAGCACCAGCTTCTCGGCCCTGAGAACTTCGGCAATCTTGCCGGCCACGACATCAGCATTAATGTTGTAGGTTTCGTTATCCTCGCCGACACCGATCGGGGCAATGACGGGAATGAAGGCACCGCTGTCGAGCAGGGCGATCAGCGCTGGATCGATGGCGACGATATCGCCGACCTGCCCCAAATCAACCGTCTGCCCCGGCTTTTCCTGGCTCGGCATCAGCAGTTTTTGGGCGCGAATGAAATTGCCGTCTTTGCCGGTGAGGCCGACGGCCTTGCCGCCGTGCTGATTGATGAGATTGACGATCTCCTTGTTGACCTGGCCGCCGAGCACCATTTCAACCACGGTCATGGTCTCGGCGTCGGTGACGCGCATGCCCTGGATGAAATGGCCTGTCTTGCCGACGCGTTTCAACATGTCGTCGATTTGCGGCCCGCCGCCGTGCACCACCACCGGGTTCATGCCAACCAGCTTGAGGAGCACAACATCGCGAGCGAAGCTCTGCTTGAGCTTCTCATCCGTCATGGCATTGCCGCCGTATTTGACGACGATGGTCCTGCCGTGGAAACGCTTGATGTAGGGCAGCGCCTCGGCGAGGATCGCGGCCTTGTCCTGCGGCAGAATCTTTGCTGTCATGGCGGGATGGCGGGCTTCTTGAGCGAACGAAGCCCGCATTTTATCCGCGCCGGCAGGAAAAGGGCGCGCGCCGGGTTTGCGTACCCGGCGCGCGCCATTGATGACGATTGCTTACTGAATCGTGATGCGCCTGGCTTGTACGGCGGTCTTCTTCGGCAGCGTCAGTTCCAGCACGCCATTGTTGTACCTGGCGACGGTCTGGTTTTCGTCGATTTCCTGCGCCAACTGGAAGCTGCGCGATACCTTGCCAAAGTAGCGCTCTGTGCGCAGGACGCGCTCGCCTTCCTTGATTTCCTTCTCCTGCTTGCGCTCGGCGGAGATCGCCACCACGGCGCCGTCGATGTCGACGTGGATATCTTCTTTGTTCACGCCCGGCAATTCGGCATGCACCTCGTAGGCATTGTCGTTTTCCTTCACATCAACGCGCAGTTCCGGCGCTTCACGGCCCTGGCCGAAATCCACGGGGCGAACAAAAAATCCGCGGAACAGTTCGTCAAACGGATCGTAACGTTTTGTCAGATTGCTCATGTGCTTCTCCTTGTATCGGGTTTGGTTAATCAGTTGCGGTGTATTTGCCGCGCAATAGATAAATCGGGATGTTTCCCTGGTTTTCAAGTGCCTGCGTTCCTTGCGGTTGCTGACATTTGCATTCACAATCTTTGCCATGTCTTCCGAAATACATGAAAACAGCCGCTGCCCGAAGTGCGGCGCCGAATTCCGCTGCGGTGCAAAATCGGGCGAGAAGACCTGCTGGTGTATGGCACAACCGGTATTGGCTGATGCAGATACCGATGCAAGAGACTGCTACTGTCCGCAATGCCTCAAGGAGTTGTTGGCCTCAAAGGGAATATGAGCGGCAACATGAGGATCGCGTCGCGGTTGGTCCATGAAAAACATTCTGCCGCAGCTTCACGGAACGGTAACCAACGATAGGCAAGATGCTCATCGGGTGCCAGTCGTATCGGCATCACCGCTGGCACGCAGAGGCTGAAAACGTTCTCCCGGTTATGGGTGACATCGGGCGCGAAGCGCTCCGGCGAAAGCGAGATGCGGAAGTTGTTGACGACATTCCATGCCACGAACTCGCTCGCGGATGCATCGATACCGGTTTCCTCATGTACCTCGCGTTGCGCCGTGTCGAGCAGGACTTCGCCTTCTTCAATGCTGCCCGTCACCGACTGCCAGAAGCCGGGGTGTTTGGCGCGCTCCAGCAACAGCACGTCAAGCGCGGGAGTATGAATCACCACGAGCACGGAGACCGGTATTTTGTATTTCATACCGGGATTGCCGTGTTGCTCAGGATTTGCCGACTTCTACTTGCGTTTCCACCTTCTGCCGCAGGCGGATATGCAATTCGCGCAACTGCTTCTCATCGACCGGCGACGGTGCATCGGTGAGCAGGCATTGCGCGCGCTGGGTCTTGGGGAAGGCGATCACGTCGCGAATCGACTCGGCACCCGTCATCATGGTAACGATGCGATCGAGGCCGAAGGCGAGGCCGCCGTGCGGTGGTGCGCCGTACTTGAGCGCATCGAGCAGGAAGCCGAACTTGAGCCGGGCCTCCTCGGCGCCGATGCCGAGGGCGCGGAACACCTTGCTCTGCACTTCTTCGCGGTGGATACGCACCGAGCCGCCGCCGATTTCCGAGCCGTTGAGGGCCAGGTCGTAGGCCTTGGCCAGACACCTGCCCGGATCGGTTGCGAGGAAATCCTCATGGCCGGCCTTGGGCGCGGTGAAGGGATGGTGGCAGGCATTCCAGCGCTTGCCCTCCTCGTCGTACTCGAACATCGGGAAATCCACCACCCAGAGCGGCTCCCATGCCTTGCCATTGAGATAACCCTTTTCGTGGCCAAGCTTGATGCGCAGCGCGCCGATGGCGTCATTGACGATCTTGGTCTTGTCGGCGCCGAAGAAAATCAGGTCGCCGGATTGCGCGCCGGTGCGCTCGACGATGGCCTTCAGCGCTGCGGCATGCAGGTTCTTGACGATGGGCGATTGCAGGCCTTCCTCGTTGAGCTTCGATGCATCGTTGACCTTGATATAAGCCAGGCCCTTGGCGCCGTAGATTTTGACGAATTCGGCGTAGCCGTCGATCTCGCTGCGGGTCAGGCTGGCGCCGTTCGGAATACGCAGTGCGGCGACGCGACCACCGGAGCTGGCGGGACCGCTGAATACCTTGAAGGCGACGTCGGCCACGGCATCGGTGACATCGACCAGTTCCAGCGTTACGCGCAGATCGGGCTTGTCTGAACCATAACGCTGCATGGCTTCAGCATAGCTCATGCGCGGAAAGGGATTCGGCAGTTCGACGGCGAGTGTTTCCTCGAATACCGTGCGGATCATCGCCTCCATCAGGGCCATGATCTGCTGCTCATCCATGAACGAGGTTTCGATATCGACCTGGGTGAATTCGGGCTGGCGGTCGGCGCGCAGGTCTTCGTCGCGGAAACACTTGACGATCTGGTAGTAGCGATCGAAACCGGCCACCATCAGCAACTGCTTGAATAGTTGCGGCGATTGCGGCAAGGCGAAGAACTGCCCCGGCTGTACGCGCGACGGCACCAGATAGTCGCGCGCACCTTCGGGCGTGCTCTTGGTCAGCATCGGTGTCTCGATGTCAATGAAGCCGTTGGCGTCGAGAAAGCGGCGGAACGCCATCGTGGTGCGATAACGCAGCATCAGGTTCTTCTGCATCTGCGGACGGCGCAGATCGATGACGCGATGGGTCAGGCGCACGTTCTCGGACAGATTGTCATCGTCGAGCGAGAACGGCGGCGTGACGGCGGGATTCAGTATCTCCAGTTCGTGGCAAAGGATTTCGATTTCACCCGAAGCCAGATTGGCATTCACGGTGCCGGCCGGGCGGTGGCGCACCTTGCCGGTGACGCGCAGGACAAACTCGTTGCGCACGCTTTCGGCCAGCGCGAACATTTCCGCGCGATCCGGATCGCAGACAACCTGCGCCAGGCCTGCGCGGTCGCGCAGGTCGATGAAAATGACGCCGCCATGGTCGCGGCGGCGATGGGCCCAGCCGCAGAGGGTGACGGTTTGATCGATCAGGCTGGCATTGAGCTGGCCGCAGTAGTGAGTACGCATATTGATTCCATGGGATGAAAAAGGCGCCGGCGATGCCGGTGCCGGGGCTATTCGTTCTGGGCGTGAGTGGCAGGATGTAGCGCGGTTGGGGCGACGACTCCCATGGAGATGATGTATTTAAGGGCGCTGTCGACACTCATGTCGAGTTCTATCGTGTCGCGTTTGCGCACGAAAAAGAAAAAGCCGTTGACCGGGCTGGGCGCAGTCGGAATGAAGACCCCGACCATTTCATCCGCGCACGCGGCTGAGACTTCGCTGACCGGGATATTGGTCTGGAAAGCGATCGACCAGGCTTCGGGGTGCGGATAACGCACCAGCAGCACTTTGCGCAAGCCAACGCCGCTATTGCCCAGTAGCGTGTCGCTCACCTGCTTGACGCTGTGATAAACCGATTTGACGACCGGGATGCGCGATAGCAGGCTTTCCCAGAACAGCAGAAAACGCTGCCCGACAATGTTGGTCGCGACAACGCCGCTGACGAGGACCACGAGCAGCGTCAGCACGACGCCGATTCCGGGCAGGTAGAAACCCATCAGGTGCTCGGGACGCGACGCTTCCGGCAACAGCAGCAGCGATTGATCCATGGTGCGGATGATCGTGGCGAGTACCCACAGGGTGATCACCAGCGGCACCCAAATCAGCAGCCCGGTAATGAAATATTTTTTCAGGGCCAAAGCTTTCTAGCCAGGGCTTGTCAACTGCACGATGAGGGGCAGGCGCCAGTGCCGCCTTGACAAGGAGGTACTGCAGCATCGGGCTTGGATTGTGCCGCCGGTTTGCTACCGCCCTTGAAGTCGGTTGCGTACCAGCCGCTGCCCTTGAGCTGGAAACCAGCGGCGGTCACTTGCTTTGCAAAGCTGTCGACATGGCATTCGGGACAGGTATTGAGCGGCGCATCACTCAATTTTTGCAGAACGTCTTTTTCGAAACCGCATGCTGTGCAGCGATATGCGTAAATAGGCATGATTGTTGCCCCCAAATAAAGGTCGGATTATAACGTAAGGGCCTGCGGCAAAAGGCACCGTAGGGCAACCTGGATGGGGGTGAGACGGCGCTTTTTCAACCCCGCAGCACGCTGCCCAGATAGACTTGTGTCAGCGGTTTGCCCCAGAACAGGGCAATGACGCCGGCGGCGGCGAGATAAGGTCCGAACGGAATCGGCACATTGCGGCCGTGGCGCGCCACCACGATCAAGGCAATGCCGACCAGCGCGCCGACCAGGGACGAAAGCAATATCGTCAACGGCAGCACCTGCCAGCCGACCCAGGCGCCGATAGCGGCGAGCAGCTTGAAGTCACCGTAGCCCATTCCCTCCTTGCCGGTTAACAGCTTGAAGCCCCAATAGACCGACCACAGCGAGAGATAGCCGGCAATGACGCCAACCACCGCGCTGGCGAGGTTTGTGTAAGTGCCCCACAAATTGAACAGCAGGCCGGCCCAAAGCAGGGGCAGCGTCAGGTCGTCGGGCAGCAGTTGGGTATCGAAGTCGATGAAGCTCAGGGCGATGGCGACGGCGCAGAAAAACATCGCTCCCAGCGTCGCGGCGGAATAACCTAAGCGCCATGCGGCGAGACCGAATAGCGCGGCGGTCAATAGTTCCACCAGTGGGTAACGCAGGCTGATGGACGCTTTGCACTCGCGACAGCGGCCCTTGAGGAACAGGTAGCTGAGGACGGGAATGTTCTCGATTGCCGAAATCGCATGGCCGCAATGCGGGCAACGCGAGCGCGGCGCAGCCAGCGTGAACTTTTCGGCGTTGGGCAGCGTTTCGCCGCGCAACTCGGCGCATTGGCACTGCCAGTCTCGTTCCATCATTTTCGGCAGGCGATGGATCACGACATTCAGAAAACTGCCCACAATCAAGCCAAACACGGCTGAAAGAATGATCAAGCTGAATGGATCCTGAAGAACAGTGAGCATCGAAGCAGTTTCAGTGGAGGCTAACATGCGAAGCATGTTATGCCGGAACCAAAGCTACCGATCGGTAGCCCCAGCAGCGAAGCGAATGCGACGAGCAGTACAGGTTCCGGCGCACCGCCGGCCGCGGAAACCATTGCCATCTATCAACCGCCGACGACGGAACCGAGCTTGAAGATCGGCAGATACATGGCGATGACGATGCCGCCGATAACCACGCCCAGGATGGCCATAATCATGGGTTCCATCAGCGCAGTGAGGTTCTCGACCGCATCGTCAACCTCGGCCTCGAAGAAATCGGCCACCTTGCCCAGCATACTGTCCAGGGCGCCGGATTCTTCGCCGATGGCGACCATCTGCAATACCATGCTCGGAAACACGTTTGAGTTCTGCATTGCTGCAACAAGCGTATTGCCGGTACTGATCTCGTTCTGGATCTGCTTGGTGGCTACTTTATAGACATAGTTGCCCGCCGCGCCGCCAACCGACTCCAGCGACTCCACCAGCGGGACACCCGCCGCAAACATGGTTGCCAGCGTCCGGGTCCAACGCGCAATGATGGCTTTTTGCAGGAGAGGGCCGAACAAGGGGAGTTTGAGTACCATTCGGTCCATGGCGATCTGGACCGCCAGCGACCTTTTCTTGACGTAGATGAAACCGAAAATGGCGCCGCCAATACCGCCGAACACCGCCCACCAGTAAGCGACGAAAAACTCCGACATGGCGATGACCACCAGGGTCGGTCCCGGGAGGTCGGCGCCGAAACTGGAGAACACGCTCTTGAATTGCGGCACCACGAAAATCATGATGATGGCGGTCACAATGAAAGCTACCGTCAGAATCGTGATCGGATAGCTCATCGCTCCCTTGATTTTCTTTTTCAGCGCAAGGGACTTTTCCTTGTAGGTGGCAAGACGATCGAGCAGGGACTCCAGTATCCCGGCCTGTTCCCCCGCTCCGACCAGATTGCAGTAGAGCGCGTCGAAGTAAAGCGGGTGCTTGCGGAAAGCCGAGTTCAGGTTCGAGCCGGTTTCGATATCCGTCTTGATCTCGATCAGCAGGCGGGTTACGGCGGCGTTGCTGGATCCCTTGGCGACGATATCGAAAGATTGCAGCAAAGGTACGCCGGCCTTCATCATGGTGGCCAGTTGGCGCGTGAATAGAACAATGTCCTTCTCCTCGACCTTGCCGCCGCTTCGCGCCGACTGCTTCTTGATCTTGGTAACAATAAATCCCTGGCGGCGCAGGGTAGTCTGGACAGCCACTTCGCCCGTCGCCCGCATTTCACCGCCAATGGCCTTCCCGGAGCGGTCCTTGCCCTTCCAAGAGTAGATAAATTCTTTTTGCGCGGTTTTTTTCGCAGCGGCCATTGAGACTTCTCCCTAATCGAACCCCATGTATGCAGCCAGCCGCCCATACGCGGGAAACCGATTTTCCATCCTTGATGATGCCCGGCCGGTGCGGCTTTGTAAAGCCCGGCCTATGACGGAATCCTCACTGGTTTTCACTATTTTGGCCTGCTGAGCCGGACAATTTTTACCGCCTTGTCCTGAGTTTGCACTACTTCCATGACAACACCACCGATTTTGGCGCTAATGCCTGCTTCGGGAATATCCTGAAAATACTCAAGGATGAGCCCATTCAGGGTCTTCGGCCCTTCCAGCGGCAAATCCAGGCCCAAAGAGCGATTCAGCTCGCGCAGAGGTTTGCCGCCTTCAACCAGAACGGTATTGTCTGTTTGCCAGCGCAACTCGTTGTCGACCCCCGGCAGGCCGGTGGTGAATTTGCCGATGATTTCCTCGATGATGTCTTCCAGAGTGATGAGGCCCTGGATTTCGCCGTATTCGTCCACCACCAACCCCAGTCGCTGGCGATTTTCCTGGAAGAACTGGAGCTGGGAGTAGATATGCGTGCCGGCTGGAATGAAGTAGGGATCGGTTAGTTGCTGTCGCAGGGTGTCGTGATTCCACTCGCCGCCCAGTACATGCGACAGCAGCCGGCGTTGGTGCAAGATGCCAATAACATTACCAGGATCGCCGTCATATACCGGCAAGTTGGTGTGATAGCTGGTGGCAAGCTGCTGGCGAATATCCTCCAGCGATGCTTGCAGGTCGATGGCTTCAACGCTGCCGCGCGGCTGCATGATGTCTTCAACTGTGATGTCTTCGAGATCAAACAGATTGAGCAGGATGGCGCGGTGCTGACTGGGAATGCCATGCACTGATTCAAGCACCAGGATGCGCAGTTCCTCGGTCGACAGGCGCAGTTCCTGGTGGCCCGGCTTGGGCTGCAGGTGCAGCAATTTAAGGAGTCCGGTAACCAGCAGATTCACGGTCCAGATCAGCGGATAGGCAATGCGCAGCATGGGCGCCAGAATGAAACTGATGCGCTGCGTCAGCCAATCGGGATGCGTTGCGCCGATCACCTTCGGCGTGATTTCGGAAAATATCAGCAGGCAGAAGGTGATGAATACTGCACCGGCTTCAAGCGCCCATTTTTCCTCGCCGAACAGGGTGAGCGCGATATGGCCGGTGACCATCGCGGCGACGGCATTTACAAGAGTGTTGCCGAGCAGGATGACACCGAGCAGTTTGTCGGTGGTCCCCAGCAGCTTTACCGCCAATGCCGCGCCGGCGTTGCCTTCTCTGGCGAGATGGCGCAGGCGATGACGGTTCGAGGCCATCATGGCCGTTTCGGCCATGGAGAAAAAACCGGAGCAGACCAGCAGTACAGCCAGCGTCCAAAACTGCGCAGAAAGCGGGATGTCCTCCATCCCTAAGCCGGCCGAGCCGGAATCCAACAGGGCTGCCTTCGATCATGCACTTGGTCTCTTGGCCGGAAAAGCGAATTGAAGGCCCACCCCACCCATCCGCCCCTCAAGGGGCGGCTACTGATTGGCTCGCTTCGCTCGATATTCTTCGCCAATTCTGCCAAGACTTGAGTGGTAAGAGACTAGGATCCGTGCCACTCAGCCACTACGGCCGAGAATGACTTCGAGCACGAAACGGCTGCCCACATACGCCAGCAAGAGTACGGCAAAGCCGGTCAGCGTCCAGCGCAACGCGACGCGCCCGCGCCAGCCGCGCAAATGCCGGCCAAACAGGAGTCCGGCAAAAATCAGCCAGGACAGGATGCCGAATACGGTTTTGTGGTTAAAGGTAATCGGTTTGCCAAACAAGGTATCGGAGAATGCGATACCCGAAATCAGGGTTAGCGAGAGCAGGGCAAACGCAATATGGATCACCCGGAACAGCAGGGCTTCCATGGACAGCAAAGGCGGCAGACCGGAGAGCAGGGGCGAGAGCCGGCCGCGATGCAGATTTTTTTCCACGGCCGACATCAGCAGCGCATGCAGGGCGGCCAGCGTGAACAGGCTGTAGGCCAGCATGGCGATGAGGAAGTGCAAGCGAAAAATCGTGGAGCCGGCATTGACGAGTACATGATGCTCGGGTACCAGGCTCGGCAACAATGCGGCCACCGCGGCGGCGGGAAGGCCGATGATCAGCAATCCCTCCATGCGCGTATAGAAGCTCTCGATCCAGTAAAGCGCAATGGCCAGCCAGAGCATGAAGGAAAGCGCAATAGCGTAGCCGAAGTGCATCACGTCGCCGTCAATGATGTCATAGCGCAGCGTGATGCCATGAATGACGAGCGCCGCCAGCAGCAGAGTCTGTTCAAGCCCCCCCAATCCATTCGCGACGGAGCGGGAGGCCTGCGGGCCGTGCCAGCGGGTTTGCCACAAGCGGGCCGACAATGCGGCATAGAGGAATGCCGCCAAGAGTTGCATTAAAATTCCGGACATGGACGAAGTTTAACGCAACCCCGCCATATCCTCACGTCCACCTCATTTCGGCACACCACTCATGCTCGACAATCTTACCCAGCGCCTCGGCAAAGTCGTCAAAACCCTGCGCGGCCAGGCCCGGCTTTCCGAAGACAATATTACCGACATGCTGCGCGAAGTGCGCATGGCGCTGCTGGAGGCCGACGTCGCGCTGCCGGTGGTCAAGGACTTCATCGCCGGGGTAAAGGAAAAAGCAGTCGGTCAGGAAGTCATCGGCTCGCTTACGCCGGGCCAGGCCCTGGTCGGCGTGGTGCATCGCGAATTGACCGAATTGATGGGCGGCCAGTCGGTCGGGCTCAATTTCGCCACGCAGCCGCCCGCGATCATGCTCATGGCCGGCCTGCAAGGCGCGGGCAAGACCACCACCACGGCCAAGCTCGGCAAGTGGCTCAAGGAACGGCAAAAGAAAAAAGTGCTGACGGTGAGTTGCGACGTCTATCGTCCCGCCGCCATCGAACAGCTGAAGACCGTCGCCGCGCAGGCTGGCATCGATTTCTTTCCATCCACGGGCGAGCAGAAACCGTCCGCCATTGCCGCTGCCGCGCTCGATTACGCGAAGAAGCATTACTACGATGTGCTCTTCGTCGATACCGCCGGACGGCTGGCGATCGATGCAGTGATGATGGCCGAGATACGCGAACTGCATGCGCAACTGAAGCCGATCGAAACCCTGTTCGTGGTCGATGCCATGCTCGGCCAGGACGCCGTGAATACGGCCAAGGCCTTCGCCGATGCCCTGCCCCTGACCGGCGTCATCCTCACCAAGCTCGACGGCGATTCGCGCGGCGGCGCCGCACTGTCGGTGCGCCATGTCACCGGCAAACCGCTCAAGTTCGCCGGCGTCGGCGAGAAACTCAACGGCCTCGAAGAGTTTCATCCCGAACGCATGGCCTCGCGCATCCTCGGCATGGGCGACATCCTCGGCCTGGTCGAAGATGCGCAGCGCGGCATCGACCAGGACAAGGCCAAGGATTTCGCAAAGAAGATGAAGTCCGGCAAGGGCTTCGATCTCAATGATTTCAAGGAACAGATCGGGCAGATGCGCAAGATGGGCGGTGTTGCTTCGCTGCTCGACAAGCTGCCGGCGCAGTTCGCCCAGGCTGCGCAGCAGGCGGGCGGAGCGGTGGAAGACAAATCCATTCGCCGCATCGAAGGCATCATCAATTCGATGACGCCGACGGAACGCAGCAAGCCCGAACTCATCAAGGCCTCGCGCAAGCGCCGCATCGCCACCGGCGCCGGAGTGCAGGTACAGGAAGTGAATCGCCTGCTGAATCAGTTCGAACAGACGCAGAAGATGATGAAGCAGTTCTCCAAGGGTGGCATGGCGAAGATGATGCGAGGCATGAAGGGGATGATGCCGGGGATGCGGTGAATGCCATGCACATCCTGAGCAAAGCCGCCCTGCATGTCCTGCAACACCCCTTCGCCTTTGTCTGGCAAGTCGTCAAGAGCTTCGGCAGGAACCAGGGCTTGCTGCTGGCGGGCGCCGTTGCCTATTACGCGCTGCTGTCGCTGGTGCCGCTGCTGATTCTTGCCGTTATCACGCTTTCGCAATTTGTGGCCCCGGCGGAATTGCTCGGGGCGATGGGGCACTACCTGGAGTGGCTGGTGCCCAGCCAGTCGGCGTCGCTGCTGCTCGATGTTTCCAGTTTCCTGGACAAGGGTACCGGCATCGGCGCGGTGCTGCTGGTGACGATGCTGTTCTTCAGCTCCCTCGCCTTCTCGGCGCTGGAACAATCGATGGCCGTCATTTTTGTCCACCGTAAGGAAGTGCATCAACGTCACGCCTTCGTCTCCGCCGTGCTGCCCTATTGCTTCGTGCTCGCGCTGGGCATATCGCTGTTGGCCGTCACACTTGTTTTCATCGCATTGCAGACTCTGGCCCAGGAAGCGATTCATTTCATGGGCCGGGACTGGTCCCTGAGCGGCCTCTCGGGCTTGATGCTGTATCTGCTGGGCCTCTGCGCGGAGACGCTGATTTTCAGCGCCATCTATCTCGCCATGCCGGTCGGTCGCACCCGCTTCAGCCATGCCCTGATCGGCGGCATTACGGCTACCGCAATTTGGGAAATGATCCGCCACCTGTTCATCTGGTATTTGGGCCATCTGTCGAAGGTGAGCATCGTCTACGGCTCGCTGACCACGGCGGTGATCGCGCTGTTCAGCATGGAAATTGCAGCGATGCTGTTGCTGTTCGGGGCGCAGGTGATCGCGGAATATGAACTGCTGGGGCGGGAATGAGTATTTGTTGTGCGTAGAAAAATCTATCGGGTTCGGTGGGGTGAACTCGCGCAGGGTTGCCAGTGATCGGTGGTTATTTGGCCGAAGGTGACTGCATTTGGTTCGGCGATACTTCTGCAAATGACTGCTTTCTGAACGTACTGCCGAATGCATACAATCGGCCACGAAGAGTCGTTCGGAGGGCGAGAAACCATGGTCCGAACAGTCCGCAATGAGCGGGGTAAAATGACCGCGCAACCACGTAGTGAAGATAGCTTGAGTTTGAATACAATAATCAGAATTATCAAAACAAAACTTCAGGGGGATCATGTCCATGAAATTCTCATTTCTAATTAGCAGCCGCATTCTGGTCACCATGCTGCTCTCTTTCTTGTTCTTCCCAACTGTCACCCATGCCACCAACGGCTATTTGTCTAATGGCTATGGCATGAAGTCACAGGGGCTTGCCGGCGTTGGCGTCGCGTTGCCCCAGGATGCGCTGGCCGCCGGCAACAATCCTGCCGGCACGGCATTGGTGGGCGATCGGATCGACTTCGGCCTGTCCTGGTTCATGCCCGAGCGCGGTACCACTATCACCGGCAGTTCTGTCCCGGGCGCCTCGGGCAGCTATGACGGTAATTATAAAAAGAGCTTTTTTATCCCCGAATTCGGTTATACGAAACAGCTATCTAATGCCACTAGCATCGGTGTTGCCGTTTTTGGCAACGGTGGCTTGAATATCGATTACCCACGCAATCCCTTCGCCGCATACGGTTCGAAAGGAAGTGCCAGCACCGACTTTGTGCAGTTATCGCTTTCGCCTTCCGTAGCCTGGAAACCCAGCGAACAGCATGCACTCGGCGCCGCAGTGAATTTCATCTACCAGCGCTTTACAGCCAATGGACTCAGCGCCTTTGACAACCCTGGCACCAGCGCCTATCCAGGCAGCGTCACCAACCGTGGCGCGGATAGCTCCACTGGCTGGGGCCTGCGCCTGGGCTGGATCGGCCAGATCACGCCGGCGCTGAGTCTGGGCGCCACCTGGGTGTCAAAGGTCAGCGCCACCAAGTTCGACAAGTACAAGGGATTGTTAGCTGATGCCGGCAGCTTCGATGTTCCCGAGAACTATGGCATTGGCATCGCCTACAAGATCACACCCGCCCTGACACTGGTGGCAGATGTCCAGGAAATCAGGTACAGCGGCGTGCGCTCCCTGGCCAATCCACTGTCCAACCTGACCGTGCAGGGCAATCTACTCGGTTCGCCCAACGGGGGCGGCTTTGGCTGGAAGGACATCACCGTGGTCAAGTTCGGCGCCAGCTACGAGTACAGCAAGAATTTGACCTTGCGTGGCGGATACAGCTGCAAAGGCAATCCGATTCCCTCCGACCAAAACTTCTTCAACATTGCGGCGCCTGCGGTAGTTAAGGATCACCTGACTTTCGGCAGCACCTGGAAAACCAGCAGTGGCGCGGAACTCAGCGTGGCCTATGTGCACGCGCCGAAGAACACAACGAATGGCAGGGGCTCGATCCCGGCAGCGCTTGGCGGCGGCGATGTGAAAAGTTTTCTTGAGGAAGATATTCTTGGCGTGGCCTATGGCTGGAAACTGTAAGCAATCCTTGGATACAAGCGGGCTTCGCCACAAAGCGGCGAAGTACTGTGGCGGGTGCAGTGGCTTATTACAGCTGTTGTTTTGAGAATGCCGGGACTCACCCCGGCAACCTCAAATCGAGCAGGAATGCTGTATGTATTTCGACAGGCTTAACGCGAACGGGTGTGCCAATCACCCCACCTTAGGCAGATGCGCCAGCGAAGCGGCGATGGCTTCCTTCGGGTAGTCGTAGTCTTCGAGCTTGCCCGCCAGATAGCGGTCGTAGGAGGCCATGTCGAAGTGGCCGTGGCCGGTGAGGTTGAGCAGGATCACCTTGGGTTCGCCCGTGGCCTTGCAGCGCAGGGCTTCGTCGATGGCGGCGCGAATGGCGTGGCAGGATTCGGGGGCGGGGATGATGCCTTCGGCGCGGGCGAACTGGATGCCGGCTTCGAAGGTGGCGACCTGCGGTACCGCCATAGCCTCGATGATGCCTTCATGCAGGAGCTGTGACACCAGCGGTGAATCGCCGTGGTAGCGCAGACCGCCGGCATGAATGCCGGGCGGCATGAAGTCGTGGCCGAGGGTGTACATCTTCATCAGCGGCGTGTAGCCCGAGGCATCGCCGAAGTCGTAGGCGTAGGCACCCTTGGTCAAGGTCGGACAGGAGGTCGGTTCCACCGCGACGCAGCGCAGGTTCGCGGCGCGTTTGTCCCCAGCCGCCTTGTCGGCGAGGAAGGGGAAGGCGATGCCGCCGAAGCTGGAACCGCCGCCGCAGGGGCCATAGATGACGTCCGGATAAAGGCCGACCTTGTCGAACTGCTTCTTGGCTTCGAGGCCAATCACGGTCTGGTGCAACAGCACATGGTTGAGCACCGAGCCGAGCGTGTAGCAGGTGTCGGAACTGGCGGCGGCCTCTTCGACGGCCTCGGAAATGGCGATGCCGAGCGAACCCTCGCTATTGGGATCCTTGGCCAGCGCGTCGCGGCCGGCCTGGGTCAGCGTGGTGGGACTGGCAAAGACATCGGCGCCCCAGGTCTGCATCATCGAGCGGCGGTAGGGTTTCTGCTCGTAGCTCACCTTGACCATGAAGATGCGCACCGGCAAGCCGAACATCTGCCCGGCGAAGGCGATGGAACAACCCCATTGGCCGGCGCCGGTTTCAGTAGTCAGCTTTTTGGTGCCGGCGATCTTGTTGAAATAGGCCTGCGGCACAGCAGAGTTGGGCTTGTGCGAGCCAGCAGGCGAAACACCTTCGTACTTGTAGAAAATTTTTGCCGGGGTGCCCAGCATTTGTTCCAGCCGCAGCGCCCGGCACAGCGGCGAAGGACGCCACAACGCATAGATCTGCCGCACTTCCTCGGGGATCGTAATCCAGCGCTCAGCCGACATTTCCTGCTCCAGCAGCGGCATGGGGAAGATCGCGCCCATCTGCTCCGGCGTTGCCGGCTGCCTGTCCGGCCCCAGCGGCGGCGAAGGCGGGCTGCGCAAATCCGCGGCCACGTTATACCAGTGGGTGGGGATTTCGTTCTGTTCGAGAGTAATGCGAAGAGTTTGCATGTTGTGTCTTTCCGGTCAGTTCATACGGGCAAGGGCATAACGCTACCAGATCAATGCGGCAGTGCGGGCCAGGCCCACTGCTTTTCCCACGCTGCACGCACCATGTTCGGATATTCAGGCTGGCCGAGGCTGCCGTTGTAGCGGCCGAGGGCACGGTAGAGATCGCCTTGTTCGATGTCGAGGTAGTGGCGCAGGATGGTACAACCGTAGCGCAGGTTGATGCGCATGTGGAACAGATCCTGGCCCTTGCTACCGATAAGCTTGGTCCAGAACGGCATCACCTGCATGTAGCCGCGGGCACCCGCGCCCGAGACGGCGTATTTGCGGAATCCGCTTTCCACCTGGATCAGGCCCAGCACCAGTTGCGGATCGAGACCGGCGCGCTGGGCTTCGTAATAAACGGTCTTGAGGAATTCAAGGCGCGCGATGCGATCCGGCATGCGCTTTGTAAGACGCTTCGACATCTCGGTGAGCCAGTTCACCTTTTCCACGACGCTTGGGAATTTTGGCTCGGGCGAGGCCATGTCGGACACTGCTTCATGCAATGCGGCCTGTACGCTGGCGGCAAGGGGTTCGTATTGCTGCGCGCCGGCATGGGCGAACTGCGCCCATGCCAGCAGCGCAAAAGCCAGTATCAGCCGCACAGACTTTGTTTGAGAAATGACAGCACTTCGCCGGCAGGCAGCATCTGGGCTTCGGCATCAGAGCGGCCCTTGTATTCGAGCTTGCCTTCCTTCAAGCCGCGCTCGCCGACCACGACGCGATGCGGTATGCCGATCAGTTCCCAATCGGCGAACATCGAGCCGGGGCGCTCGTCGCGGTCGTCGAGGATGGCGTCGATGCCTGCTGCAAGAAGATCGGCGAGCAGGCCGTCGGCGGCCTTGCGCACGGCCTCGCTCTTGGCATAACCCATTGGCACGATGACGACTTCAAACGGTGCAATGGCGGCAGGGAAAATAATGCCGCGTTCGTCGTTGCCCTGCTCGATCGCCGCGCCAACAATGCGCGAAACGCCGATGCCGTAGCAGCCCATCTCCATCACTTGTTCCTTGCCCTGCTCGTCGGTGAACTGGCATTTCAGCGCCTCCGCGTACTTGGTGCGCAGCTGGAAGATGTGCCCGACTTCGATGCCGCGACAGATGTCGAGCGCGCCCTTGCCGTCGGGTGAGGGATCGCCGGCGACGATGTTGCGCAGGTCGGCGACTTGCGCAGGCTCAGGAAGGTCGCGGCCGAAGTTGACGCCGGTTAGATGAAATCCGGCTTCATTCGCGCCACAGACGAAATCGCTCATTGTGGTAACGGTGCGGTCGGCGAATACGGCGATCTTGTTCCCAGCCACCGGGCCGATGTAGCCGGGTTTGCAGCCGAGCGCGGCGACAATTTCCTCGTCGCGCGCAAAACGGAATTCGCCGATCACTTTTTGTGTTTTCACTTCGTTGAGGTCGTGGTCGCCGCGCAGCAGCAGCAGGCCGAAGCCGCCTTCTGCGCGCATCACGGCGACGGCCTTGACCATTTTTTGCAGCGGGACGCCGAGGAATGCCGCGACGTCTTCGCACTTGGTCTTGCCCGGCGTTGCCACCTTTTGCATCGTCTGTGTTGCTACCGCACGCGGTGTTGTTGGCGCGAGTGCTTCGGCCAGTTCTACATTCGCCGCGTAATCCGAGGCGGAGCAATAGGCAATGGCATCCTCGCCCGAATCGGCCAGCACATGAAACTCGTGCGAGCCGGTACCGCCAATGGAACCGGTGTCCGCGGCGACGGCGCGGAATTTCAGCCCGAGACGCGTGAAGATACGCGTGTAGGTCTCATGCATGTTGCGGTATTCGCGTTCCAGATCCGCGTAGGAAGCGTGGAAGGAATAACCGTCCTTCATCAGGAACTCACGCCCGCGCATGACGCCGAAACGGGGCCGGATTTCGTCGCGGAACTTGGTCTGGATCTGGTAGAAGTGCCGCGGCAGTTGCTTGTAGCTTTTCACTTCGCGCCGCACTACATCGGTAATAACTTCCTCATGAGTGGGACCGATGACGAAATCGCGCTGGTGCCGATCCTTGAAGCGCAACAGTTCGGGGCCGTATTTCGGCCCGCGCCCCGATTCTTCCCACAACTCGAAGGGCTGTACCGCCGGCATCAGCAATTCGATGGCGCCGGCACGGTTCATTTCCTCGCGCACGATGGCTTCGACCTTGCGCAGCACACGCAGCCCCATCGGCATCCAGGTGTAGATGCCGCCCGCCAGACGGCGGATCAGCCCGGCCCGCATCATCAGCTTGTGTGAGATGATTTCCGCGTCGGCGGGAGCTTCCTTGAGTGTGGCAATAAAAAACCGTGATGCGCGCATGATCTGACCTGAAACTAAGAAAGCGCGATTTTACTGCGCGGATCGGTCTATCCAGCCGCTGGCAATTGTGAAAGAATCGACTGCAGTGAGTTATTGGAAGATTGCATCATGCTCGATCGTGAAGGCTATCGCCCGAACGTCGGCATTGTCTTGGCCAACAGTCTCAACCAGGTTTTCTGGGGGAAGCGTATCCGCGAACACTCCTGGCAGTTTCCGCAGGGAGGCATCAAGCGCGGCGAATCGCCCGAGGAGGCGATGTATCGCGAACTTCATGAAGAGGTTGGGCTCAGGCCGGAACATGTCGAGGTTCTGGGCAGGACACGTGACTGGTTGCGTTACGACGTACCCAAGCAATGGGTTCGCCGCGAATGGCGCAGCACCTACAAGGGGCAGAAGCAGATATGGTTTCTGTTGCGTCTGGTCGGCCGCGATACGGATGTATCGCTGCGTGCCAGCGGCCACCCCGAATTCGATGCATGGCGCTGGAACAGCTACTGGGTGCAGCTGGATTCGGTAATTGATTTCAAACGCGAGGTCTACGAGAAGGCATTGACCGAACTGGCGCGGCACCTTTTTATCCATCCTGCGGAGCGCCAACCTAAATGGCCAAGCAAGAACGGTGTGCAAACTCAATGATTCGACATCATTTATTGGTTCTCGGCTTTCTGGTTTCGGCTTTCATGGTGGATGCGGCGCTGGCAGATCCAGAAAAGCCCTACGATTTCGAGGAAAAACCCTGGCAGGAAGCTGCGACGCAAATCCCCGAGTTTCCCGTTGAGCGAAACCTCATTGAGTTCTATGTCGGACCGACAGAGCACAACCGGTTTTTCGTCGATGGCAGTACCGTCAGCATCGGGACGGATGACATCGTGCGCTATGTGCTGGTAGTGAAAACTGCCGGCGGCGCCAGCAACATCAGTCTCGAAGGCATGCGTTGCGACACGCTTGAGTTCAAGTTGTTCGCGCTCGGGCGCTCTAATGGGACTTGGAGCAAAGTCGCGAATCCGCTATGGCGGCCGATCGAAAACAAGCTGGTGAACCAACATCATGCGGTGTTGAGCCGTGATTTTTTTTGTCCGCCCGGCAATGCGCCGCGTGATGCCGCCGAAGCGCGCGCTGCCCTGCGCCGCGGCAAGCGTCCTGGAATGCCATGATCGACCATCTGATTATTGAATTCGACAGGGCGTTGCGCACCTTGTTTGTTCCCGCGCCAAGCCGCCGCGACGTCCCTGGCGCCGCCTTGCCAGAGGCTGATCTGAGCGAGGCCGAAAAGCGCCATGCAGCGGCGCTGATGCGCGTCAATCACTGTGGGGAAATTTGTGCGCAGGCACTCTATCAGGGCCAAAGTCTGACTTCGCACAATCCGGAAACACGGCGTGCCCTGGCATACGCGGCCTTCGAGGAAACCGAGCACCTTAACTGGACTGAGCACCGGCTCGCTGAACTGGGTAGCCACAAGAGCTTTCTCAATCCGCTCTGGTATGCGGGCTCGCTGGCAATGGGCGTCATTGCCGGCAAATGCGGCGACGAATGGAACCTCGGCTTTCTCGCCGAAACCGAACGTCAGGTCGAGCAGCATCTGCAAAGCCACCTTGGCAGCCTGCCCACACATGACAGGCGCTCGCGAGAGATCGTCGAACAGATGAAGGTGGATGAAATCGGCCATGCCAGGACGGCCGTCAAACTTGGCGCCAGGGAATTGCCGCCGCCGGTCAAGTGGGCGATGCGCGCGATATCCGGCGCGATGACGCGCACCACTTACTATTTCTAGCCCTCCACGACTTCCCAAGTGTGGGTGATTTCGGCTGTCTTGCCGAGCATGATGGACGCCGAGCAATATTTTTCCGCTGATAGTTTGATTGCGCGCTCCACGGTTTCCGGTTTCAGCCCTCGACCGGTGACCACGAAATGAAAATTGATTTTGGTGAAGACCTTGGGGTCGCTCTCGGCGCGCTCGGCAATCAGCCTTGCTTCGCAGTCGGTAATGTCCTGCCGGCTACGCTTCAGGATCAGCACGACATCGAACGCTGTGCAGGCGCCAGTGCCGGCCAGCACCATTTCCATTGGACGCGGGGCAAGATTGCGCCCTCCTGCCTCCGGTGCCCCGTCCATTGCGACGAGATGTCCGCTCCCGGTTTCCGCAATGAAACTCATCCCGTCGTGCCAGCGAATCGTGCATTCCATAGTGCCTGCTCCATCTGCTTGAAATTCAAGCATGGAATTGTATCCGACCCGAATTTTGTTCCAGTCAGGCTTTCTTGCTGCTTGCCACAATGCAGGCAGCCCGGATATGTTGTTAGAATGTTATTGGATACATATCAATCCAAATTAATCATATAGTTAAGCTAATATTTGACATAAATCAAAGAGACTGAAAATATTATTGCAATGCAGCATAATATTTGTTATGATTGTTCTACTTTGATTGTTGTAGAAAAAATTTTACAGCATTCAGCAACTTCTCCTCCTCGTCCCCGCAACGGGGGCGAATTCAGCGCAACCCCAAGGGGTTGCGTTTTTTTTGCCTGAATGCGTAGTTTGGGCAAAGGTTTGACACTGCTGTAATGGCTGACATACAATGCGCGGCTTTCCGCATTCCGCCCATGGGTTTGTTTTTGCCCAAGGCTCATTAAAATCGGGGTTTCTTCATGAAAACGTTTTCTGCCAAGCCGCATGAAGTCCAGCGCGACTGGCTCGTCGTCGATGCAACTGACAAAGTGCTGGGACGTCTTGCAACTGAAATTGCGCAACGCTTGCGCGGCAAACACAAGCCGGTGTACACCCCGCACGTCGATACAGGCGACTATATCGTCGTGGTCAATGTCGATAAGCTGCGTGTGACCGGCAACAAGGCCGAGGACAAGAAGTATTTTCGCCACACCGGCTATCCTGGTGGAATTTATGAAACCAACTTCACCAAGCTGCAGCAGCGTTTTCCGGAACGCGTGCTGGAAAAAGCCGTCAAGGGCATGCTGCCCAAGGGGCCGCTCGGCTACGCAATGCTGAAGAAAATGAAGTGCTATGCGGGTGCTGAACATCCGCACAGTGCACAGCAACCCAAGGCACTGGAGATTTAAGTATGGCCACCAATTACTACTATGGCACCGGTCGTCGCAAGACGGCGATTGCACGCGTCTTCATGAAACAGGGCAGCGGAAAGTTCATAGTCAACGACAAGCCGCTCGACGAGTTCTTCTCGCGCGAAACCGGCCGCATGGTCGTGCGTCAACCGCTCGAACTGACACAGCATTCGGGCACCTTCGACATCATGGTCAACGTGGTGGGCGGCGGTGAATCAGGCCAGGCAGGCGCGGTGCGTCATGGCATCACGCGTGCTTTGATCGAATACGATGCGACGCTGAAGCCCGCTCTGTCGCAGGCAGGCTTTGTGACGCGTGATGCGCGCGAGGTCGAGCGAAAGAAAGTCGGCTTCCACAAGGCGCGCCGTCGCAAACAGTTCTCGAAACGGTAATTCGCTTCAACGCTTTCGAAAAGCCGCCTGCGGGCGGCTTTTTTGTCTGTGCGCTAATATCTCACCAAGACATTACGGAGCTTGCAATGATCAAGGTTGGCGTTGTCGGTGGTACTGGCTATACGGGGGTTGAACTGCTCAGGTTGCTGGCCCAGCATCCTGAGGTGGATTTGGTTGCCATTACATCTCGCGGCGAGGCCGGTACGCCGGTAGCGGATATGTTTCCCAGCTTGCGCGGTCGCGTGGCCTTGGCTTTCTCTGATCCGGCGAGTGCGGCGCTCGAAAAATGCGACCTCGTGTTTTTCGCCACCCCCAATGGGGTGGCCATGCAGCAGGCACCTGCACTGCTCGAAGCAGGAGTCAAGGTGATTGATCTTGCCGCGGACTTCCGGCTCAAGGACGCCAACGTTTGGGAAAAATGGTATGGCATGCCGCACACGAGCCAGCGCTGGCTGGCTGAAGCCGTCTATGGCCTGCCCGAGGTGAATCGGAAATCCATCAGGAAGGCCAGCCTGGTGGCCAATCCCGGCTGTTACCCGACGGCAACACAGCTTGGCTTCCTGCCATTGGTAGAGTCGGGATGCATTGACGTCAGCAGCCTGATTGCCGATGTCAAATCCGGCGTATCGGGTGCGGGACGCAAAGCTGAAACGCATATCCTGTTTTCCGAAGCCTCCGACAATTTCAAGGCCTACGGAGTTCCGGGGCATCGGCACCTGCCGGAGATCAGCCAGGGGCTGACGCTGGCGGCGGGGCGTGCGGTTGGCTTGACCTTCGTGCCGCATTTGACCCCGATGATTCGAGGCATTCACGCAACACTGTACGCACGCATCACCAGGGAAGCAGACTTTCAGGCAATCTTTGAACAACGCTACGCGAAGGAACCCTTCGTCGATGTGCTGCCACCCAAGTCGCATCCCGAAACGCGCTCGGTAAGGGCCTCGAATATATGTCGCATCGCCCTGCACAGGCCCCAAAACGGCAATACACTGGTGGTGCTCTCGGTGATCGATAACCTTGTCAAAGGAGCCGCGGGGCAGGCTGTGCAAAACATGAACCTGATGTTTGATTTCGACGAATGTACCGGACTTTCGCACGTTCCCGTCCTGCCTTGATGCTGCGCCGTTTGCGCGGCCGGTTTGGTATGGCGGCGCCGCGAGTGACAGTACGCGCCCATATTCCTTGGCATTGGCGCGCATTAGTGACGATTTTGCTGTTAATTTCCGTTATTTCTCTGGTGAGTTGGGTTTATGTCGTCAGTAGCGGTTATACCGGCCGCGACAAAACCACGACCGAACAGGAACTCAGCGGTCTGCGCAACCGCGTCGAGGCACTAGAAACCGAAGCAGAGCATTTGCGCGCAATTGGCAATGGCAGCGAAGCCTCGCTACAGATTGAACGCACTGCGCAACAGAAACTCGGCGAACAGGTAAAGCGGCTGGAGGCTGAAAATAGCAGCTTGCGCGAGGATCTGGCGGCATTCGAGAACCTTGCCGCGGGCGAAGTAAAAAATCGAACTGTTAGCATTCACCGCATGCTGGTGGTGCCAGCCGCCACAGCAGGAGATGTCTGCCGTTATCGATTCCTGCTGGCGGCTCCGGTATCCCGCTCCGATCATGAATTCAAGGGACAGCTACAGATGGTGGCGACAGTTCAGCAGGGCGGGAAAACTGTTATCGTGAACATCCCGGATGCAGCTGCGCCGGACACCCGGAAGTTTCTGGTCAGTTTCAAGTATTTTCGCCGTATTGAGGGCACTTTTACGCTGCCGGCAAATGCCGTACTCAAGAAACTCGAGGTACGCCTGATGCAGGGCACGACGGTGGTGGCATCACAACAAGTGACGGTGTAAGTTTGGTTAAGGAGGTATCGTCATGTTTTCGAGAACTGCACACAAGACCCAAAGCCGGATCGACAGCCTTGTCGGCGCCGGTACCAAGGTGGAGGGCAATGTCGTTTTCACCGGCGGCTTGCGCGTCGATGGTGAAATCCGTGGCAATGTGACGGCGATTGGAGACCAGTCGAGTACGCTGGTAATCAGTGAGCACGCCCGCATCGAGGGCGAAATCACCGTCTCGCATCTGGTTGTTAACGGTACGGTGATCGGGCAGCTGCATTCCAGCGGTTTTCTGGAACTCCAGACCAAGGCCCGGGTCACAGGAGATGTGGAATACAATTCGATAGAAATGCACCTTGGCGCCGTTGTTCAGGGACGGTTGATTCACCAGGGCGCTGCAGCGAAGTCAGTTGAATTAAAGCTGGCCACCACCAACTAAGGGTTCCGGCCCATAGCCCCAACAGGAGAATTACATGAATGCACCGACCGAAATGCCCATGCCGCTCATTTTCACCGACAACGCGGTGAATAAAGTGCGGGAATTGATTGCCGAAGAAGGCAACCCGGAACTCAAGCTGCGCGTGTTTGTCAGCGGCGGCGGTTGCTCCGGTTTCCAGTACGGTTTTACGTTTGACGAAGTCAGCAACGAGGATGACACCGTGCTGGAAAAATCCGGCGTCACCCTGTTGATCGACCCGATGAGCTATCAATACCTGGTCGGTGCGGAAATCGACTATTCTGAAGGCTTGGAGGGTTCGCAATTCGTGATCAAGAATCCGAACGCCACCAGCACTTGCGGCTGCGGATCGTCGTTTTCGGCCTGAGTTTCTTGCCGGAACCAAGGGCGCGGAGATTGTCTCGTTGCGCCCCTGGTTTTATGCGGAATAGATGGTGCCCAATATTCTGGAGCCCTTGGCGCCGATGGCGCTGATTTGATCGCTCGCCGTTCCCGCCTGTTCAACTACGCGCCGCGTGGCTTCGGCGTAGACGGCGGCGAGTTGATTGCCAAGCAAGGCAGCGCGATGCAGCTCATTATGCCCGGCCTGCTGAAGAGATAGCGCTGCCTGCCGCATCTGTACCGGGAAAGGCAGATGGCAGGAAGCAATCACCCGCGGGGAATCGCCGCCAAAGTCGGCCAATACTGTGTCGACCCCGTCCAGGCTGGTACCGGACATCAGACCGGCATGGCGATTCGTCATCGCCATGCCACAAATTTAGTCGGCTGAAGCCAGGTTGATATTCCGTACCGCATCGATGCGCGCCAGCCATACCCCGGATTCGCTGCGGAATCGCGCCATCTGTTCGCTGGTCAGAGGCAGAGATCCGGGTAAGGCGACGGACAGGGGATTCTTGAATATGCCGTTGATACGGAATTCGTAGTGCAGATGCGGGCCGCTGGCGAGGCCGGTCATGCCAACGTAGCCGATGACATCGCCTTGTGCCACACGACTGCCCTTGCGTATGCCCGGAGCGAAACCTGAAAGGTGCCCATACAGCGTGGTGTAGGGGCCTTGGTGCCTGAGCACGACAACCTTGCCATAGCCATTCTGGATGCCGACATAGTCGACGACCGCATCGGCGGTAGCTTTGACGCGAGTGCCGATGGGAGCGCCATAATCGACCCCCTTGTGGGCGCGCCACTGTTGCAGAATCGGGTGGAAACGTGACATTGAAAAGCCCGAGGTGACCCGCGAGAATTCCAGCGGCGAGCGCAGAAAGGCCTTGCGCAGGCTCTTGCCTTCTGGCGTGTAATAGCCGCCGCGGCCGTCGGCATCCTGGAACCAGACCGCTTTGAAGTTGCGGCCGTCGTTGACAAATTCTGCGGCGAGAATGTGGCCGCTGCGTATCGGCCTGCCCATATGCATGATTGTTTCGTAAGCGACGGAGAAGTGGTCGCCTTTACGCAGGTCGCGGTGGAAGTCGATGTCGCCGCCAAAGATGTCTATGAGTTGCGAGGCGACATTGTCGGGAATGCCCGCTGCGTCCGTTGCACTAAACAGCGAGTAATTGATGTCTGCGGATTTGACGGACACACGGGTTTCGAGCGCCAGGACCTTTTGCGTGATCTTTAATCCCTCTTTGGTGTCATCCAGTTCCAGTGCCTGATCCTGTTTGTCATTGAGCGGGAAAAGCAGGGAACGCAACTGACCCGCGCGATCCAGATAGGCGGTAATCGTCTTGCCGGGGGAGAGTTGGCGAAACAAGGGTTGCGCCTGCGCATTGCCGCGCGCGGCATCAATCATGCGGAAATTATCAACGCCGAGGCGCTCCAGCAATGAATAGGCCGAATCCCCCGGCCGCACTTTTTCTTCGCGGATGAACAGCTCCTCGTTTTCGACGACCGGAGTGGCCTGGGAGAGCGACAACGATTCGACGATGTTTTGCTGGGGGAAATTGTTGTCCAGCCCGCTGGAGACGTTGCCAAACGCAGCCACCACGCCGAAACATGCGCCAATGACTGCAACCGTACCGAGCAGCAGATGGCGGCTTCGCTCAGTATTGCGGACACGGAGGTAGGCTAAAATGGAACTCTTTTCTGCAATCATCAAGTAGCGGGGTCAGCGTCAGGGTCGGGCAGTTTAACAAAAATGCGACTCCAGGCAAAACCCGCTCCTTATTCAATGACCGATATCGAATCCCAACTGGCGCTGATCAAGCGCGGCGCCGATGAATTGCTGATCGAGGCCGAACTGGTCGAAAAACTCAAGCTCGGTCGTCCCCTGCGCATCAAGGCCGGCTTCGATCCGACCGCGCCCGACCTGCATCTCGGCCACACGGTACTGATCAACAAGCTACGCCATTTCCAGGAACTGGGGCACCACGTCATGTTCCTGATCGGCGATTTCACCGGCATGATCGGCGACCCAAGCGGCAAGAATGCCACGCGCCCGCCCCTGTCGCGCGAACAGGTCGCGCAAAACGCAAAGACCTACCAGGAGCAGGTATTCAAGATTCTCGATCCGGCCAGGACCGAGATCTGCTTCAACTCTGCCTGGTGCGAAGCGTTGGGCGCCGCGGGGTTGGTCCGCCTGGCATCGCACCACACCGTGGCACGCATGCTGGAGCGGGACGATTTTTCCAAGCGCTATGGCAACAAGCAGCCGATTGCCATCCACGAGTTTCTTTATCCCCTGCTGCAGGGCTACGACTCGGTCGCTATGAAGGCGGATGTCGAACTCGGCGGCACCGATCAGAAATTCAATCTGCTCATGGGGCGCGAACTGCAAAGACACTACGCCCAGCCGCAGCAATGCATCCTGACCATGCCGCTGCTGGAGGGCCTCGACGGCGTGAACAAGATGTCGAAATCGCTCGGCAATTACGTCGGCATCAGCGAAGCGCCGGACGAGATTTTCGGCAAGCTGATGTCAGTGCCGGACACGCTTATGTGGCGCTATTTCGATCTGCTTTCGTTCAAATCGGCCGCCGAAATTGGCGCGCTGAAAAAACAGGTTGCGGCCGGAACCAATCCACGCGATGTCAAATTCGAATTGGCCAAAGAGATTGTCAGCCGCTTCCACGGCGGTGCACAGGCGGGTGAAGCGGCGTTGCACAATTTCATCGCCCGCTTCCAGCGCAGCGAAATTCCAGACAACATGCCTGAACTGACGGTTGCTGCCGGCGCAATTCCGCAAGTGCTCAAACAGGCGGGCCTGGTGGCCAGCACCTCGGAAGCGATGCGCATGATCGAGGCTGGCGGCGTGCGCGCCGATGGCGAGAAAGTCGGCGACAAAGGATTGCATCTGATGGCCGGCAACACCGTTGTGCTGCAAGTCGGCAAGCGCAAATTCGCACGCGTAACGCTTACCTGATGGTGAACAGAAACATGGGCGAAACCTTCGCTTGATCCTTGTTTATCGGGTATCGACCGGCGACTAAGATGCCAGCATGCTATCGGCGAAGCATGTCGAGATGACCCGTGATGGAAACCGAGCGGCAGCCTGACAGCCTGGATGAAGACGCGCTGCGCCGGCGTCTGATCAAGCGTATTGCGCTCGCCGGGGTCGCCATCGCGGCATTGCTGGGCGGGCTTGCGGTCATTGACGGCATGTTCGCGGCTCCCGTGCCATCCTCCGAACCGTCCGCCATTGTCGATGCTGCCAAGCCGATGTCGGTGGCCACAACCCTTCCCGAGCCGCCGCCACAAGCCGTCCCGAGCAACAAGATATCCGCAGCGCCGGTAGAAAGTTCCTCGTCCTCAGCACCATTACCCAGGCAGCTTCACCCACCAGCCAAACCAGCCGAAGTGAAACAGGCGGCTGTCAAGCCGGCTCCTCCCCATCCGTTGACACAAAATGCACAAACCGAGCGTCATTTCGTGTTGCAGATGGGGGTGTTCAACAATGTCGATAACGCCCAGGAATTGCTTGCCAGGCTGCTGAAGAACGATGTACCGGCACAGATCGAAGCCCGCGTTCAGGTAGGACCGTTCAAGACCAGGGCGGAAGCTGATGAAGCCCGCGCCAAGCTGAAGGCAATGGGCCTCGATGCCGGCCTGCTGATGGTGATCCACCGTTAGGTTTAACGCAGTATCCTTGCGCTTTCAATGCAAAAAAACATCATGACCAGAACCATCATTTCGACCCCGAACGCGCCATCAGCGATCGGCATCTATTCCCAGGCGGTACGCAGCGGCAATACGCTTTATCTGTCGGGCCAGATTGGCCTCGATCCCAAAACCATGCAGATGGCCGAAGGCATCGACGCGCAGATCGTCTGTGTCTTCGACAACCTCAAGGCCGTGGCGGAAGCCGCCGGTACATCGCTCAATAACGCTCTCAAGTTCAACATCTACCTCACCGATCTCGCCAACTTTGCCAAGGTCAACGAGGTCATGGCGCGCTACGTGTCCGCGCCTTATCCGGCGCGCGCCGCCGTGGGCGTCAAGGAACTGCCGCGCGGCGCGTTGGTGGAGGCCGACGCCGTCATTCTCGTTGAGTAATCCGCCGCAACTCTCGGGCGTCGGCCCGACGCTCGCCGCCAAACTGGTAAAGCTGGGGCTGCATCGCGACGCCGATCTGCTGCTGCATTTGCCGCTGCGCTATGAGGACGAGACGCGCATTACGCCGGTGCGCGATGCGGTACCGGGTGAGGCGGCGCAGTTTGAACTGGAGGTCGTCTCCACCGAAATCGCCTACCGGCCGCGGCGACAATTGCTGTGTCATGTGCACGACGACAGCGGCACGCTGCTGCTGCGCTTTCTCAATTTCTATCCCAGCCAGCAGAAAGCCTTGCAGCCGGGCGCGTGCTTGCGCGCCTTCGGCGAAGTGCGCGGCGGATTTTTCGGCACCGAAATGATTCATCCACGCTTCCATGTATTGCATGGCGAGGAACCCTTGCCGCAAGCGTTGACGCCGATCTACCCGACCGTTGCCGGCGTCGGCCAGGCGACCCTGCGCAAGCTGATCGGCAATGCCTTGCAGCGGGTCGCGCTCGATGACACCCTGCCTGATGAACTGCGCGGTGGCTTGTCCGGATTTGCCGAAAGCATCCACCAACTGCACCAGCCGCCGGGTGCTGCATCGGAAATGGAATTGACCTGCGCGTTGCAGCCCTACTGGCAACGCATCCGCTTTGACGAACTGCTGGCGCAACAGCTCTCGCTGCGCCGCGCCTATGCCGCACGCCGGACGCGCGGCGCGCCGCGCCTGACGGCAATCAACTCGCTGACGGGCAAACTGCTCGCGGCGCTCCCGTTCAAGCTGACGCGCGCGCAGCAGAAGGCATGGCGCGAAATCGCCGCGGATCTGGCGCAACCTTATCCCATGCAACGCCTGCTGCAAGGCGATGTCGGCAGCGGCAAGACCATCGTCGCGGCGCTGGCCATGTTGCAGGCGGCGGAAAACGGTTATCAGGCGGCACTGATGGCGCCCACCGAAATCCTCGCCGAGCAGCATTACCGCAAACTGCGCTGTTGGCTCGATCCACTGGGAATTCCTTTGGCATGGCTATCGGGCAGCCTGAAGAGAAAACAAAAAAATGAAATGGCCACAGCCATCGCCAGCGGCGAAGCCAGGCTGGTAGTCGGCACGCATGCGCTGATCGAGGAGGATGTTGCGTTCGCGAAGTTGGGCCTGACCATTGTCGACGAGCAGCACCGCTTTGGTGTGCGGCAGCGCCTCGCGCTCAAGCAGAAAGCAGCGTCACCGCACCAACTCACCATGTCGGCCACGCCCATACCGCGTACGCTGGCGATGAGCTATTACGCCGATCTCGATGTCTCGCTGCTGGACGAATTGCCGCCGGGAAGAACACCGGTAAAGACCAAGCTGGTGACCGAAGGCAAGCGTGATCAGGTTATCGCCCGCGTGCGCGATGCCTGTGCGCAGGGGCGGCAGGCCTACTGGGTTTGTCCATTGGTGGAAGAGAGCGAAACCCTGCAACTCAAGACCGCTGAAGAAACTTTCGCCCATCTCACCATCGACATGCCTGACTTGCGCATCGGCCTCGTTCACGGCCGGCTGCGCGGCGAAGAAAAAGCGGCGGCGATGGAGGCATTCACACGTGGCGAAATACAAGTCCTGGTGGCGACCACGGTGATCGAAGTCGGCGTCGACGTAGTTAACGCGAGCCTGATGGTGATCGAACATGCCGAGCGCTTCGGTCTTGCCCAACTGCACCAGTTGCGCGGCCGCGTCGGCCGCGGTATCACCGACTCGGTCTGCATCCTGCTCTACGCCTCGCCCTTGTCGCAAACCGCGCGGCAGCGCCTCAAGGTCATTTTCGAGACCAATGACGGGTTCGAGATCGCGCGCCAGGATCTGGCGCTGCGCGGTCCCGGCGAATTCATCGGCGCGCGCCAGAGCGGCATGCCGCTGTTGCGTTACGCCGATCTGGACGATACGAAGATGGTCGATAGGGCGCGTGCTGCGGCGGATAAAATGCTGCGCGATTATCCCGACTTTGCCGAACGCCATCTGCAACGCTGGATGGCCGGCCGCGAACAATTGTTAAAAGCATGAATGCCGTCCGCCGGGCCGCCCCAAGGACGGCACAGCCAACCGCATGGAACAGGCATAGCCTGCGAACTATTGTCACCCCCTGCCTCGGGAAGGGGGTTGGGGGGAAGGTTTTCCAATGAGCATCCAATCCGGCCTGTTGCGTACGCGCCGCTTCGTGCCGCTTTTCGTCACACAATTTTTCGGCGCCTTCAACGACAACCTGTTCAAGAACGCACTGGTGGTATTGCTCACTTTCAAGGCCGCCAGCTGGACATCGTTGAAGCCCGAATTGCTCGGCAATCTTGCCGCCGGCATTTTCATCCTGCCGTTTTTCCTGTTTTCGGCGACGGCCGGACAGATCGTCGACAAGCTCGACAAGGCGTGCGTCGCGCGTTTCGTCAAGCTCATGGAAATCGCCATCATGGCGCTGGCCGGTATCGGCTTTGCCGCGCACAGCCTAGCCGTGCTGCTGGCAGCACTGCTCCTGATGGGAATGCATTCAACATTATTCGGGCCGGTGAAATACGCCATCCTGCCGCAACATCTGCGGCCGGAGGAACTGGTCGCCGGCAATGCACTGGTCGAGGCCGGCACCTTCACTGCCATCCTGCTCGGCACCCTCGCCGGCGGGCTGCTTGCAGCGCTCGACGGTGGTACGGTGTGGATTACCGTTGCCACGTTGTCGGTTGCACTGGCCGGTTACGTCGCAAGCCGCGGTATCCCGCCGGCGCCACCGGCGGCGGCGCAGTTGGCAATTCGCTTCAATCCCGTCATCGATACCTGGCGATGCATCGCCGACGCGCGCGCGAATCGCGAAGTATTCATAGCCATCATCGGCCTGTCGTGGTTCTGGCTTTATGGCGCGCTGTTTCTGGCCCAGTTCCCGGCCTACGCGAAGAACGTACTCGGTGGCGACGAACTCTCCGTCACGCTGCTGCTGGCGATCTTCACCGTCGGTATCGGCACCGGTTCGCTGGCCTGCGACCGTCTTTCCAGACACAAGGTGGAGCTCGGCCTGGTGCCGTTCGGCGCCGCCGGTCTCACGCTGTTCGGCCTCGATTTCGCGCTGGCTTCGACGGCCGGATTGCCTGCGCATGTGTCGTCGCTGGCGCAACTGCTATCCGACCTCGGCACCTGGCGCATCCTTGCCGACCTGCTGCTGCTCGGCGTTTTCGGCGGATTCTTTTGCGTTCCGCTGTATGCCCTCATGCAAGCGCGCAGTGCCGAGGACAAACGCGCCCGCACCATTGCCGCCAACAACATCGTGAATGCCTGCTTCATGGTCGCCGGTGCCCTCGGCGCCAGCGCCCTGCTTGCTGCCGGATTGTCGATTCCGCATCTTTTCGCGCTCGCCGCAGCCATTAACGCAGTGGTCGCCGCCGGTTTGTTTTATAGCGCACCGGAATTCGGTCAACGCTTTGTGGCATGGATTCGCGATTTCGGCAATTGACCACGATAAAATCAAGCCGCAAATGAAACGCTGGACACACCACCTTCCCCCCGATCGCCGTCTCTCCGCCTGGCTCGCTGCCGAGGGTTCGCTGACGGCGCATATCCGCCGCGTTGTTGGGCATGACTTCCGCTTGCGCCGGCTGGTACAACGCTGCATGTCCGCCTTGCCGGAAGAAGCCGGCGTGTTGGGACATCGCCGCGGCGTGACGGTGCGCGAAGTGCTGCTCATGGAAGGCGATGTGCCGCTGGTGTTCGCCCATAGCGTGGTTTCGCAACGCCACACGAGCGGCCCCTGGCGCGCGGTACGCGGCCTCGGTTCGCGCCCGCTGGCAGAACTGCTGTTCGCCGAGCGTTCCGTGGTGCGCCGTCCCCTGCATTACCGCGCTGTGACCACGGCTGATCCGCTCGGACAGCGTATTCTGCAAGCCTTGCCGCAAGCGAAGTTCCCGCTCTGGGCGCGCCGCTCGGCGTTTTACCGGCATGGCTTGCCGCTACTGGTGACCGAAGTCTTTTTGCCACCGATCAGCCGGTTCGAACCATGAACATTGCCGCAATCAAGGAACGCCTCGATCTTTACGAGAAGCTGATGCGGCTCGACAAGCCGATCGGCATATTGCTGCTGCTGTGGCCGACGCTGTGGGCGCTGTGGATTTCCAGCAGCGGCCGCCCGGGCCTGCTCGTCGTCTGGGTCTTCATGCTGGGCACGGTGCTGATGCGTTCCGCCGGCTGCGTGGTCAACGATTACGCCGACCGCGATTTCGACCGGCATGTCGAACGCACCAAGGACCGCCCGCTGACCGCGGGACGGGTATCGACAAAAGAAGCCATGGTGCTCGCTTCGATCCTCGCCCTGTGCGCCCTGCTGCTGATCCTGTGGCTGCCGCGACTGGTGATCTATCTCTCTTTCGTCGCCGTTTTCCTCGCCGTGAGCTATCCCTTCACCAAGCGTTTTTTCGCCATACCGCAAGCCTATCTCGGCATCGCCTTCGGCTTCGGTATCCCGATGGCTTTCGCCGCCGAGCTGCAATCGCTTCCCCTCACTGCCTGGACGCTGCTGCTGGCGAACATCTTCTGGGCCATCGCCTATGACACCGAATACGCGATGGTGGATCGCGAAGATGATCTCAGGATCGGCATCAAGACCTCGGCCATCACTTTCGGCCGTTTCGATGTCACCGCAGTGATGCTGTGCTATGCCGTTACGTTGGCCATCCTGGCCGGCATCGGCATGAGACTGCACTACGGCTGGGCCTACTATGCCGGCCTCGTTGTCGCCGCCGCGATTGCGGGCCATCACTACACCCTGATCCGCGGCCGCGATCGCATGCGCTGCTTCAAGGCCTTCCTGCACAATAACTGGTTCGGTGCGGCGGTGTTTGCTGGCCTGGTCGCCCAGTTCAATTTACTCCCGTTGTGGAAATAATGCCACGAAGCCCCCATCGCAGGGCTTGCGCTTGGAGCTTCATTGCAACCCAGCCCGCTATTGCATACTATGAGCATAATATGGCAAATTGCCGCATGTTTGTGGATCGGAGGCGGTCTGTGATTCTCAAGGCCTCCGTCTGCAACTAGCGCAAGTCCTGAATAGTTTCCTGCAACCCGCTTGCCCCGCCTGTGTGCTGCGGTGGAAATGAACAACGGAGGAAGTGCCATGAAAAAACCATCGCCGGTTCCACAGCGCAATGTCGTCCCTGACAGTCTCGACCTGCGCGACCGTCCCTATCTTCCCAGCGTAGCCCTGAGTCCGGCGCCGGAAATGACGCCCAGAATAGCCCTGCCAGTGCTGAACCAGAAGCAGACCTCGGCGTGCACCGGGTTTGCCCTCTCCAACGTGGTTAACTATCTATTGCGGCTGCGCGATCCCAAGGCGTTACCGGTCTCGCCCTTCATGATCTATTCGATGGCGCGCCGTTACGACGAGTTTCCCGGCGCCACCGCCGATACCGGCTCCAGCCTGCGCGGCGCCATGAAGGGTTGGTATCGCCATGGCGTGTGCAAGGCCGATTTGTGGCGCTCCATGCCCATGCCCTCCAGCGCGAAGAGCGCGGCCGAGGACTGGTGGCTCGATGCGGCGATGCGTCCGCTTGGCGCCTACTATCGCGTCGACCACCGCTCCATCACCGACATGCATGTGGCCCTTAACGAAGTCGGCATTATTTACGCCAGTGCCGTTTGCCACGACGCTTGGGGCAAGGGCTTCGACGTTAACACCAAAACCGGCGAGTGGTGGGCGATCCCGCCCGAAAAGGCCGCACCCGACGACGGCGGTCATGCCTTCGTGATCGTCGGCTACAACCGTCGCGGCTTCATCATCCAGAACTCCTGGGGCGAGGGCTGGGGCAGCAAGGGCCAGGCACTCCTGAGTTACGACGACTGGACCAAGAACGCCATGGACTGTTGGGTGGCCCAGCTCGGTGTCGTGACGGAACAGGACCGCGCCATTGCCAGCGCAGTCACTGTGCGCAGCGAAAAAGGCCGCGTGCAACTGGCCGGCGACCCGGTCTCGCGCGATCGCGAACTCTCGCCCTTCATCATCGACATGGAAAACAACGGCCACCTTTCTACCAGTGGCCGCTTCCGCACCCAGCCCGCCGACGTGCAAGCGCTGTTCGATGTGCATCTGGCCGAGGCGCGCAAGCGCTGGGGGCTGGGACCGAAGGATGCCGTCGATATCGCGATCTATGCCCATGGCGGCCTCACCGGAGAGGAAGATGCGGCGCCAATCATCGCGAAGTGGCTACCCGCCCTGTATGACGCGAAAATCTTTCCCATTTTTCTGATGTGGGAGACCGATCTCTGGTCCACGCTGAAGAACCATCTTGCCGATCTGGTGAGCGGGCAACCCCGCGCCACCGGCGGGGTAGGCGACTGGTTCAAGCGGCAATGGAACCAGCGCATGGAACGACTGCTGGCCGAGCCCGGCACCATGATCTGGGGCGAGATGAAACAAAACGCCGAAGCCATCTCCGCGGCAGCCAACAGCGGTGGCCGCCTGCTCTATCAGGCCGCCACGCAGTCCAGCAGTTTCAACGCCAAGCGCGACCGTCTGCATCTGATCGGTCACTCGGCGGGTTCTATCGTGCATAGCCATGTGGTCGACCACCTCTGCCCGCTTGGCTGGAAATTTGACAGTCTCAACTTGATGGCGCCCGCCGTGACCGTCAACCTCTTCGGCAGAACTGTGGTGCCGCGCCTCAAGAATGGCCAGGTGAAGCGCTTGCATGAGTTCCATCTGACCGATCCGGTCGAACAGGCCGACTGCACTTGCAGGCCGGTTCTAGGTTACAGCCGCTCACTGCTCTACCTCGTCTCCGAATCGTTCGAACACGGTACACGCACGCCCATTCTTGGTATGGAGAAATATTTCTCCGATGCCGTGCAAGGTCTCGACAATGTCAAGGCCTGGGCCGTCCCCAGCGGGCAGAGCCAGAGCAACAGCCATGGCGGATTTGACGACGACGCCGTGACAAGGGGCAGCATCGTCAAACTGATTCTCAAGCGCTGAGGAGTACACCATGGCCGCCGATCTCAACCAGCTTGTTCCCGAGTTTCGTCCCCTCGTCGTCCGCCTGCTTGATGCCTGCGAAGCGCAGGGCCTGCCAATGCGACCGTTCTTTACTTTGCGCTCTCCCTTCGAGCAGGCAAAGCTGTGGCGTCAGTCCCGTTCGCGCGAGCAGATCAATGCGCAGATCGTGAAGTTCAAGACCCAGGGCGCCAATTTTCTTGCCCATTGCATCGAGTCCGTCGGTCCGCAAAACGGTCCGCCTGTCACCAATGCCTTGCCAGGTTTTTCCTGGCACCAGTGGGGCGAGGCAGTGGATTGCTTCTGGCTGGTCGATAGCAAGGCGGAATGGTCGGCGCAGAAACTCCTTGACGGACGCAACGGCTACCGTTTTTGTGCCGCTGAAGCCAAAAGCCTCGGGCTCACCCCCGGCGGCTTGTGGCCGAAACTGAAGAACTGGCCGCATGTGCAACTGCGCGTCGATTCGAGTCCACTCAAGGCCTGTGGCCTGACCGGCATCGAAGAGGAAATGAAGAAGCTCTTCGGGAGCACAGGATAGAAGCTGGCAAACCCCACGGTTCGTCTCTGAAAATTCCGGCAGGCGGTTGAAGTATCATCGCTGCCATGAAATATCACGACCTCCGCGATTTCGTCGCGCAGCTGGAAAAAAATGGCGAGCTGAAACGCATCGCCGTCGAAATCGATCCGAAACTGGAGATGACCGAGATCTGCGACCGTGTGCTGCGTGCCGGCGGTCCGGCGATTCTGTTCGAGAAGCCCAGGGGCTCGTCGCTTCCCGTGCTCGGCAACCTGTTCGGCACGCCGCGCCGCGTCGCGCTGGGCATGGGCCAGGAAGACGTTGCCGCGCTGCGCGAAGTCGGCAAGCTGCTCGCCTATCTCAAGGAGCCCGAGCCACCCAAGGGACTGAAGGACGCGTGGGACAAGTTGCCGCTGCTGAAGCAGGTGCTCAACATGGCGCCGAAAGTAGTCTCCTCCGCGCCGTGTCAGGAGGTGGTGTGGGAAGGCAAGGACGTCGATCTGTCGCGCCTGCCGATCCAGACCTGCTGGCCGGGTGATGTCGCGCCGCTGATCACCTGGGGCATCACAGTCACGCGCGGGCCGTTGAAGCCGCGGCAGAACCTCGGCATCTACCGCCAGCAACTGATCGGTCCCAACAAGCTCATCATGCGCTGGCTCGCGCAGCGTGGCGGCGCACTGGATTTCCGCGACCATTGCGAAAAAAATCCGGGCCAGCCATTTCCGCTTGCCGTGGTGCTCGGCTGCGATCCGGCCACTATCCTTGGCGCGGTGACGCCGGTACCGGATACGCTATCGGAATACCAGTTCGCCGGCCTGTTGCGCGGCAGCAAGACCGAGCTGGTCAAGTGCATCGGCCCCGACCTGCAAGTACCGGCGCGGGCGGAAATCGTGCTCGAAGGCGTGATCCACCCCGGCGAGACCGCATTGGAAGGGCCTTACGGCGACCATACCGGCTACTACAACGAGCAGGCCGAGTTCCCGGTATTCACCGTCCTGCGCATGACCATGCGGCGCGATCCGATTTATCACTCCACCTACACCGGCAAGCCGCCCGACGAGCCGGCCATGCTCGGCGCCGCCCTCAATGAAGTCTTCGTGCCGTTGCTGCAAAAGCAGTTTCCCGAGATCACGGATTTCTACCTGCCGCCCGAAGGCTGCTCCTACCGCATCGCCGTGGTGAGCATGAAGAAGCAGTATCCCGGCCATGCCAAGCGCGTGATGTTCGGCATCTGGAGCTTCCTGCGCCAGTTCATGTACACCAAGTTCATCATCGTTACCGACGACGACATCAATGTCCGCGACTGGAAAGAAGTAATCTGGGCCCTGACCACGCGCGTCGATGCCAAACGCGACACGCTGATCGCCGACAACACGCCGATCGACTATCTCGACTTCGCCTCGCCGGTAGCCGGGCTCGGCAGCAAGATGGGCATCGATGCCACCAACAAATGGCCCGCCGAAACCCAGCGCGAATGGGGTCGCCCCATCGCCATGGACGAGGCGGTGAAGCAGAGGATCAATGAGCTCTGGGCAAAACTTGGTTTATAGGCCGTGCGCTGGCAGCAGCGCAATGGTTCCAGGCATAAAATTAAATCCATGCGGCCGCCTTTTCCCGGCCGCAATAACGACGAGGTGCTTCAGACATGATCCATACCCCTGCCGGCGAATACCCCCTGCCAGGCCCCGAATATCTGGCATCGACCCCATTTCTCGACTTCGACAGCCCTTCATTGCGTTCCGAAGTCGATCGGATCGTTGCCGGTGCCGCGTCCGATATTGAAAAGGCAATCCGGCTTTATTACTGGGTTCGCGACGGCTGGCGTTATGATCCTTTTTCCATTCGGCTCAATCCCGAATCCTATGTGGCCAGCAACATTCATCGTGCCGACCATGGCTATTGCATCCCCAAGGCGATCCTGTTGACAGCGGCTGCGCGCGCAGCCGGGATCCCTGCCGCGCTGGGATTCTCCGATGTCAGCAATCACCTGACCAGCGAGAAACTGAAGCGCTGGATGGGCGGCAATGACGTGTTCGTCTATCACGGCTACGCGGTGCTTCATCTCAATGACAAATGGGTCAAGGCGGCGCCTGCCTTTAACCTGGACCTGTGCCAGCGCTTCGGCGTGCATCCCACGGAGTTCGATGGCCGCAGCGATGCGCTTTTTCAGGAATTCGACATGCAGAACCGGCGCCACATGGAATATGTGGCCAATCACGGCTGCTGGTCGGATTTTCCCTATGAGATCATCGCCGCCGGGCTACGCGCCGCCTACCCTGTAGACACCTGGGGACTTGGCATCGAGGCGGCGGTATTTTCTCCCAACTAATCGAAATCAGAGTTTTGCGTTGAGCCAGCTATACGTGAAATAGATTCCGGTAAACACCAGGGCGAATACCAGTAGATCTCCAAAGCGGTTGTTTTTCTTGCCAACCACCAGCCTTCCGCTCAAGCAAGCCCAGGCCAGGCTGACGGCGATGATGCCGGCCGGGATCGCCATTACAGGATGACGGAATCCTGCGTCAAGGGCCCATCCGGTGATCTGGCTGGCCCAGCCGCCGGTCTTGAACGTGTGGAAGGCCAGACCGCCAAAACAGACCAACATCATGGTTAGGGCAAAAAAGCTCCATAAGTCTTCCAGTAGCTTGCGCATCGGTGATCCTCCTCATGCAACGTCCATAATATACCTCGCCCGGCACGGCTAGCAGGGAGGGGCCAGATCGCTGACCAGCTGCTTCAATGTCGTCACTTCCGCTTCCAGCCCGGCGACCCGCTGTTCAAGCAGGTTCAGGCGGCTGCTTGCCGCATGTTCCTGCTCTTCGATGTCGGAGAATCCTGCCGCAGCCGCATGCTCATCGGCGCCGTCGACCTTGCCACTGAACAAATGCACATAGCGCGATTCGCGCTTGCCCGGCTCGCGCGGCAGCCGCATCACGAAGGGGCCGTCTTCGCGCCGGGCGAGCTGGATTAGCACCGCTTCGACTTCCGTTACATCGCCAAACCGGCATAGCCGGCTCGCTCGGCTGCGCAGCTCTCCCGGTGTCTGCGGACCACGCAGGAAGAGCTCGCAGACGACGGCGAGTTCCTGCGGCGAGAACCTCAGCGTGCCGTAATTGGTATTGCAGAAGCGATGCTGGAATTTTGGCACGCGGCTGCCGAATCCACCCTGTTCATTGACGTGGAATTTTTTGATCAGGTTGTCGACCACCTGCTGGACGATGGCCTCGTCCAGGTCCAGCACCGGGTCGCGGTTGCTGCGCTGGTTGCAGGCGTTGGTCAGGGCATTGAGCGACAGCGGATACTGCTCGGGCGTGGTGATTTCTTTTTCGATCAGGCAGCCGATGACGCGGGTTTCGTGGAGCGTGAGTTCAATGTTCATATCATCATTGCTTCGAGTGTGGCTGGATACCGCAGGATTGAGTAGTCAGGATACCAGCGGCAGCAAATTTTGTTGCTTGCCACTGAATCAGGATTGGGCGGGATTTTGTCAATCGGCTGTAAACTAACCCCGCCTAATCTGGTTCCAAGAGCCGGCCAGCAACGGAAGGCCGCTTGAAATCGGCGTGGATTGCGACCCATTGTTGCGGGATGGGCGGTGAAGCGGCGGGCAACTCTCAAGGACATAAGCAAAGCGCAAACGATGAACGCAATAACAAGACTTGCCCCGCGCAAACTCGGCGCCAAGATCAATGCCATCCTGTTCCTGTATTTCGTCTTTGCCCTGGCCGTAATTCTGCTTACCCTGAACGTTGCGCACCAGCTCGAAGGCGGCGCGGCGGCAATCAACGAGGCCGGCAAGGAACGTATGCGCACCTATGGCCTCGCCTATTACCTGCACCAGTCGCTGGATGCCACTCAGTCGCCTGAGGTTGCGCTGGACGAGGTTCGTCGCTTCATGCGCGACTTCGAGGGCACTCTGTACATGCTTGAGGTCGGAGACCCGGAGCGGCCGCTCTTCCTGCCGCGCGATGAGCGTGTCCAGGAGAAAATGCACGGTTTGCGGCAGGAGTGGAACACGAATGTCAAACCGCAAATCAATAAGCTGCTGGCAGCGCATGATGATGTCGAGCGCAGCCGCCTCATGGCGGCTTTCGACAATTCGGTACGGCGTTACGTGCCGATAATCAACGAGCTGGTGCTGATGGTGGAACGGAGCAACGCACATTCCACCTCCTTGATGTACATGTTCCAGAACATGCTGGTCGTCTTCTCGCTGCTGGGCACGCTGCTGCTGGCCTATCTGATCCGCAGCCTGGTGATCGCGCCGGTGGAAACGCTCAGGGCCGGCATCGAGCGCATGGCCGCCTCGGACTTCGGCGTGCGCCTGCCCGTCGTGTCGCAAGATGAAATCGGTGAACTCGCCACCGGATTCAATCGCATGGCCGATCATCTTCAGGACCTCTACGCAACGCTGGAGCAGCGCGTGGCCGACAAGACCCGCAGTGTCGAGGAAAAAAACCGGGAACTGGCGTTGCTTTACGAGATCACCGCCTACCTCGCGGAACCGGCGACGCTGGAGGAACTCTGCCGGGGCGTCCTGCTCAAGCTTTGCGATCTGCTCGGTGCCTCGGGCGGGGTGGTGCGCATGACCAATAGCGCGACGCGCGAGCTGGAAATCATCGCCAATCACAATATGTCGAATGACTTCGTTAGGGCCGAGGCGCGCCTGCCGCTCGGCACCTGCCTGTGCGGCAATGTCGCGGCGCAGGGCGCATCGATTGCGCAAAACCTCGCGCAGGAGCCACAGAGTGTCGTGTTGCTGGCGAACTGCATGCGCGATGGCTATGCCGCGATGGCCGCCATCCCGATCCGTTCCAAGAGCCAGGTATTCGGGATGTTCACCCTGTTCTTTCGCGAAGAACGCATTCTCGCCGGCGACGAACTGCGTCTGCTGGAGGCAATCGGGCAGCACCTCGGTGTCGAAATCGAGAACCTGCGCCTCGCGGTGCGGGAAAAGGAGATGGCCGTTTCGGAAGAGCGCAACCTCCTGGCGCAGGAACTGCACGACAGCATCGCCCAGTCGCTGGCTTTCCTCAATATCCAGGCGCAGATGCTGCAGGGCTCCCTGCGCGGCGGGCAGATGGAAATCGCGAGTGCCGAACTCGCGCGCATGCGCGAAGGGATACAGGAGAGTTACGACAACGTGCGCGAACTGCTGGTGCACTTCCGGATCAGGGTCGATCATGCCGAACTCGACGACGCGATCCGCAGCGCGCTCGAAAAGTTCGAGGGACAAACCGGCATCAAGACATCGTTCAACAAGATCGGTTACCGCGCGTCCTCGTCCGCGGTCAGCACGATCCAGGTGCTGCATATCATCCAGGAGGCACTGTCGAACGTGCGCAAGCATGCGGGTGCGACAAAGGTGGACGTGGAAATGCGTGGCGACGGTGCGCCGCGCATCTCCGTGCGCGACAACGGCAAGGGCTTCGATCTGGCGCGCGTGGTCGAGGAGGGCGGTTCGCACGTAGGCATCGGCATCATGCGCGAGCGCGCCCATCGCATCGGCGCGCGTCTCGAAATCGACGCGGCACCGGGGCGTGGCACCTGTGTTACTCTCGTGCTGCCTCAATAAGCTCAATGCATATCGTGGAAAAAGCCATACGCGTACTGCTGGTTGACGATCACACGCTGTTCCGTAGCGGCATCAAGGCATTGCTGCAAAGGCATGGGGCATTCGAGGTAGTCGGCGAGGCGGGCGATGGCCTCGAGGGCGTCAAGCGCGCCAAGTCGCTCAAGCCCGATGTCGTCCTGCTCGACCTGCACATGCCCGGCATTTCCGGACATGAGGCGGTGCAACTCATCATCGAGGAAGTGCCGGAAGCCCATGTGGTGATGCTGACGGTCTCGGAAGATGCCGACGACCTGCTCGATGCTTTGCGCGCGGGGGCGCAGGGTTATCTGCTGAAGAACATCGATGCCGATTTTCTCGTCGATGCGATACGGCGCGCTGCCGAAGGCGAAGCAGTGATATCGGCCCAGATGACGTCCAAGCTGATGCAGAGCGTGCGTAGCGCCACCAGGGCGCCTGCGCCAGCTACAGCCGACCACGACAAACTGACGCCGCGCGAGCGTGAAATAATCGGATTTCTCGTCAGCGGTGCGAGCAACAAGGAAATTGCCCGCGACCTCGATCTCGCCGAAAGCACGGTGAAAATCCATATCCAGGGCATTCTCAAGAAGCTTGGCTTGTCGAGTCGCGTTCAGGCCGCCGTCTATGCCGTCGAGCATGGGCTAACCCCGAAGACCTAGTCACAAAGAACTAGTTCGCTTCATGGCTTTCCGTCGACCGGACTAATAATATCCCCTGCACAATAGTTGCTTTTCTCGGTCTTCGGGCGGATGGACGCTGCGCAGCGCTTTTCCTACCATTCTCGGCAGCGGAAACTTCTCCGTGAAAAATGATTTCAGCCTCCGCTTTTCTATCAGGGAGAGAGGAAAAAATGAAGATTCTAGTCTGCCATGACGGTTCGGGACCGGCGCAGTCTGCGCTTGAGAAGTCGGTTGCGATGTTCAAGGGGGCCAGCCTGGAAATCATCCTGGTGACCATTGCGGAAGAACCTGCCGACGCCAGCAGCTACGACGAGGAAGCCTTCGAGGGGTGGCGTGCGCAGCGGGAAGCGGGCCTGCAGAAAGCGGCGGAGTGGGTAAGCGAACAGGGGCTTGATGTAGACGCGATTCTGGCGATCGGTGATCCGCGCAAGATGCTGGTGGAAGTCGTCAGGAAAAAACAGCCGGATTTTGTGGTGATTACGAGCCGTCCTCCCAAGGGGGGCGTGAGGTTCGGCAATGTCACTGTCAGCGTCAGCGACTACCTGATCCACCACATTGATGATTGTCCCATTCTGATCATGCATTGATTTTGCGCATAACGCGAACGTGACAATTTGAGTTTTCATACGTCTTTCAAGAAAGAGCTTTGAAAATGTCCGCAAAAGCAGATGAAAAAACGATGGGGTGGCTGGATCTGCTCGACTTCAAGCGAGCGGAAATCGGCGCCCTGCACAAGACCTGGATTGCCTTCTTCATCACCTTCTACGTCTGGTTTAACATGGCGCCGCTGGTGTCGACCATCATCAAGGACACCGGACTTACCCTCGACCAGCTCAAGGTTCTCGCCATCTGCAATGTGGCGCTGACTGTCCCCGCCCGTGTCATCGTTGGCATGATCTGCGACAGGATCGGCCCGCGCAAGACGTTCTGCCTCGTGCTATGGACCATGGCTTTCCCCTGCATCTGGTTCGCTTTCGCCAGCACCTATACGGAAATGCTGATATCGCGGCTGATCCTGGGTACGGTTGGTACCGGTTTTGTCGTTGGCATCGCGATGACCTCGCTCTGGTTCAAGCCACGGGACGCGGGCTTCTCCCAGGGAGTCGAGGCAGGGCTTGGCAACTGGGGGTCATCGGTGGCGGCGATCACTCTGCCGTTCATTGCCCTCAGCCTGCTGGATAGCTGGCGTTGGTCCATTGCGATCAGCGGCCTGGTGATGTTCGCGTACGGCACCTACTACTGGTTTGCCATCACCGACGGTCCGGTCGGCACGAAACGGCCAATAGGAAGGAAGGCCCAGGCCATTGAGGTTTCCACCTGGGGCGATCTGGTAATCGCGATTTGCTGGACCATACCCGTCTTCGGCGTCCTTTCCCTTCTGGTCAGAACGGTGACGAGCAAGGGCTATATATCCGCCGATGTCTCGTACATCCTCTATGCCGCAGTACTTATCGGCGTGCTGTATCAGGTTGTGGCGCTGCTCAAGGTCAACCTGCCGATTCTCAGAAAGGGCGTGCCCGAGGACGACAAGTACCGCTTTACCCAGGTCGGCACGCTCTGCGCCTCCTATGTTGTCACCTTCGGCGCGGAACTGGCGATCATTTCAATGCTGCCTTTCTTCTTCCAGAAGACATTCCAGTTGAGTCCCGTGATGGCTGGCCTCTTCGGTTCGCTGTTCGCGGTACTGAACTTCTTTTCGCGCGCACTCGGCGGCTACGTGTCGGACCGCACGCCGACACGCAAGCTTGCCCACCTGATCTATCTCGCCGGCGTGACGGCAGGTTTTGTGCTGATGGGCATGATCGGACCACAGTGGCCATTGGCAATGGCGGTTCTGGTGGTAATGTTCTGCGCCATGTTCGTGACCGGCGGCTGCGGCACTACCTTCGCGCTGGTGCCTTTCGTCAAGCGCCGCATCACCGGCAATGTGGCGGGATATACCGGCGCCTACGGCAATGTCGGCGCCGTCATTTATACCACCGCCTATACCTTCCTGACCGACAGCCAGTTCTTCCTGCTCATCGGCGGCACGGCGGGCTTGGCCTTTGTCTTCTGCCTGTTCTTCATGAACGAGCCGACAGGCGCCTTCGCCAAGGAATATCATCTCTCGTCAGTCGACCAGAAGATGATGGCGGTTGGCGGGCATTGATGCGGTCGATTTATCGAATTCATAAAATGAAATGGAGACGCAAATCATGATGAACAAAAAGGGGCAGCGCGGTTCCATAGGTGTGGGCGGTGCTTCTGCATACGGTTCCACCGATATCGCCGATTGGCGCCCGGAAGATAATGATTTTTGGGAATCCGCCGGCAAGATAATCGCCTATCGCAACTTGATGATTTCCGTGCCCAGCCTGCTCTGTGGCTTCGCGGTGTGGATGATGTGGGGAATCCTCACGGTGCAGATGCTCAACCTGGGCTTCCCGTTTACGCAGGCCGAGCTGTTCACCCTGGCCGCCATCGCCGGGCTTTCCGGCGCCACCCTGCGCATTCCCGCCACCTTCTTCATCCGCATCGCCGGGGGCCGCAACGTGGTGTTCCTCACCACCGCCTTGCTAATGATCCCGGCGCTGCTGACCGGCATCGCCTTGCAGGACACGGGCACGCCGCTCATCGTGTTCCAGCTTTGCGCGCTGCTGTCCGGCATCGGTGGCGGCAACTTCGCCTGCTCCATGTCCAATATCACCAGCTTTTTCCCCAAGCGCCTGCAAGGAACGGCGCTGGGCATTAATGCGGGTCTGGGCAATTTCGGCGTCACCACCATGCAGATCCTCATCCCGCTGGTGATGACAGTCGGACTGTTCGGCACGTTCGCCGGCGGTTCCATGACCCTGCTCAAGGACAGCGGCTGGATCCTGGGCAAGATCGCGGCGGGTACGCCCACCTATATCCAAAACGGCGGCTTCGTCTGGTTGCTGCTGCTGGTACCGCTGGCCTTCTTCGGCTTCTTCGGCATGAACAATCTCGTGCCGATTTCGCCCAACATCGGATCCACCCCGGCCGCCTTCACCAAGGTGGTGTGGCTGTATTTCCTCGGGCTGGTGACGTCGGTGCTCGGCCTGTATTGCTACCTGCCCAAGCCGTTCGGCCTGGGGCTGCTCAACATGTGGGTCGCGATGCCGCTGATCATCGTCGGCACACTGCTGGCGATGAAAGTGTTCGCCTTCGGCGACATGCGCGCCAACCTGGAACGGCAATTCAGGATATTCAGCAACAAACACACCTGGTCAATGACGGCACTGTATATCGTCACCTTCGGTTCGTTCATCGGCTTTTCCAATGCGGTGCCGCTGGCAATGAAAGTGATCTTCGGCGTGCAGCATATCCAGGATCCAGTCACCGGCGTCTGGGCGCACTCGCTGAACAACCCGAGCGCGCCCCCGGTGCTGGCCTATGCCTGGATCGGCCCCTTTGTCGGCGCGCTGATCCGCCCGGTGGGCGGCTGGATTTCCGACAAGGTGGGCGGTTCGATTGTCACCCAGATCATCTCGGCGGTCATGGTGGTAGCATCCGCCTACGCCGGCTACCTGATGATGCAGGCCTACCACTCGGCCACGCCGGAAGTCTATTTCACCCAGTTCATGGTGACCTTCGTCGTGCTGTTCGCGGCGAGCGGCATCGGCAATGGCTCCACGTTCCGCACCATCGGCGTGATCTTCGACCGTGAGCAGGCCGGCCCGGTGCTGGGCTGGACTTCCGCCGTCGCCGCCTACGGCTCCTTCATCGCCCCCGTCGTGATCGGCGACCAGATCAAGGCCGGCACGCCCGAGATGGCGATGTACGGCTTCGCCGTCTTCTATGCCGTGTGCCTGGTGTTGAATTGGTGGTTCTACCTGCGCGCCAATGCGTATGTGAAGAACCCTTGAGCTGCTCAAACGAGGATGGTTTCCATGAAGGATTTTGATGCTGGGCCTGAAAAACAGCGAAAGGCCCACCCCCTCCCATCCTCCCCCTCACGGGGGAGGCGATTAATAGCTCGCTGTGCTCGAAATTTTCGGGTGCCTTGCCACGACTTAGATGAGTGATAAACCATGAGCCATTTTCTCGATCGACTGACTTACTTCCTGCAACCCAAGGAAAGTTTCTCCAATGGCCACGGCGTAGCCACCGGCGAAGACCGCACCTGGGAAGACGCCTACCGCGACCGCTGGGCGCACGACAAGATCGTGCGCTCCACCCACGGCGTGAATTGCACCGGCTCCTGCTCGTGGAAAATCTACGTCAAGGGTGGCATCGTCACGTGGGAAACCCAGCAGACCGACTACCCGCGCACGCGTTGGGACATGCCCAACCACGAACCGCGTGGCTGCTCGCGCGGCGCGAGCTATAGCTGGTATCTCTACAGTGCCAACCGCGTCAAATACCCGCTGGTACGCGGCCGCCTGCTCAAGGCCTGGCGTGCGGCGCGCATGAACTGTGACCCGGTCGACGCCTGGGCTTCCATCGTCGAGAACGATGCGAAGCGGCGCGACTACCAGAGCGTGCGCGGCCTCGGCGGCTTCGTGCGTTCGAGCTGGGACGAGATCAACGAGATCGTCGCCGCGGCCAACGTCTACACCATCAAGAAATACGGCCCCGACCGCGTCATCGGCTTTTCGCCGATCCCGGCCATGTCGATGATCAGCTACGCCGCCGGCTCGCGTTACCTGTCGCTGATCGGCGGCGTCTGCATGAGTTTCTACGATTGGTATTGCGATCTGCCGCCGTCCTCGCCGCAGATCTGGGGCGAACAGACCGACGTGCCCGAATCAGCCGACTGGTACAACTCCAGCTACATCATCGCCTGGGGCAGCAACGTGCCGCAGACGCGCACGCCCGATGCGCACTTCTTCACCGAGGTGCGCTACAAGGGCACCAAGACCGTGGCGGTGACGCCAGACTACTCGGAAGTCGCCAAGCTCTCCGACCTCTGGCTGCATCCCAAGCAGGGCACCGATGCCGCGGTCGCGATGGCGATGGGCCATGTGATCCTGAAGGAATTCTATTTCCCGGCCAGCGGCGAGCGCAGCGCCTACTTCGACGATTACGTGCGCCGCTACACCGACATGCCGATGTTGGTGCTATTGAAACAGCATACTCTGCCCAGCGGCGAAATCATCACCGTGCCCGACCGTTATGTGCGCGCTTCCGATTTCGACGACAAGCTGGGCCAGGCCAACAATCCGGAATGGAAGACGGTCGCCTTCGACGAGGCGGGCCAGGTGGTGCTGCCCAACGGCGCCATCGGTTTCCGCTGGGGCGCCGACGGGCGTGCCGACCAGGGCCAGTGGAACCTCGAAGCCAGGGATGCGCGCGACGGCCACGAGGTCAAGCTCAAGCTGTCGCTGCTCGAAGGCGGACAGCCAAGCACCGCAACGGCGAAGGTCGGCTTCCCCTACTTTGGCGGCATCGTCAGCGAGCATTTCCATAACAATGTGCAGAGCGATGTGCTGGTGCGCACCGTTCCCGTGCAGCGCATCACGCTTGGCGGGCGCGAGGTACAGGTCGCCACGGTATTCGATTTGCAAGTCGCAAACTATGGCGTCGCGCGGGGTATCCCGGGCGAGCTGGCCGCGAAAAACTTCGACGACGACACGCCCTACACGCCGGCCTGGCAGGAAAGCATCACCGGCGTGCCACGCGACCAGATCATCACGGTGGCGCGCCAGTTCGCCGAGAACGCGCACAAGACGCACGGCAAGTCGATGGTGATCATCGGCGCGGCGATGAATCACTGGTACCACTGCGACATGAACTACCGCGGCGTCATCAACCTGCTGATGATGTGCGGCTGCATCGGCCAGAGCGGCGGCGGCTGGGCGCATTATGTCGGCCAGGAGAAACTGCGACCGCAGACCGGGTGGACCGCGCTCGCCTTCGCGCTGGACTGGATCCGCCCGCCGCGCCAGATGAATTCCACCAGCTTCTTCTACGCCCACACCGATCAGTGGCGTTATGAAAAGCTGGACATGGAAGAAGTGATCTCGCCGCTGGCCGACCGCAAGCAGTATGGCGGCAGCATGATCGACTACAACGTGCGCGCCGAGCGCATGGGCTGGCTGCCGTCGGCGCCGCAACTCAAGACCAACCCGCTGCAGGTGGTGAAGGATGCGGCGGCGGCCCACCTTGATCCCAAGGACTATGCGGCCAAGTCATTGAAGGATGGCTCATTGCAGATGAGCTGCGAAGATCCGGATGCGCCGCAGAACTGGCCGCGCAACATGTTTGTGTGGCGTTCCAATATTCTCGGTTCGTCGGGCAAGGGTCACGAATATTTCCTCAAGCACCTGCTTGGTACCAGCAACGGTGTGCAGGGCAAGGATCTCGGCCGCGAGGAGGCCAAACCAGCCGAGGTCGTCTGGCACGACCAGGCCCCCGAGGGCAAGCTGGATCTGCTGGTGACGCTCGACTTCCGCATGAGCACCACCTGCCTCTATTCCGACATCGTGCTGCCCACTGCCACCTGGTACGAAAAGAACGACCTCAATACCAGTGACATGCACCCCTTCATCCATCCGCTGTCGACGGCGGTGGACCCGGCCTGGCAAGCGAAGAGCGACTGGGAAATCTACAAGGGCTTTGCGCAGAAGTTCAGCGAAGTTTGCGTCGGCCATCTGGGCGTGGAGAAGGAACTGGTGTTGTCGCCGCTGATGCACGACAGTCCGGCGGAACTGGCCCAACCCTTCGATGTCAAGGACTGGAAGCGCGGCGAGATCGATCTCATCCCTGGCAAGACGGCGCCCAACATGGTGGTGGTCGAACGCGACTACCCCAACGTCTACAAGCGCTTCACCGCGCTTGGCCCCTTGATGAACAAGGTCGGCAACGGCGGCAAGGGCATCGCCTGGAACACGCAGACCGAAGTGACGCAACTCGGTGAACTCAATGGTGTGGTGCGCGCCGAGGGCGTCACACAGGGCATGCCGAAGATCGAGAGCGACATCGACGCCTGCGAAGTCATCCTGCAACTCGCCCCCGAAACCAACGGCCATGTCGCCGTCAAGGCATGGGATGCGCTGGGCAAGCAGACCGGCCTCGATCATACCCATCTGGCATTGCACCGCGAGGACGAGAAGATCCGCTTCCGCGACATCCAGGCGCAGCCGCGCAAGATCATCAGTTCGCCGACCTGGAGCGGCATCGAGTCCGAGACCGTCTCCTACAACGCCGGCTACACCAATGTGCATGAGATGATCCCGTGGCGCACGCTGACCGGACGCCAGCAGTTCTACATGGATCATCCGTGGATGATCGCTTTCGGCGAAGGCTTCTCCAGTTATCGCCCGCCGGTGGACTTGAAGACGACCGCCGGCATCCAGGGCATCAAGCCGAACGGCAATCCTGAAATCGCGTTGAACTTCATCACCCCCCACCAGAAATGGGGTATCCACAGCACCTATACCGACAACCTGCTGATGCTCACATTGAGCCGCGGCGGACCTTGCGTGTGGATCAGCGAGGACGACGCGAAACTCGCCGGCATTGTCGACAATGACTGGATCGAACTGTTCAACATCAACGGCGCCATCGTGGCGCGCGCGGTGGTCAGTCAACGCGTCAAACCCGGCATGGTAATGATGTACCACGCGCAGGAAAAGATCGTGAATACGCCGGGCTCCGAAATCACGGGCCAGCGCGGCGGTATCCACAATTCGGTAACGCGCATCGTGTTGAAGCCGACGCACATGATCGGCGGCTACGCGCAGTTCAGCTACGGCTTCAACTACTACGGCACCATCGGCACCAACCGCGACGAGTTCGTCGTGGTGCGCAAGATGAACAAGGTCGCTTGGCTCGACCAGGAGACGGAAGGAGCGGCACAATGAAAACATTCCTCGTGGCATTGATGCTGGCATGGGCGGGCGCCGCGTTCGCGCATTGCGACACGCTCGACGGTCCGGTGGTCACCTCGGCGCGCAAGGCGTTGGATAGCGGCAACTTGAATCCCGCGCTCGTGTGGGTCCGCGCCGCCGATGAGGCGCCAATTCGCGAGGCCTTCGCGAAGGCGCTTGCCGTGCGCAAAGGCGGTCCTGCGGCGCAGGAGCTCGCCGATCGCTACTTCTTCGAGACGCTGGTCCGGATCCATCGCATGGGTGAGGGTGCCGATTACACGGGACTCAAGCCGGCCGGTGAGACGCATCCGGCGGTCGCCGCGGCCGACGGGTCGCTGCGCACGGGCAAGCTCGACAGGGTCGATGCGCTCGTCATGGAGCGCCTGCGCGCGGCCCTCGAGCGAAGCTTTCACGAGGTGATCGAGCGCCGCGCCGCGGCGAAAGACCCCAACGACGTGCCTGCGGGTCGCGCCGCCGCGAGCGCCTACGTCGAGTACTTGCATTACGTGGAGCGACTCCACGATGTAGCAGAATCGCCCGCGGCCCACGGCGCGCCGATCACCCACAACCATAAGGAGCCGTCATGAAAATTCGCGCCCAAATCGGCATGGTGCTCAACCTCGACAAGTGCATCGGCTGCCACACCTGTTCGGTGACCTGCAAGAACGTGTGGACCAGCCGCAAAGGCATGGAGTACGCCTGGTTCAACAACGTCGAGACCAAGCCCGGTATCGGCTATCCGAAACAATGGGAGAATCAGGACCAGTGGAACGGCGGCTGGGTGCGCAAAGCGAATGGCAAGATCGAGCTGCGCCAGGGCGGCAAAGCCAAGCTACTGCTGAACATCTTCGCCAACCCCAACCTGCCGCAGATCGACGACTATTACGAGCCGTTCACCTACGACTACGATCACCTGCACTCGGCACCCGAGATGAAGGCCGCGCCGACCGCACGGCCGCGCAGCCTGATCACTGGCCAGCGCATGGAGAAAATCGAGTGGGGCCCGAACTGGGAAGAAATCCTCGGTGGCGAGTTCGCCAAGCGCAGCAAAGACAAGAACCTCGAGGGCTTCGAGAACTTGCAGAAGGATATGCTCGGCCAGTTCGAGAACACCTTCATGATGTACCTGCCCAGGTTGTGCGAACACTGCCTCAACCCGGCCTGCGTGGCGTCGTGTCCCTCGGGCTCGATCTACAAGCGCGAGGAAGACGGCATCGTGCTGATCGACCAGGACAAGTGCCGCGGTTGGCGCATGTGCGTCTCCGGCTGTCCCTATAAGAAGATCTACTATAACTGGGAAAGCGGCAAGGCCGAGAAGTGCATTTTCTGCTACCCGCGCATCGAAGCCGGCCAGCCGACGGTGTGCTCCGAGACCTGCGTCGGCCGCATCCGCTATCTCGGCGTGCTGCTCTATGATGCCGATCGGATTGAACAGGCGGCGAGTGTCAAGCAGGACGGCGACCTGTACCAGGCCCAACTCGACATCTTCCTCGACCCCAACGATCCGCAGGTGATCGCGCAGGCGCGCAGCGACGGCATCCCCGACGCGTGGATGGAAGCAGCGCGCAAAAGTCCGGTCTACAAGATGGCGGTCGAATGGAAAGTGGCACTGCCGCTGCACCCCGAGTACCGCACGCTACCGATGGTCTGGTACGTGCCGCCACTGTCGCCGATCACCGCTGCCGCGAATGCGGGGCAGGTCGGCGTCAATGGCGAAATCCCCGACGTCAACCAGTTGCGCATCCCCATCGAGTACCTTGCCAACCTGCTCACCGCGGGCGACACGGCACCGGTGGTGCGTGCACTCGAACGCATGCTGGCGATGCGCACCTACCAGCGCGACAAGCATGTCGACAACCGTGTCAATACGGCCGTGCTGAAGCAGGTGCAGATCGACGAAGCCACGGTCGAGGAGATGTATCACGTAATGGCAATCGCCAACTACGAAAACCGCTTTGTCATACCGACCACGCACCGCGAATACGCCGAGAACACCTTCGACGTGCGCGGCGGCTGCGGCTTCTCGTTCGGCAACGGCTGCTCGGAAGGCAGCAGTGACAAGAGCCTGTTCGGCGGCAGCGGACGGCGCACGATTCCGATCAAGGCGGTGGTCTGAGATGAACACGCCAAACCGGATTCCCCATGCGCCGCGCACCCTGCGCGTACTAGCGAAGCTGCTGAGCTATCCCGATGCGGAACTGCGCCGGCATCTGCCGGAACTGCGCGCTGCGCTGCACGGCGAGGGGGTGCTATCGCCCGCTCGATGCACCGGGCTCGACGAACTGATTGACTCGCTGGCGCAGGCAGACGCGCTCGACGCCGAATCAAGCTACGTCGAACTGTTTGACCGCGGCCGGGCCACTTCGCTGCATCTGTTCGAGCATGTGCACGGCGATTCGCGCGAGCGCGGCCCGGCGCTGATCGACCTGGCGCAAACCTATGAGAAGGCCGGGCTGTACCTGGCGCCTGAGGAACTGCCCGACTATCTGCCGGCGGTGCTCGAATTCGTGTCGACGCAGCCGCCGCAGGAGGCGCGTGCTTTCCTGGCCGAGATGGCACATATCCTGAGCGCGGTTTTCACGGCCCTGCAACGGCATCAGAGTTGCTATGCCAGCGTTCTCGCCGCGCTGCTCGAACTGGCCGGTACGGAGACGCAAACGGTCGAACTCGCGCCCGATGAAGCGCTCGACGCCAGCTGGGAAGAACCGCAGATATTCGGCGGTTGCTCATCGCGGGGACAAGCCAAACCCGATCAGCCACAACCCGTTCATATCATCAAAAAATCATACGTCATCGAAGGAGACCGAGCATGACAACAACCTGGCTCGACATGCTGCTGTTCGGCTACTACCCCTACCTCTGCCTGACGGTGCTTCTGCTCGGCAGCCTGCTCCGCTTCGACCGCGATCAATACACCTGGAAAAGCGACTCCTCGCAGTTGTTGCGCCAGGGCAGCCTGCGCTGGGGCAGCAACCTGTTCCACATCGGCGTGCTCGGCATCTTCTTCGGCCATCTGGGCGGCCTGCTGACGCCGCTCGAAGTCTGGCATACGCTCGGGCTCTCGCTGGCCAACAAGCAGTTGATCGCGATCTACGGCGGTGGCACCTGCGGTGTCCTCGGTCTGACCGGCGCCCTGCTGCTGGCCCAGCGCCGCCTCGGCGATGCGCGCATTCTGAAGAACAGTTCGCCGATGGACATCGTCATCCTGTTGTTGCTGGCGGCACAGCTGGCGCTGGGCCTGTTGACGATTCCGGTGTCCTTGCAGCACATGAGTGGCGGTGAAATGATCAAGCTGGTGGAATGGGCGCAACATATCGCGACTTTCCGCGGCGGCGCAGCCGATTACCTGGCCGATGTCTCGATCCTGTTCAAGCTGCACCTGTTCCTCGGCCTGACGATCGCGCTGCTATTTCCGTTCTCGCGCCTGGTGCATATCTGGAGCGGCTTCGGCGCGCTGACCTACCTCGTGCGGCCCTACCAGATGGTACGCGCACGGCGCCTGAACCTGCCGGCTGGCCATAACCTGCCATAATAGCCCGGTGCGGGACCTAAAGAGGATCGCGTCATGTCGGAAACTTGAGCAGCCGCTCCTGAAGACAAGGGGATGATCTTTCTTTGAACCTGAAAACCTCAATTCTCACCACAGAGGACGAGACCTGAGGAAATCCCCGTGGGACGGAGGACGCAGAGGAAACCTGAGAAAATCGAAATTGACCTATCTCACCCGATGGGTAAAGGGATAAGAGACGGTAATGTCTTGTTTTCCTCCGTGTCCTCTGTGTACTCTGTGGTGAACTGCATTTTCTGGGTTAAATAATGAAAATTTCCGAACACTCACTCTGGCTTGCAGGTTTCCGCCCCTTCTTTACCCTCGCTTTTCTCACCGGAATGGCACTCCCCATTCTCTGGGCGCTGGTGTTCTCCGGCGCGCTGACACTGCCGGCGCTGCCATTCAGCATAGTTCAATGGCATGCGCACGAAATGTTCTTTGGCTTCGGCTGGAGCGTGCTGGGCGGCTTCCTGCTCACTGCCACCAAGAACTGGGTAAATATTCGCGGCTATCGTGGCAACACGCTGATTCTGCTGGTTGTCGCCTGGCTCATCGAACGTGCCGGCATGTGGTTCGCGGGCAGCCTGCCGCCCTTGCTATTTGCCATTACGAACAATCTGTTCCTGGCGGCGATCATCGCCATGCTGCTGTGGACGCTGCTGCGCTACCGCGAAACCGATAGCTATCGCAGTGGCAACCTGTTCTTTTTGCTGGTCCTGCCTGCCTTCCTGCTCGCCAAGAACCTGCTGCTGAGCCAGGCTTACTCCGCCATCGGCTACAGCATGACGCTTGGACTGTTCCGCATGGCTTTTCTGCTCATGCTCGAACGCACCCTGACGCAGTTCATGAAGGGCGTGTTCCAGGTCGACATCCTGCGCAATAAGCTGCTCGACAGTTCGATCAGGCTGCTGGCGCTGGCATTTGTATTCGAAAGCCTGCTGCCGCAATGGCTGGCCGCCGTTATCGCACTGCTGCTCGCCCTGCTGCTCCTGTTGCGCCTGATGTTCTGGAAACCGCAGCTGGCCCTGCGCCGGCTTGATACCGGCATCATGTATCTTGGATATCTGGCGCTCACCGCGCAACTGCTGGTCATTGTTGCCGGCGTTCTGCATCTCGCCGCCTGGGTCGGCAGTGTCTCGGTGCATGTGTTTGCTTTCGGCGTCATGGGTCTGATCATTCCGGCCATGCTGATTCGCATCTGCAACGGCCATACCGGCCGCAAAGTGGTGTTCGATGGGCGCGACAAGCTGGCGCTTTGGATCATGATGGCCGCCTTCGTCCTGCGCATCGTCGCGCCGCAATTTTTCCCGGCGCTCTATCTGCGCTGGGTCGAGTTCTCGGCGCTGTGCTGGTTTGCCTGTTTTGCGCTGCTTGGCTGGCGCTACATCCCTTTCCTGATGCAAGCGCGGGTGGATGGGAAGACGTACTAAGGAAGCGCCAAAGTTTGTTTGTGGTAAGTCCCCTCGTCCCCGCCCAGGACATGCCTTGCCGAACCATGCGCAGTCGAGCTCTTTGGTCCCAGTCAGATAGTGGCGATTGGCCGGACCTGCTGTGGCGGGCCAATCCCGATTTGCCTTACGCCGGCCACGCGCTATAAAGAAAACAGATGATGTGGGTTGTAGCGACACGGAAATCGTCGTTGCTGTTGCTGCAAACCAAACGGAGGAAATCAGCATGGGACGCGCCTTTATAAATGGGTGGGTGAGTTTGCCGACCTGCGGCGATGTCTATCTCGAACACGGCTTGCCGCGCCGGGTGTGGGTGACGAACAGCACCCATGTCGTTGCGGAACGTGTGATGGATGAAATCGCCGAGTTGACGGGCCTGCTAGTCACCCTCGGCAACTGGGAGCCGGGCGAGGGTGAGGAGGGTATGGAGGCGGTGCTGAGGGTAAATCCCGCCGATATCGACCTGATCATGCAACAGTTGGCGGAGTCGGCGGCAGAGACCTTCGTCGATCGTTATCAGAAGATGATCGACAGCGAAGACGTTGATTACGACGAAGAAGCCTTTGCCGAGGCCATGCAGACTGCCCTCGGTCTATGCGGCCTGCACTGGGATCAGGTCGATGAGAGCGCACTGCGCCAGGATTACTGCCTGGCCTTGCATCGTGCCAGCGAGGAGATCGCAGCAAAGTATTATCAATAGATAACCGTCTGCCGCAATGCAGGCGTTGCGTGCGCGGAGGGCCATATGAACATGCACCTACCCCTGGTTCGGGAATTCATGGACAACTATGTCGATACCCTGTCCCCGGAGACTGACATTATGGTGGCAGTGAAATTCCTGCTGCAAAAAAGAGTCACCAGTGCGCCCGTGGTCGACAGCAAGGGAGAGTTGCTGGGCATCCTCACCGAACTCGATTGCCTCAAACTGCTGACGCTGGGGGACGCGGATTGCGTACTTCCCAAGGGGCAAGTGAAAAACTTCATGACCCTGGCTTCCGCGGTGCAGGCCATCCCGCCCGATATGGACATCTATTACGTCGCCGGGCTTTTCCTGGAGGTGCCTTATCGTCGCTTTCCGGTGGTGGAGAATGGCCGCCTGGTGGGCGCCATCACGCGCTTTGACATTCTGCGCGCAGTGCAAAGCCGGCTGGCCCCTTCGGTCATTTCCTCGAAAGAGGGAATCCAGAGTCTTACATATATCCGTTCGCCCTGAGTCCTTCGGCAAAGCTCAGGACAGGCCTTTCGAAGGGCATTGGCCAATGGTCTGAAATTTTCAAGATTAATTCCACCCGGGGCTCGACAAGCGGGGCAGACAGTTCGCACGGATGGCGCTTGCCAAAATACTGGATGTATCGTTTAATCCAATCCAGATAGACAGAATCGGTGTGGTGACGAAAGATAACCGGGTTCTCTCTCTTGATAACTGGATGCAAAATCAGGGTGAACTAGGGTTGTGAAAAATATAATGAGTCTGGTCCCTTTTACCTTTACTGATGCCAACATGGACGAAAGCAGCGACTGGCCCCACATTGCTGCCATCGTCCATGCCGAACACGGCACCGCCGACGGCCTGCTTGCCGATTTTGTTTTTGGTCTGCGCGCAAGCGGTCGGCGCGTGTGTGGTCTGATACAGCAATACAAGGATGATACCGACAAGGAGTCAGCAATGCTCGTCGACCTCGACGGCGGCGAGTGTTTTCCACTCTTCCAGAATCTCGGTACCGGCTCTACCTCTTGCGGTCTCGACGAAATAAGCATCGCAGCGGCGAGCGCCGTCCTGCGCCGCGCACTCAGCGAAAAGCCCGACCTCGTCGTCGCCAACCGCTTCGGTGAACTGGAAGCGACCGGTGGCGGTTTCGCCGCCGAGATGCTGGCCTTGATGGCGGAAGGTGTGCCCCTGATTACAGTGGTAGTCGAGAAATATCTCAACGACTGGCGGCGCTTTACCGGGGGTGCCGCCAAGGAATTGCGGCCACAGCGCGAGGCATTGGAAGCGTGGTTTTCCGACTTATCACAGCTAAAGGGGCCACCCATTAGTCGGCCCGAGTCAAGTGGTAAAACGACGACGCATCATGATAAATCGTGATGTGATTTAGTAAATCTGCTACGACAGCAATTACCGTACATCTTGCTTCCACATTGCAATCGCCCGGGCGGCTATGCCGCCCCGGAAAAACCTCGGCCCGTCCCGCGTCCAAGTAATTGGACAGAATCGTGGTTGCCGCATCTTCGGCACCAATCCCAAAGTAGCTCGCAGTCCGGGCGATCCAGAAACAGAAATCGGTGACATCGGTAAAACAAGAGGCGCAACACGGCGTTCAATCAGGCTCATGGCTTTGCTCCAGGCCCCTTAGGTGACTCATCGTGCCGTGCCAAACCTTCAGGCAAAGCACCTGTGTACATTGAATGGCTTGTTCTCCTTCAGCATGTGATAACAAGCCCGTGCCAGCTTGTGCGCTAACGCTTTGATGGCGATGATGCTGTTGGTCTTGGCTTTCTTGCGCTCGTAAAAGCGCTTGGCCTCCGGGCAGAAACGCAATGCGAAGTGCGCTGCCTCGACGAAGGCCCAGGCCACCCCCCCCCGCAGCGCGGCTGTTCGGAGCGAACGAATGGCGTATGACAATAAGCATATTGTTGCGTTGCAACAATATTTTGTTTGTCCAGTATAGAATGCCTGCATTCGGCAACCTGCCTCTCAGGCCAAGTGGAGTCTGGCTTATTCCCCAGCCTGTTCACTCCTCGTGCCAGTTGTCTTGTCTGTAGTGTCTACGATCAGGAGATTTCGATGTCGAAACACGATCATAAAGAACAACATCAGCTCCCCGACCCGAAAGAGGTTGCCTTAACCTATGCCGAGGTAGCCAAGCGCGCCTCGAAGCTGATTAACGAACATCTGCAGCGCCAGCTTGAGAAGGGCGCCACACCACCCGCCGACGAATTGGGCATCGCGCAGGCCTTCATGGACATGATGGCCAAGATGCTCGCCAATCCGTACAAGCTGGCGCAGGTGCAAATGGGCCTGGTGTGGGACTATTTTTCGCTCTGGCAGCATTCCATGCTGCGTTTTTCTGGCATGAATACCACGCCCGTCGCAAAACCCGCCAGAGACGACAGGCGCTTCAAGGATCAGGAATGGGAAGATCATTTCCTGTTCGATTTCATCAAGCAGTCCTATCTGATTACGGCGCGCCACATGCAGGGAGCGGTGAGCGATGTTGAAGGGCTCGACGAAGTGGCGCGCAAGAAGGTGACCTTCTTCACGCGCCAGTTCGTCGACGCACTCTCGCCGACCAACTTTGCGCTGACCAATCCCGAGGTGCTGCGCGAGACGGTAAAGAGCCATGGGCAAAATCTGCTCAAGGGCTTCAACAACCTGTTGCGTGACATCGAGGCCGGCGATGGTCAGTTGCGCGTCAAGATGACCGACGATAAGGCTTTCGTGCTCGGCGAAAACGTCGCCTCGACGCCGGGGAAAGTGGTATTCCAGAACGAACTTATTCAGTTGTTGCAATTCAACCCGACCACCGCGCAACAGTACAAAAAACCGTTGCTGATCCTGCCGCCGTGGATCAACAAGTACTACATCCTCGACCTGCGCCAGAACAATTCCTTCATCAAGTGGGCCACCGATCAGGGCCATACCGTATTCTGCATTTCGTGGGTCAACCCGGATGCGAAGCTCGCCGCGAAGAGTTTCGACTTCTACCTCACTCACGGCGCACTGGCTGCGCTTGACGCCATCGAGAAACAAACCGGCGAAAAGGAAGTCAATGCGATCGGTTACTGCCTCGGCGGCACCCTCCTCGGCGCCACCACGGCCTATCTTGCCGCGAAGAAGCAGAAGCGCATCGCCTCGCTAACCTTCTTCGTTGCCCTGCTCGATTTTTCAATCCCGGGCGAACTCGGCACGTTCATCGATGAGCAGCAGGTTGCCGCCCTGGAAAAGAAGATGGAAGTGCGCGGCTACATGGAAGGTTCGGATATGGCCGGTACCTTCAACAGCCTGCGCGCCAACGACCTGATCTGGTCCTTTGTCGTCAACAACTACTTGATGGGCAAGGAGCCATTCCCGTTCGACTTGCTGTTCTGGAATTCAGATTCCACACGCCTGCCCTACAAGATGCATAGCTTTTATCTGCGCAACATGTACCTAAAGAATTTATTGCGAGTCCCGGGTGGCATCGAACTGGATGGTGTCCCGATCGACATCTCACTGAACAAGGCGCCCTCCTATTTCATCTCCACTCTCGAAGACCACATCGCGCCATGGAAGAGCACTTACCTTGGCGCTACCGCACTGGGTGGGCCGACGCGCTTCGTGCTCGCCGGTTCCGGCCACATCGCCGGTATCGTCAACCCGCCCGCCGCCAACAAGTATTGCTACTGGACCAATGCCAGCAAGATCATGCCCGACCATCCGGATGCCTGGCTGGCCGATGCAAAGCAGCACGAGGGATCGTGGTGGACGGATTGGCAAAAATGGATAGCTTCCCTCAACGGCGATGACATGGTGCCTGCGCGCAATCCGGCAAAGGGCAAACTGAAGGTGCTGGAGGATACGCCTGGCTCGTTTGCCAAGTTCCACCTCAACCAGCAACCGAAGGCAAGCGTAAAGAAATGATTCGGCACGGACTCGATGGCGCACCGGCACGCGTCGTGTTCGACACCAACGTGCTGCTCTCGCTCTGGGTATTCGCGGACAGCAAGTTTGCTCCGCTGCGAGAGTATGTTGACCGCGGCAAATGGATTGCGCTCACCGACGAACACTGCCTCGCCGAATTCAAGCGCGTGCTCGGCTATAGCCAGTTCAAGCTCGGCGCCGAACAACAGGCGCAAATCCTTTGCGATTACAGCGCCATTGCCCAGGCCGGCCACCCGCGCAAGACATTTCCTGTCGTCCTGCCGCGTTGTTCCGACCGCGATGATCAGAAATTTCTCGAACTCGCGCGCAATGCAGGCGCTGGGTGGCTGGTCACGGCAGACAAGGCGCTGCTGAAAATGGCAAGAAGGAACAAGCTTGCCGGCCTGTTCCACATCGTCACGCCGGATGCGGTGCTGGCAGAGTTGTCTGCCGTCGAGCCTGCTTATGATCCGGGATGAAGTATCAACTTCATCGTGCCGCTGATTTCTCCCTCTCCCATTGTGAGAGGGCTGGGGTGAAGGGTGTTATCCAAACATCAGTTTGCCGCATCAATAGGCTGTTTCCAAGCAAGGCCTCATTGATACCGAAACGGTTGTTGATGGTCGGAAATGAAGGTTGCTCCAGCTCCCTGTAGAATCAAAATCGATACATCGCTTCTGCCCCTTCAATCATGGCACCTCCCGTTCCGGCATCCGCCAACCAGCAAGCTACGTTGAATCATTCTCCGCTTTCGGTTCGCGATCTCGTCAAATCCTATGACGGCCGCGCCGCGGTCGCCGGCATTTCCTTCGAACTCAAGCGCGGCGAATGTTTCGGCCTGCTCGGACCCAACGGCGCCGGCAAGACCACCACGCTGCGCTGCTGTCTCGGGCTGACCACGCCGGAGAGCGGCACTATCATACTGGCTGGCGCACCGGTGCCGCAACAGGCGCGCAGCGCGCGTGCGCGTGTCGGCGTGGTGCCGCAATTCGACAATCTCGATCCGGATTTCACCGTCGCCGAGAACCTGCTGGTCTATGGCCGCTACTTCGGCCTCAGCGACGCGTATGTCCGCGCGCGCATCCTCGACCTGCTCGAATTCGCCGGTTTGGCCGGCAAGGAAAAGACCGGTTTGCGCACGCTGTCAGGCGGCATGAAGCGTCGCCTCACCCTGGCGCGGGCGCTAGTGAACGACCCCGACCTGCTGCTGCTGGACGAACCCACCACCGGCCTTGATCCGCAGGCGCGGCACTTGATCTGGGATCGGTTAAAGCGGCTCATCGCCGAGGGCAAGACCATTCTGCTGACGACGCATTTCATGGACGAGGCCGAGCGCCTCTGCGACAGGCTGGCGATCATGGATGCCGGCCGCATCGTCGTGCAGGGTTCGCCACGCGAGCTGATCGCGCAACATATCGAGCCGCATGTGGTCGAGGTCTTTGGCGACGCCGGGGATACGCAGTCGATCGAGTGGGCACACCGCGAAGCGGGGCAATATGCGCGGCGTTGCGAAATGACCGGCGAGACGCTGTTCTGTTATGTCGATGAACCGGCCACGCTGCTCGAGCATCTTGCAATGCGGCCGGGCTTGCGCGTGCTGCACCGGCCGGCGAATCTGGAAGACGTGTTTCTCAAGCTGACCGGCAGGGATCTGCGCGACTGACGTTTGTGGGAAAGGGAAAAATAATGAGTGCCGCGATCTCCAACACCGCTGCCGACCTGTGGTCACTACGCTGGCGTCATGTCTGGCAGCGCAATTTCCTGGTCTGGCGCAAGCTGGCGATTCCCTCGGTGCTGGGCAATCTGGCCGACCCGATGATCTACATGTTCGGCCTCGGCTATGGCCTCGGTTCGCTGATGCCACAGGTGAATGGCGGCTCCTACATCGCCTTCCTCGCCGGTGGCACGTTGTGCGCCTCCACCATGAATGCGGCAACCTTTGAAACCCTCTATTCGGGCTTTTCGCGCATGCATGTGCAGCGCACCTGGGAAGCCATCATCAATGCGCCGCTGTCGCTCGACGACGTCGTGGCCGGTGAACTGGTATGGTCGGCCACCAAGGCGCTGCTGTCGGGCATGGCAATCTTCATCGTCATCCTGCTGCTCGGCCTGGCCCACTCGCCGCTCGCGTTGCTCGTGCTGCCGGTGGTATTTCTGGTCGGTCTCACCTTTGGCGCGCTGGGCCTGATCGTCACCGCGCTGGCGCCCTCCTATGATTTTTTCATGTATTACTTCACGCTGTTCATCACCCCGATGACGCTGCTCTCCGGCGTGTTCTTCCCGCTCTCGCAGTTGCCGCTGCCCCTGCAGGCGGCAGCCCATGCGCTGCCCCTCACGCACGCTGTATTGCTGGTGCGGCCGCTGCTTGCGGGCCAGTGGCCGGATCATGCGCTGCTCCATACCGGTTTTCTTGCCGCCATCACCGTCATCGCCTTCGCCATCGCGCTGAAGCTGGCGCGCCGGCGTTTGCTTAAATAAGCAGAGGTCCCGACATCACGGACGCTGCCAGGCGTGGCGTTAGAATGCGGACATGGAAACCCTGCTCGTTTTCACCCATTTGCCCGATGCGGCCAGCGCGCAGGCGCTTGCCGCCAACCTGATCGAAAGTCGCGTGGCGGCCTGCGTCAACATTCTTGCGCCATGCCGATCGGTCTATCGCTGGCAGGGGAAAATCGAGATTGCGGAAGAAGTGCCGCTGCTGATCAAGACCACTGCGGAACGCTACGCTGCGCTGGAACGGGCAATCCGCACGCAACATCCTTACGAACTTCCCGAGATTGTCGCTGTCCCTCTAAGCAAAGGCCTGCCGGCCTATGTCGACTGGGTCGCCGAGGAAACCCGTGAAAATCCGGAAAATTAAACCATGTTGATGCGTATCTTTTCGTTGTTGTTGACCCTGCTTGTTCATTACGCCGCGTTCGCATCCGATGCGCCGCTGGAAGCGGCACAGGCCTTCCGGCTTGGCTCGGTACGGGTGGTTGAACCAGGCTTGGTCGAGGCGCGCTGGCAGATCGCGGATGGCTACTATCTGTATCGCGCGCGCTTCAAGTTCGCCGCCGAACCGGAGACCGTCAAACTCGGCACGGCGCAAACGCCAGCCGGCGAATTTCATGACGATCCCAACTTCGGCAAGGTCGAAGCCTATCGCCATGAAGTGAAAGTGTTAATTCCCTTCGAGGCACCGGCCGGCACGGCGAGCTGGACGCTGAAAACGAAAGTGCAGGGCTGCGCCGATCTCGGCGTGTGCTATCCGCCCCTGCCGCAACAGGCCGTCGTCGAGTTGAGCGCCAGTCCCGCCATGGTTCCCGCCATGGGCAAGCTCGAACCGTTCGATAATGCCAACAGTACTTCCCGTATCGGCCGCCTGCTGCATAACGGCAGCCTGTGGCTGGTGCTGTCCTCCTTTTTCGGCTTCGGTATTTTGCTGTCCTTCACGCCCTGCGTGCTGCCGATGGTGCCGATCATCTCCGGCATCATCGTCAACCACGGTCACGCGGTGACCCATGCGCGCGCCTTCGCGCTCACCCTGGCCTATGTTCTTGGCATGGCGGTAACCTATGCTGCGGCGGGTGTCGCGGCTGGTTACTCCGGCACGCTGCTGTCGACCGCCTTGCAAAACGCCTGGGTGCTTGGCAGCTTCGCGCTGATTTTCGTCGCGCTCTCGTTGTCGATGTTTGGTTTTTACGAACTGCAACTGCCCAGTGCCCTGCAGAGCCGCTTGTCGGAAAGCGCGAATCGCCGCAACGGTTCGGTGACGGCATTGGCCATCATGGGCGCCCTGTCGGCGCTGATTGTCGGCCCTTGCGTGGCGGCGCCGCTGGCAGGCGCGCTGCTCTACATTGCGCAAACCGGAAATGCGGTGCTCGGCGGCGGGGCGCTGTTCGCGATGGCGTTGGGCATGGGCGCACCGCTGCTCGTGGTCGGCGTGTTTTCGCGCTCGCTGTTGCCGAAGACAGGGCCCTGGATGGACGCCGTAAAGAAATTTTTTGGCGTGCTGTTGCTGGCCACGGCGCTGTGGCTGGTTTCTCCGGTAATTCCGGTCTGGGCACAGTTGCTGGGCTGGACGGCGTTGTTGATCGTGCCCGCAATCTACATGCATGCGCTCGATTTACTGCCAGCCAATGCCGGCGGCTGGCAAAAGTTCTGGAAAGGCATCGGCCTGGTGATGCTGTTGGCCGGCACGGCAATGCTGGCTGGTGCGCTCGGCGGTTCGCGCGATCCTTTGCGCCCGCTCGCGTTTCTCGGCCAGACCGTGGCGGCGGAAAGCGCGCCGCATTTCGAGCGCGTCGCCACGCTCGTGGAACTCGACGCGCGTCTGAAAAATTCCTCCAAGCCGGTGTTGCTCGATTTCTATGCCGACTGGTGTGCCAGTTGCAAGGAAATGGAGCGCAATACCTTTTCCAATACTGCGGTGAAACAGGCGCTCGCCGGTTTCACCCTGCTGCAGGCGGATGTGACGGCCAACAGCGCAGACGATGCCGCCTTGCTGAAACGCTTCGGCCTGGTCGGTCCACCGGGAATCCTGTTCTTCAGGCAAGGCATCGAGAATCAGTCCTTGCGCATCATCGGCTACCAGCCGCCGGAGCAATTCATTCCCGTGCTGAAGCACGCGGCGGCGCCGTAGTAATGACCATCCGCCCTGGCTGAAAGCGGCAAACGCCCCACCTCACCTGGTGATCGCGTAGGACGATTCGGGATGGGCGAGCAGGCGTTCGGTACAAGCGATGATTTCGGCCGCAGTCTGCACATCGTTTTGATCATCATCTTGATGCGCGGAGATGCACATCCGAACTGATTGCGGATTAAGCGTCTTAACGCGCACCTCCACCATATGTTCGTTTGACACGGCGAGGATGACATCCTGCCCGGCATCCTTGGTAATCGAGACGACCTTGATGCGCATCCGGTTCAAGGCTTTCACGGCAGCTACCTTCACTGCGGCTGCGGAACCGGCACAAACACGAAACACCATTCCATTGAGCATATAGGCCGACCCGATCACGGTCATTGCCAGCAATTCAGGCTTTGTAATTTCGGTGGATTCCAGCATAACGATTTCTCCTTTTGCGATTACGATAGCTGCACAATGGTGCCGTCAACGATCTTGACGCGGTCTCCAGCCGAGACGCCGGGCGCCTCGCTTTGATGCAAGGTGCGAATGCTGCCGTCGCTCATGCGGACACGAATGCGATAGCTGATGTGTTTCTTGGTGTTTTTCTCGATCTCGTTGCCGGCGTAAGCGCCACCCGCCGCCCCGGCGACCGTGGCGAGACTGCGGCCAGCGCCCCGGCCGATACCATTACCGAGCAGGGCGCCGGCAATGCCGCCAGCGACAATGCCGACGCCGCTGCCTTCGCCCTTGACCTGAACTGCGTGCACCGATTCAACGGTTCCACAACTGGGGCAAGTCGCCGCCAGTTTTTTCGACGTCATACGGTCGCTCTCTGCTTGGGTTTTGGCAGCCGTCGCTTCGCGCATTTCGGAATGCGCGAACGGCAATGCGCCGGTAAGTGTGGCGATGCCGAGCAAACTGAAGACGGTAACGGCAATCGCCGCAATCACCAGGGAGGGATAAAGTAGTTTGGGGCGGTCAAGGATTTCCATAATGGTCTCCTGCTGTTAGCGGTCTGCAGTCGGTGGCTGGAAATCGAAATCCCCGCCGATGCGGTTGCCAAAATAGGCGCCCACCACTGCACCACCGATGACACCGGGATAGATGCCGGTCAGCGCCGCACCGGTGGCGCCACCGATCAAGGCCCCGGTAACGGTGCCGATGTTTTCTTTGCTTAGATTCGTATATGGCGCTGCAAGGAGCGGTAGCAGCGCAATAAGGCCAATGGAGGCAAGTGTTTTCATCCTGCGGTCCTCTCTTATGACAACTCCTTCATGGGGTCATCTGTTGGAAGAGTTCTCGCAATCGCCGTGCCAATGTTAACTTTCAATACAAACAGTGGCTTAGACAGTCACTCGACAACGTCTCGAAGCCAATATGTCGCCGCCTGGCAACATGGACCGGGCCAAAGGGTATAAACATCTGAAGTGCATGGAATTGATCTGTCGCTGCGTTGCGACAGATGGGTTATTTGAAAAGCCCGGGTTCCAGTGCGTGACGCTGCAATAATTTATAGAAATCCGTCCGATTGCGTTGCGCCAGCTTGGCGGCCTGCGCCACATTGCCGCCGGTCATTTTCAGCAATTGCGTCAGATAGGCGGCCTCGAAGCGCCGCCGTGCTTCGTCGAAGGGAACGATGTCTTCGAGTTCGCGGATTGCTTTCTGCACCAGTGTCGACGGAATGATCGGAGCGGTAGACAGCGCCACCGCCTGCTCCACCACATTCAACAATTGACGGACATTGCCGGGCCAACTGGCGCGTACCAGCAAATCCATCGCATCGGGCGCGAAGGCATTGACCTCCTTGCGATAGCGCGTGGCAACGCTCTTGAGAAAATGATTCGCGAGCAGGGGGATATCGTCGCGGCGCTCGGCAAGCGACGGCAGCGCCAGTCTTACAACGTTGAGGCGATAGAACAGGTCGCTGCGGAAACGTCCTTCAGCCATCTCCGTTTCCAGGTTGCGATGGGTCGCGCTGATGACGCGGATATCGACGGGATAGGTCGACGTTGAGCCGACCGGACGCACTTCGCGTTCTTCGAGCACGCGCAGCAGCTTGATCTGCAAGGACAAGGGCATATCGCCGATTTCGTCGAGGAACAGGGTGCCGCCGTTGGCTTCGCGCACCAGGCCCTTGTAATCCTTGTTGGCGCCGGTGAATGCACCGCGCACATAGCCGAACAATTCCGATTCGAGCAGGTTGTCCGGAATCGCGCCGCAATTCACGGCAATGAAGGCTTCACCGTGGCGGGGGCTGGCGCGATGGATGGCGCGCGCCACGATTTCTTTGCCGCTGCCCGATTCGCCGGCCAGCATCACACTGACATCGTTGGCAGCAACAAGCATGGCCTGGGCCAGCAGGTCCTCCATTACCGCGTTCTGCGTCACGATTTCACGGCGCCACTCATCGACTTTGCCACCGTCCGCGCGGTTGGCGGAAAGGTTCAGCGCGCGCTCGATCTGTTCGATCAAGGTTTTAACATCGTAGGGCTTGGTCAGATAGCCGAAGATGCCGCGATTTGTGGCGGCCACCGCATCAGGAATGCTGCCGTGCGCGGTGAGCATCATCACCGGCAGGGCCGGATGGCTGACGCGTATGGCATCGAACAAGGCCGAACCATCCATGCCCGGCATGCGCATGTCGGTAATCACCAATTGCGGCCGCTCGATGCCGATGCGCGCCAGCGCCTCTTCGCCGCTGCTGACCGCGGTGACGGTATAGCCGGCGGCCTCAAGCCGCATGGTCAGCAGCTTGAGCAGATCCTTGTCATCATCGACCAGTAACAGGTTGCACTTCGCGTTCATTGCTTTTCACCGCCGCTCTTGCCGTGCTCGATCATGTTTTTCTCGATATTCTTAATGGCTTCCAATTGTTTCTCCAACTCCTCGGCGCGCTTGGCCCCGGCTTCGGCGCGTCTGGCGCTGGCCTCTGCTCGTTTGGCCTCAGCCTCGGCCCGTTTAGCCTCAGCCTCGGCCTGCCTGGTCTCGGCTTCGAGACGCCGCCGCTCCGCCAGGTCCGAATCGAGCAACTGGGCCAGTGCATCCAGTTCCGTGTCGGCGGACTTGTTTTTCTTAAGCAATGGTTCAATCATTTGTTGCGCCTTGCGCGCATCACCGCCGGGAACAGACAGTGCCAGCGCATATTGCAGCAGACGAAAATCAGTTTTCTCACTGGTATAGAGCAACCGCACATGTTCGGCTTCCTGTGCGTAATCAGTGGCGTTGAGGTTGCGCACATAATCCGCGTAGTAAAGCAGTGCGGCTGCCCTGCCGCTGGCATGCGCCTGCCCCGGCTTGATCCAGTAGTAGCCATTGTCTGCAATTTGTGTGCGCAACTGCGAGAGTTGCGCGCAACCCGTCAGCAGCATGACAAGTGCGATAATTATCGTGAATGTCTTCATGGGGTATTCAGTGGCAGATGTACCGTAAATTGTCCGTGACCGCTGCCAACGTCTATTTTGCCACCTAGAGCAAGGACATGTTCCTGGGTGATGGAAAGACCGATGCCGCTGCTTTTCACCAAGCCGCTGCCGGCGGTGCGCCCACGATAGAAGGGATCGAAGATATGGTCGCGGTCTTCGGCGGCCACGCCGGGGCCCTCGTCGGTGACCTCGAATGCGGCGCTGCTGCCGTTGCGCTTGATCGACACGCCGACCACGCCGCCGTCTGGCGAATATTTCACCGCGTTGGAGATCAGGTTGTCGAGGATGATGCGCAGGCGCTCGGCATCGGTTCGCATTGGGAATTCTTCGACTTGCAGGTTCAGGCGGATGCCGCGCGCCGCCATCGGCAGCACTTGTTTGTCGGCAATCCGGTGCATGATCTCGGCGGGATTCAGCGGCTGCAGCTTGATGGAAGCCTGTTGGAATTCCTGCTCGCCATGCTGCAATAATTTTTCGATCAATCGTTGCAGATCGAGGCTGTGCTGGCGCAGGATGCGCACGATTACCTGCTGGCGCTCGGTGAGTGGGCCGGCTATCTGTTCGGCCAATAAATCGGAACCCTCGCGCAGCGCGGTAAGCGGTGTCTTCAAATCGTGCGAGACATTGCGCAGAAAGCGGCTCTTCTGTTCTTCCAGTTCCACCAGGCGCAAGCGCAGCCAATCGAGCTGGCGCCCGAGTTGTTCGAGATCATCGGGGCCGTAGACCTCGATGCGCTTATCCAAGCGGCGTTCCCCAAGGTCACGGATGCCCTGCTCGATTTGCGCAATGGGCCGCGCCAGCAGATAAGTGAATCCGACGACCACAAAAAATGCCACCGGCAACAGCATGAACAACTGTTGTTTTAGGGTCGCTTCGGTCTTCTCCGCCGAACTGCGCAGGGATTCAACCTCCTGATCGATAATCGCGGAGGAACGCGCGAGCAAATCGCGCGCGCCAAACGTGACTTCCTCGTAACGGCGTGCGATTTCCCGTGCCTGCGTCGATTTGGCGCCGACTGCGGAGAGTGAGTCGTTGATTTCCTGTTCTGTCTTCATCAGCGCATCGAGATCATTGCGAATCGATACGCTCGGTGACAGTGCCGCAACCTTGGCGCCTGTGTCGACAAAGCGGCGATGCAAGTCCAGATAACTGTCCCATAGTGCGCTGTCCTGCAGCACGATGCCCTGCTGCGCGGCGCGCTCGAGCGCGGTTGCGGTTTCGCTCAACTCGCGCGTCGCATGCACGATGCGGGCAGCCTCATACACCGCGCGTTGGCTTTGGTTGGCCAGTCGCTGAATGGCGACCATATTGAAGAGCAGGCCAGCAACCAGCGGTAGCACAGCCAGCACGAAGCCCGCCGCAAGCAGCTTGAAGAAGGATTTTGGGTAGCGAATCGGATAACGAAGCTTCACGCCATTCATGTGAGCAAGAGCCGTACCGGGGCAGGATAGCGGATGCCTATGCTACGCCTGTGCGCATTATTAACGCATGGGCAGTTGCCACTCCGGTAAACTGCGCACGGATATTCACGGAGCGATAGACCCATGTTTACAGGAATTGTTGCAACCACAGGCAAGGTGCGTACTTCACAGGCACTGGAAGACGGTGTGCGGCTGACCATTGAGGCAGGCTCGCTCGATCTGTCCGACGTCGCGATCGGCGATTCCATTGCCTGCAATGGCGTTTGCCTGACCGTTATCGAAGTCGGCGCCGACAGTTTCAGCGTAGAGGTTTCGCGCGAAACCCTTAACTGCACCGCCGGCCTCGCCGGCAATAACCCGCTCAATCTGGAAAAGGCGTTGCGCCTGGCCGACCGGCTCGGCGGCCATCTTGTGTCCGGCCATGTCGATGGCGTCGGCGAAGTGCTCAAATTCGAGCCCATCGGCGAATCGCACGAACTGGTGATTCGCGCGCCGCAGGAACTGGCCAAGTACATTGCGCGCAAGGGTTCTGTCGCGGTGGATGGCGTCAGCCTCACCACCAACTGGGTCAACGGGCCGGAATTTTCCATCAACCTCATCCCGCACACCATCGAAGTGACCACGTTCAAGCATCTGGCGGCAGGCAGCCGCGTCAATCTTGAAGTCGACCTGATTGCCCGCTATGTTGAGCGCATGCTATCCATGTCCGAAGACATCCAGAATATGACTTGACCATGCGATGGAGTATTAAACGAAATCACTGGCGCTAAAATAATTTAGCGTGGATTACCCGCCGGAATGCATTTCAATCGCCTCTCAACGCCAAAGGAACGGCTTGCCGCCTCGCTCTGCAAGCAGGCAGCCAACGATAATCGCGGCTCTCGTGACTGAAAAACAATCACAACGCCATTCTGCATTCTGACCGTTGGCACATCCAGCGCAGCCCTGGACAAGAGTTTCCGGGATTCGTCGTCGAGTCCTCTGGCGCAGGCCGCGGTAATGATTCCTGCGCGGCTTGCCTTTAGGGGCTTAGCCAGTTCATCGGACTTTGTCGCGCAGGCTTCGCTATTGGCGAAGCCTGCGCCAAGGAACGTGACATCGAGTTCGCCGCCGCTATGGAGTCGAACGATCGGAAAATACAAGGTGGCTGGCAGGTATTCAATGGCTGCAGCAGACAATGCGACTATCAAGGCAAGCACACCAAAGACAACAGCGAATGTGCGCAACATGGGTCAATAAAATCCAGGAATCAGACGCCAGGAGCGCTTCCGATATTCGCCGTATTCGGCAAACGCTTTGCCCAGGACCGTTTCTTCCCAGATCATGCGGCGGATCTGAAAAAAAAGCTGCACGGCCATGATCGCGAATGCCGGCCATGAGCGGATCTGGAGGAATACACCAAAAAACGCAATCGTCTCGCCAAGATAGAGCGGATGCCGGATTGCAGAATAAATTCCGCGCGTCACCAGACGGCGCGCTTCCGGCATGATGCTCAGCGAGCGCCCGAGATCAAGTGCCGCGAAGATACAAAACAGGTTTCCACCCAGCATGAACAGAATCGAAAGCCCGTCCCAAATTGGCGCAGCGGGAGGGCGGGGCAGCAGCAATGCGAAATAGGCGGTGGTGAGTCCCAGCAGGGCATCAATCCGGGGCCGCCATCCAGGCAGTTTCTGTATCGGCTGGCGCCGTGCAAGATGCAGAAGGGCGAAGCACAGCAAGAGCAGCAACAGGGTGACACGGGCGATCACGCCAAGCTGAAAGCGCGGGTTCCATTCGAAATAGGGATGTGCTCCGACCAGGTTTTGCAGCCCCCTGAATTCCCGGAGCAGCCAAAAGGCCGTGAAGCAGACGATCGGCAGCCGCATTACCGCGTCATGGATCGATGCGCGATTCCATAACATTCAATCGAATTCCCAATAGGCACGGAGCGAGCGGTCCGGACCAATGGAGATTCTTGGCCTGTTTCTGCCGCGCTCCTGGTCGAGCATCAGGTTGCCAATGCCATAACCGATGAGGCTGCCTGCGACCGTGTCCGAAACAAAGTGCTGCCGCTGCTGGACGCGGCCGAAGGCCGTTGCTCCCGCTACGGCATAGAGCCAGTTCGCGCCATAGCGCTCCGCAAACGGCGTTGCCAGCGCAAAGGCCACACCCATGTGCTGGGAGGGGAAGCTGGAGGTGAATCCCTTGTGGCTGAAACTGGAGAAATGATGAGTACCTTGGCCGGCTTCCGGCCTGGCCCGGCCTACCGCGAAGCGGGTCAACTCGCCGGTGGCGTAGGTCAGCCCCGCGGCTTTTATTGCAGTCCAGGCGGTGTTGGATGCCGCTTCGTCACCGAGGCCGGTCCAGAGCAAACCGGTGCCGATGGCCAATCCGATAGGAATGGCAGTGGCGGTACGGCCCATGCGGTCCCACTTGCCGCCCTGGTGTTTCGCGGCCCATTTGCTTACCGGCTGGTCCAGCAGGGACGATGCCAATACGATACCGCCACCCATGAGCAGCGTCTCCAACGGTGTCGCTCCGATCTGGCGGACAAGTCGCTTGCCGGAACTGCCGACATCCTTGAACATCGAATGATCGGGGTCGGGCATCGGCGCATCTTCGCCGTTCCATTGGCCATTATCTGGTTCGCGATACGACAGCATGCGCCGGTTGCGGCCGCGCGTGAAGTCGAACAGGCTGAATGCCCGCTCCAGGATGGCGCCGCCATCGCGGGTGAGCGGGTGCCAGGAGAAGTTGGCCATCTGCCCGCTGGAGCGGGGCAGGATCGCATCGAAGGGAATCGACAGGTAGATTCCCTTGTCGAAACTGCCCTCGCCGAATTTGGTGGATGACACATTGGTCTTGGTCATCAGTGCCCCCATCACGGTGCCGTTATCGAACGTGCGATGGACATCGATCGTGGCGCCCTTGTCGCCGGCGAGATACTGTCCCAGTTTCAGGCTGGCTTCGATCGAATGCCATCCGGTTTCCCAGTACAAGGTCACATGGCCCGTATTGGCGCTGTAGTCGAGCAGCCCCAGGCCCTGGTTGAACTGGCGCTTCTTGACATGATTGACATCGACTCCGAATGCAAACGGGCTGTGCCAGGGCCGGTACAGCCACTCGCCCCCGACACCGGCAAACATGGGTTCGAGATAACCGCCATAGACGCTGTAGTACTGAGTGTCCGACAGTGTGCCGACATGATTGACTTGCAGGTTCGGCAGGGTGACGCGCGAGGTCACCAGATATTTGCGCAGATCGGTGCGCACGCGGGGCAGGTCGCTGGGACCGTCGGTTTTGAAATTGCTGTAATTGTCTATCAACCGGAGATTCAGGAACCCGGACGTCCAGGTACTCTCGTTGAACTTCAGTTCCGAGCGGGCGCCAAGACCGGCCTGGACCAGAAAGAAGCCATCCGGCCCACCGATCGTTTGAGAGAAGGTCGGCGTCAGACCGATATCGAACCAGTCCGGCTCGCCATGCCAAACGGGCGTCTCCCTTACCAGACTGGTATTCGGCCGGCGTGCCGTGACAATGTCGGTGCGCTCGGAGGGCAACAGGAAGCGTGTATGTTGCACGAGCCATTGTTCTCTCAAGACCACCTGTTCGGTGATCGAAGCACCACGCTCAACGTGTCGGAACACGAAGCGCTCGATATTGGCCGGTGCATCCCGATGCAATATGCGCACGGCACGCTCGATGCGGTCGGCCCAATAGACCCCGCTGCTTTTGCTGATCGTCAGACACAATTCCCTGCCATGCAGCGAGATGTCGCCAATCGTCCACAGCGTGTGATCCTCGATGTCGGCCACGGTCTTGCTCCAGTCCGGGGCCTTCACCGGCATTTGCTGGCGCACCGGCACCGGGGGGGGATCGAGCAGCTTGGGCACGGTGATCTTGTCGAGGCCGCCGTGGAATGTAAATCCGAACATCAGTCGATTGCCACGCTCCAGTGCGGCCGACAGATCGACGGAGTCCGACAGTCGATAATTGAGCCCGGCATTGAACGACGATTTGGCGCCGGGGGCGTAGCCGAAGGGCTCGTGCTTGTAATCGTTGCCGTCAAGTTCGAGTTTCAGGGTGAGGGCCTGGTTCCAGGGCGTGTGGTACTGAACACCGCCGAACAGGCTGGTAGGCCCGGTAAAATAAGAATTCGTATTGAAGTTGCCGGTGGTCTGGCCGATTGAGCTTCCTTGATTGCCTTTCCGGGTTCGGAATCCCTTACTAAATATTGAAAATGGATTGCGAATATTTCCTCGACTACTCATGTATCCCCAGGCCAGTCCCAGGCTCGCGTCGAAATCATTCCAGCGCTTGTTCGCCACCAGATATTCGCTCGAAAACAGGCCTGTGCCACCAATATCGATAAAGCCCAACGCCAGTTCCGGCGTCGACGCTGTTTCCTTCGCCAGGCGGAATTTCACGTCAATGCTTTTGTCCTTGTAGCTCTGGCTGATACCGGGCCCATACGATTGGTTGCTGATCGCCGTATAGCGGAATCCGGCTTCCAGCCAGTCAAGCGGCTGGAACAGAATATTGCCGCGGGTATAGGGGTAGACATGGCTATACCCGAAGCGCATGTCTCCGGTAACGGCCATGCGGGCGGTCGGCGTTTGCAGCAGCCCGATAAGGCCCCAGTCGTTGGCGCTGACGACGCGGTTGCGCGCGCACGTTGCAAGTGCATCGGGACCGGGCGGCGGAGCGGCGGGAGCAACAGTCGCCAATATTGCTGCCTGCTCTGCAAACCCCGGTTTCTGCGAGGCCAGGAATTGCGCGAGCCGGGTGGAGAACCATGCCGGCCATTCCGTGTCTCGTTCTGGTGCCCAGATCAGCGCACCGGGCGCGGGTTCGCTTTGCGCCTCGCGGTTCCATGCGGCGACGGCCAGGTTCAGGACATGACCATCAGGTTGTATCAGCCAGACCCGGTCAATCGCCAAGGCGCCCTTGGAGAAACAAGTCAGCAGATACGTCGTGGCTTCGGCCCCGGCCCTATGCGGCAGGGTACAGCGCTGCAGACTGCCATTCACCACCGTTATCGTGTTGTCACGCCGCGGCAACTGTACCGATTGCCCCGCTTGCAGTACCGGGTCAGCTTCGGGATGCGCCTGCAGCCACCTTGGATCCGTCATGGCAAGCGGGACTCGTCCGGTTACCGGCAAGGTCCCGATCCATGCCGCCATCCTGCGGCGAATGTCGGCAGAGACGGGGAAATCGGGTGCTGCGATCAGGGTATCGAGCAGTTGCTGCTGCATCCGCGCTTGCGGGAGTTTCTGTTCCGGCGTTCTCCAGCTCAATCCCGGCAGATAATTGTTGCCGGCATCACGTTGCCGCAATATCCAGTCGCTTAGGCGTTCGCCACTGCGGATCCCGGTTTCCCCCGCCATGGCGGCAGCAGCAAACAGTGAGCCGATCAGCGCGGCAATGACTTTCCGTTTCGCGTGAGTCATCAGGATTGCCGCCTGATCAATTGGTACTTCCTTTGGGCAGGCGTTGCCATGCCAGACAAAGGGTTGCAGTCAGGCAGGTTTCGCCATAGACCACTAGCTCTTTGTCTTTGGCAAGCTCGACCGCATATAACGAGGGCGGGAGTTCCTTTGATATCTGCGGCCCTGCTGTGACGGTTTCCTCAAACCAGCGGAGTCCTGCGGGATCGCGGTCTTTTAACTGGCTGGTCTTGGGCGGCATTACCGCACGGACGGACACAGTTTCTGCAATATCGAAACGATAATCCGGCATCTCGTCGCGTGAGCGCTGGTATTGCAGGGGAGAGTTTCCGATGTGGGACCACGGCGGCAGCTTGGGCAACCTGACTTCCCGCCAATCCGTAGCCAGGCCTGTGGTGCCGACGATGCGGCCATTGCGCAGCCTCAGCACCTCACCCTTGGCGCTGTACCATATTTCTGTATTGCCTTCCGGCTCCGGCTCGACATAGCCCAGGGCGAGATAGGCGGTATGCCCCTCACTCAAGACGCGGATATAGGAAATTCCGGGCGTGGTGGGTGCGGCCGTTTCCTGAACCCCGCTGTTGGAAGCCAGTTCGAGGGTGCGAACGATGGCCGATGTTCCCGAGGTACAGGCGGCGAGCAGCAGGGGGATGACAATCAAATACAGGCTGCGCACGGAGAGGAACGGGAGATGAGGGTATAAGCGCAAAGGTGTCGAAATAAACAGCCAAAAAAAACCCCAAGGAACTCCTTGGGGCTTTGATGGTACAACGAGATCGTTATTGCGTGGTCGTGGTCGTGGTGGCGGGGTGGTTGTTGTTGTCGCTGTTGGATGCTGCTGCGGCCACGGCAGCGACACCAACGGCGACAGCGACAATGGTTGCCGTGCTGACGGATCCAACGGCTGAATCAGTTGCAACTGCGGCACCTGCTCCACCCTCAGCACCGGCTCCAGCTGCGGGAGTTTCTTCAGCAGCAACAACTTGCCCTGCAGCCATTATTGTGGCGGCCAGCAGCGAAATCAAACGCATCTTCTTACTCATTTGGTAATCTCCAGAAAAGTGACTGATAGCTCAGCAAGGCAAGAGGTAAAGCCCCGCACTATATAAAAATCCGGAATACGAATCCATCGAGATTTTACTCAGCGTTGAATACTAGTAAAATTTTATGGCATGTGCAAGCGATTTTTGTCACATCATTGGTGTAAGGCTTACATGGGTTACACTCTGCTTCGCTCGCCGAGATGTTGAATTGGGTTGGCCATGCGGAGCTTTTTCATTACGAGCGGAGCATTGTATTGCAGGATAGGCCACTGTTATCCGCTGGTATTCGATAAAAACCTGGGCATTCGGGCGTACAGTATGTGGCATTTTTCTGACAAACTGAGGAAATCAGATTGATTTCGTTAAAAACCGCGGTTATTCAATCGGTAGTGTGCGTATTGTTGCTGGGTGCTATGGGAGTGGGTGCCCAGAGCTTGTCGACCCGGGAGTCACAGGCGCCCTATGCGGCGGACATGTCTGCCGACTCTCAGGATCGGTCTGCCGTGCCAGGCGACTGGGCCGCTCCGGCTGCATATCAGAATCCCCGTATCGGCGGCAGCGGCGGCGTCAGTAATCCCGCCCAACCGAACGCACAGCCGGGAATGGAACCCGTTCCGGCGCGGCAGTTGCCGCGAATAATCCCACGCAATGAGCCCAACGATTTCCAGAAATTCATGCTGGAAGCTACCGGCAAACTGTTGCCCATTTATGGTGCGGATTTTTTTGAAGGTGCAGATTCGGCCCGTCCCGCACAGGGCGCACCTGTCCCCAATGACTATCCACTCGGGCCCGGCGATGAACTGCTGATCCGGGGTTGGGGCTCGATTGATATCGACCTGCGGGCAGTTGTAGACCGCAACGGTCTCATCAGTATTCCCAAAGTCGGCACCGTCTCTGTGGCCGGTGTCCGCGCGGCCGATGCCGAAGAAGTGGTTCACAACGCAATCAGCAAATACTTTCACGGCTTCAATCTGAACGTAACGCTAGGCCAATTGCGCACTATCACCATTTATGTGGTGGGGCAGGCAAAACGGCCGGGGACCTATACGGTATCCAGCCTTTCCACGCTGGTAACGGCACTCAGCGATACCGGCGGGCCCAACCAGATCGGTTCATTGCGTCATGTGCAGGTTTTGCGCGCCGGAAAACAAATCGCCGAACTGGATTTTTACGCCTTTCTCGCCAAGGGGGATAAATCCAACGATGTCAAACTGATCGATGGGGATGTGATTGTCATCCCCGCCGCAGCCGGCTATGTGGCGCTGGCCGGGGCGGTTGAAAAGCCCGCGATATATGAGGTGAGAGATCAGTCCGCCGACGTGCAAAGCGTGTTGGAATTGGCGGGGGGGCTACCCGTGGTCGCAGACCCGCGCCGTGCTTTGCTGGAACGTATCGAGCCGGGCAACAGCCGGCCGCGTAGCGTGGAGGAATTTGCTCTGGATAAAGAGGGCTTGAAGAAGTCGCTAAAGTCCGGTGACCTGCTAACAGTCCTTCCCATGCGGCCCGAATTTTCCAACGCCGTCACGCTAAGGGGCACATTTTATGACACGCTGCGGGTTCCTTATCATGATGGCATGACAGTAACCAGCTTGATTCCAAACAGGGAAGAGCTGGTATCCCGTGCTTCGTTGCAGCGGCAAAATCATGATGACATGACAGCAGCCGATTCGATATCTAATAAGGAAGTGCCGGGATCCCGCGCTTCTCTGTTGAAGCAGAATCGCGAGGCTCGCGAGCCAAAGAATTTGACGCGGGATATTGGCAATCTCTACGATGAGATCAATTGGGATTATGCCGTGGTGGAACGTCTCAATCGCAGCGACTTGAGTGTCAAACTCATATCCTTCGATCTCGGCAAGGCCCTCGCGAGTCCCGGCGGTAGCGACGATGTGCCGCTCCAGGCCGGCGACACGGTGACCGTATTTTCGATCAATGATGTGCGTGTGCCGATTACCAAGCGCCGCGTCTTCGTTCGGGTCGAAGGCGAGGTTCAGAAACCGGGCGTATATCAGGTCACATCCGGCGACAGCCTGATTGGCGTATTGCAGAAAGCCGGCGGTTTGACGGGTGATGCCTTTCTCTTTGGGACGGAGTTTTACCGTGAGTCGGTGCGCACACAACAACAGCAAAATCTTGACAAATTCGTGAGTCGTCTCGAACAGCAGATGCTGCAGGCATCACAAAAAAACCTTTCCAATCTTGGCGTAACTGATACGGCGGCGGCCCAGCAAGCGCAGGCTCAGGTGGCTTTGGAAGCCACGTCACGTAATCGCTTTCTGCAAAAACTGCGCGAACTCAAGGCGACCGGTAGAATTGCGCTCAATGTATCTCCCCAGGACAAAGGTTTTGCTCAACTTCCCGACTTTCGCCTCGAAAACGGTGATCGGCTTTTCGTACCGAACCGTCCGGATTTTGTACATGCCTTTGGCGCGGTCAATACCGAAAGCGCAATGCTCTGGCAACCCGGCAAGACAATCTCGGACTATCTCGAACAATCGGGAGTTAGCGCGACAGCCGACGAGGATGGCGCGTTCGTCATGCGCGCCAGCGGCATGGTGCTTTCCAATTTCGGCCGCTGGTTGAGCAGTGTCAAAGGACAGCAAGCACTTCCCGGCGACATTATCGTTGTGCCTGAAAAAGTCGATGTGGAAACCACCTGGAACGCCTTTGTGCGCGGTACGAAAGATATTTCCCAGATCTTTGCCAATTTTGGCTTGGCGGCAGCTGCCGTACACACCTTGAATAAATAAAAGATGGGAACGACTGAAAATACCCAGACAATCCACGGTCGCGTGGAAGATGAAGATGAGATTTCCCTGCTTGATCTGGGCATCATGCTGGCCAAGCGCAAGAAACTAGTGCTGGGCTTTCCACTGGCCGTGGCAGTTCTGGTCGCGGCGATAGCGCTGGCATTACCCAATGTCTATACGGCAACAACGAAGATCCTGCCGCCCCAGCAGGACCAGTCCGCGGCATCGGCCATGCTGGCCCAGCTGGGCGGGTTGGCGAGTTTGGCGGGGGTCGCGTCGGGCCTCAAGAACCCGGCGGATCTTTATGTGGGCATGCTGAACAGCCGGACCGTCGCGGACAACCTGATCAAGCGGTTTGAACTCAATGCCGTCTACGAACAGGATTATCAGAGCAAGACCCGCGAGAAACTCGATGACAAAACCACGATTACCGCCGGTAAGGACGGCATCATCACCATCGAGTTCGACGACAAGGATCCGAAGCGGGCGGCCGAGGTCGCCAATGCCTATGTGGATGAATTATTCAATCTGACCAAGACCCTGGCGTTAACCGAAGCGTCGCAGCGCCGTCTGTTCTTCGAACAGCAACTGGAACAGGCGCGCGTCAATCTCGCCAAGGCCGAAACCGCGGCGCGCGCGGCAATAAGCGAGGGGGGGCTGGTCAAAGTAGACACACAAGCGCGCGCCCTGGTTGAAACGACGGCGCGCCTGCGCGCCCAAGTAGCCGTCAAGGAAGTGGAAATCGGTGCCATGCGCAGCTTTGCCACCGAGCAGAATCCGCAATTGCTCGCGGCGCAGCAGGAGGTAGCCGCCCTGAAGAGCGAACTTGCCCGCATGGAAGGCACTGCCGACACCGCATCCACCGACAGGCCGCAAAACACGTAAGGCATGAAGAATCTCGGCCTGCTGCGCGACGTGAAATACTACGAAACGGTTTTCGAACTCATGGCCCAGCAATTCGCGATGGCCAAAATCGACGAAGCCAAGGCCCCATTGCTGATTCAGGTCGTCGACAAAGCCGTAGTGCCAGATCGCAAATCCAAGCCCAAACGCAGTCTGATAGTGTTGCTCTCCGCCCTGGCGGCAGGGTTCGCGGCGGTATTGTGGGCATTCGTCAAGGAAGGCCTGGAAAAGGTACACCAGAACCCTGAAAGCGCAGAGCGGCTGGCGACATTCAGACGCTATTGGTCCTGGCGCAAGGGATAAGCAGCCCTGATCAAACCCTCATTGTCGATAGGTGCGCCGCAGCGGCCGTTTCGCATATACCAATGACAAAACCATCATCCACTGCAATCTGGCATTAATGGTTGGACGTGGAAAAAAGCCCGTCTTTCCTTGCCCCTTGAGTCTTACATCTTGTACCTGAAAACGTGAAAACCATTTTCGTCACTGGCGGCGCCGGCTTCATCGGGTCAGCCCTGATTCGCCTGTTGATGGCGGAAACCGATTGGCATGTTGTCAATATTGACAAGCTGACCTATGCCGGCAACCTTGAGTCGCTCACTTCGGTGATGGACAATCCACGCTATCAGTTTTCGCGAACCGATATTTGCGACCGGGTTGCACTGGATACACTCTTTGATCATTACCAGCCGGCAGGCGTCATCCATCTGGCCGCCGAGTCTCACGTGGATCGCTCGATTCATGGCCCCGGCGATTTCATTGCGACCAATATCTCGGGAACCTACACGCTGCTGGAAGCGGTTCGCGGTTACTGGAGCAGCCTGGAGCATGCCGCAAAATCCACTTTCCGTTTCCACCATGTTTCAACCGACGAGGTGTATGGATCCCTGGGCAATACGGGCTTCTTCACTGAGACCACGCCGTACCAGCCGAATTCCCCGTATTCAGCCTCCAAGGCAGCTTCCGATCATCTGGTTCGCGCCTGGCACCATACCTATGGGCTGCCGGTAGTCACCACCAACTGCTCCAACAACTACGGTCCCTGCCAGTTCCCTGAAAAGCTGATTCCGCTGATGATCCTCAACGCCTTATCTGAAAAACCGTTGCCGATTTATGGCAAGGGCGACAATGTGCGCGACTGGCTCTACGTCGATGATCACGCCCGTGCCTTGCGCCTTGTGTTCGAGCGTGGCCTGCCCGGCGAAACCTACAATATCGGCGGCCACAATGAAATGACCAATCTGCAGGTGGTAGATACCCTGTGCACCCTGCTCGACGAATTAAAACCACGGCACGATGGCCGCAGCTATCGCGAACAGAAAATTTCCGTTGCCGATCGCCCCGGCCACGACAAGCGCTACGCCATTGACGCCGGCAAGATCGAACGCGAGCTGGACTGGAAACCGTTGGAAACCTTCGAATCCGGCATCCGCAAAACCGTCCTGTGGTATCTCGATAACCAGTCTTGGGTGGCCAATGTGCAAAGCGGCGAGTACCGCGATTGGGTCGTCAAGCATTACGGCAAACCCTGAATCTTGTCCCTTGCCCCTTGAATCATGCCCCGGTTTGAAGAACTTGATGTCTGGAAAAAAGCGGCAAGACTTAGCGCCGATCTATACAAAAGCATGGCCGAATTAAAGGATTTTGGATTTCGCGACCAGATTACCCGCGCAGGGCTTTCCATACCTTCTAATATTGCAGAAGGCTATGAACGGGCAACAGATAAAGAAATTGCCAATTTCTTGAACTATGCCAAAGGCTCTGCAGGAGAACTCAGGACGCAAATATATATCGGCATGGACATCGGCTATATCGAGCACGAGACAGGTAAATGCTGGCTTATCCAAGCAGAAGAAATTTCCAAAATGCTCCATGGCTTGATCAAATCAGTCCGCTCCAGAACCTCCTGATCCTTGCCCCTTGAACCTTGCCCCTTGAACCTTGAACCTTGAACCTTTCATATCATGAAAATTCTCCTCTTCGGCAAAGGCGGGCAGGTAGGCTGGGAGCTGCAACGCAGCCTGACGCCGCTCGGCGAAATCATTGCACTGGATTTCGATAGTGTTGGGCTGTGCGGCAACTTTGCAGACCTGGCGGGGCTTGCCGCCACGGTTCGCCAGGTGGCCCCCGATGTAATCGTGAATGCGGCGGCGCATACCGCCGTGGATAAGGCTGAATCGGAACCTGAACTCGCGCATATCCTCAATGCACTGGCGCCCGGCGTGCTAGCGGTGGAAGCTCAAAAGCTCGGCGCCTGGCTGGTGCATTACTCCACCGACTATGTGTTTGACGGCAGTGGTTCTGCACCGTGGCGCGAAACGGATAAACCAAGTCCTCTGAGCGTTTATGGACGCACCAAGCTGGAGGGAGAAATAGAAGTTGCCAAGTGCGAAAGGCACCTGATATTTCGAACAAGTTGGGTCTATGCGGCGCATGGCAGCAACTTCGCCAAGACCATCTTGCGCCTGGCGCGGGAGCGCGACCGGCTCACCGTGATTGACGACCAGATTGGAGCCCCTACCGGGGCCGAATTGCTGGCCGACATTACAGCGCTGGCTCTGCGCACAGTACGAAACAGCCCGGATCTCGCCGGTCTTTACCATCTGACCGCAAGCGGGGAGACGAGCTGGCATGGCTATGCGCGGCACGTGATCGAATATGCGCGCATGAACGAAAAAGGCGGTGCGAGCAATATACGAGTAGCACTAGATGCCGTTCTGCCGATCCCAACATCTGCATATCCGTTACCGGCACCAAGGCCGTTGAATTCCAGGCTCGACACTTCCAGGATTCGAAATATTTTCGGGATAGTACTGCCGGATTGGCGACAGGGTGTTGATAGAATGTTAAAAGAATACTTGGAAGCAAATTGAATATGCCAAAAGTCAACCGTAAAGGCATTATCCTGGCTGGCGGCTCCGGCACCCGGCTTTATCCCGCGACGCAAGTTGTGTCCAAGCAACTGCTGCCAATCTTCGACAAGCCGATGATCTATTACCCTCTCAGCACTCTCATGCTGGCGGGCATACGCGACATCCTCATCATTTCTACTCCGCAGGACACACCGCGTTTCGAGCAGCTTCTGGGCAATGGCAGCCAGTGGGGCCTCTACCTTAAATATGCTGTTCAACCTTCGCCCGATGGCCTCGCCCAAGCCTTCCTCATCGGTGAGCAGTTCATCGGCAACGACTGCTGCACGCTGGTGCTCGGCGACAATATTTTCTACGGTCACGACTTCAATGGCCTGCTGCAAGAAGCGACCCAAAGACAAAGCGGCGCCACCGTCTTCGCCTACCGCGTCAATGACCCCGAACGCTATGGCGTGGTCGAATTCGATGCCCAAGGCAAGGCCGTGAGCCTGGAAGAGAAACCCCAGGCGCCAAAATCCCACTATGCCGTTACCGGCTTGTATTTCTACGATCAACACGTCGTCGAACTGGCCAAGTCCCTCAAGCCCTCCGCCCGCGGCGAACTTGAAATAACCGACCTCAACCGCCTCTATCTGGAGCGTGGTCTACTGAGTGTCCAGACCATGGGCCGCGGCTATGCCTGGCTGGATACCGGCACCCACGAGTCGATGCTCGAAGCCAGCCACTTCATTGAAACTATCGAGCGTCGCCAGGGACTCAAAGTGTCCTGCCCCGAAGAAATCGCCTGGCGGCAAAAGTGGATCGATGACACTCAATTGGAAAACCTGGCGCAACCCCTGGCCAAGAACGGCTATGGCCAGTACCTCCATGGCCTGCTCAAGGAAAGGTAGGCGCCCCTTGCCTTTTGAACCTCGCGCTCTGCATCTTGTATCTTGAATTATGAAAGTCATCCCCACCGCCATTCCCGACGTCCTCATCATCGAACCAAAAGTTTTCGGCGATGAGCGCGGCTTCTTCTACGAGAGCTTCAACGCCAGAGATTTTCAGAAAACCACCGGCCTCGATGTCCAGTTCGTGCAGGACAACCATTCGAAATCAGCCAAGAACGTGCTGCGTGGGCTGCACTATCAAATCCAGTATCCGCAAGGCAAGCTGGTCCGGGTCATTGCAGGCGAGGTCTTTGATGTCGCCGTAGATCTGCGCAAAGCCTCGCCCACCTTCGGTAAATGGGTGGGCTTTACACTTTCGGCAAAGAGCAAGCGCATGGCCTGGATACCACCGGGGTTCGCGCATGGCTTCAGCGTAACATCGGAAACAGCAGAGTTCCTCTATAAGACCACCGACTACTGGTATCCAGAATTTGAACGTTGCCTGCTGTGGAATGACCCGGTTTTAGCTATTGCGTGGCCATTAACAACTCCGCCAACCCTCGCCAAAAAAGATGCGGAGGGGAAGCACTTGGCCGATGCGGATTGCTATGAATAGGCTTGAAATGTCATCCCACGGGCCCTCAGTACTGGATCTCAGTCCTCTTCTCGCGTTGTTGTTCGTGTCGACCCCAGATATTGCAGGCCAACAGAGGTAGAGACGTTGTTGGGTGACGCTTCGAACGCGCGCCGACACCGCGACCAGCTGCTTGCCCGCGAAGTGGTCGAATCCTTCTTCGCCGAGGTGATGGCCTTGGCTGACAAGAAGGGGTTGCTCTCGAAGGAGCACTTCTCCGTCGATGGCACCTTGGATCCAATCTTGGTCGAGGTGCGGCGGAAGACGCAAACAGCAACGAGTGCCATTGATAAACGCGTCACCGAAGGCGGCTAGGGATCACCGATGCACTGCCAGTACGAATGAGGATACAATTTACTATTGTTGCCTATAAGGTCAAACTTATTTGCTCAGGATATAGGAGTACGGAAATGGTTGAAGCAGTGAGTCAACCCAATGCGATTTCAAGATTTTCTTTCAAAGTCAGAAGTCGCTTATCGCTATATGCAAGAAAAATTAGGAAAATACTCAACATCAGTAGTGTCCCGGCGTTAATTGAACAGGATCAACTGGTTGGGATTTTCCGGTTGATCTGATGCAGGCGGAATGCGAGCAAGTAGCTGATCCAGGGGGGTTCTCTCGAACATGGTGAGGCTCAGGATTTGTAGGATTTCGTAGAGCGAAGCGGAGAGATTCAACCGCTTCTTGAGGATGGCGACGAGCACATAGACGGACACGGCGTTCCAAATCTGGGACTTGACCGCGTTCTCCGAGGTACCGAAGAAGGACTTGATACGCAGATGCTGCTTGATCCACTTGAAGAACAACTCGACCTGACAGCGGCAGCGATAAAGCTCGGCGATGGTTCGCGCCGGCAAGTCGGTATTGTTGGTCAAGAAGACCAGCGTCTTGTCGGTGTCGTTCATGATGCGGGTTCGACGCAACGGCGCCGGTTAGTCCTTGGTCGAGTAAAAGCTGGTAAGCGTACCGATCTGATCGCAGATGATGCCGACGGCCCGATCCAATTCCATGGAATAGCGCCGCCGGAAGCGCAGGTTCGACTTGGCACGGATGACGTAGAAGCTGCCGGCCTGGTGCAGCCGGTGCAACTGCTCGAAGTCAATATAGCCTCGATCCATGACGTAGACGGCGCCCGCCTCGGGCACCAGCATGTCGAAGATATTGATCTCGTGCCACTTGCCTTCGCTGATGTGGATGAAGCTCGGGATGTTGCCGCGCAGGTCGAGCAGCGTATGCATTTTTACCGCCGTCTTGGTGGAACGAAACGGCGCCCAGGGGAACACCGACAGGCAAAGGGCGATGGTCGTGGCATCCAGCGCATAAACTGTATTGGACAGATCGACGCCGAAGGGTTCGTCGATATAGAGCTTCCTGACAATACCGATCAGGCTCTGGGCAAAACCGGCCTGGATGCACCAGTCGCGCACGACATTGGCGTTGGCCAGTGTGTCCCGCGCCACGGTGCTGCGAAACCCCATGTGATAGAGCTTGCCTGCTTGGCTGCGCAGGCAGACTTCGATGTCGCGCAGGCTCTCCCCGTAGGTCAATTGTGCGAAAGCCAAGCACAGGTGCTGGTCGAGGCAGGTGAAATACTTGACCTTGTATTCTCCGTCGTAGCGGGCGACACAGCGACGAAAAGTGGTCAGCGGCAGATGCGTCATGACCTGCGCAAAGACAAGTTTGCCCGTGTTCATTGGCGACGCCCGCAGTCCGGCTGGAAGAACCTGGAATGCTACGAGCGCCGTTCAAATCGAAACCAGTTTCGAACACGGAATATCCTCTTTTCTTCAACTTGTTACATGACTCCGGCGTGAAAACGTTGGGACACTACTGTACTGAGAAAATATGGGAACGACTGAAAATACCCAGGCAATTGCCGACCACATGGAACGCGAAGACGAGATTTCCCTGCTTGATCTGGGCATCGTGCTGGCAAAGCGCAAGAAACTAGTGCTGGGCTTTCCACTGGCCGTGGCAATCCTGGCCACGGCGTTAGCGCTGGCATTGCCCAATGTCTATACGGCGACGACGAAAATTCTCCCGCCCCAGCAGGGCCAGTCCGCTGCATCGGCCATGCTGGCCCAGTTGGGCGGGTTGGCGGGTCTGGCGGGGGTTGCGTCGGGCCTCAAGAACCCGGCGGATCTTTATGTGGGCATGCTGAACAGCCGGACCGTCGCGGACAACCTGATCAAGCGGTTTGACCTCAATGCCGTCTACGAACAGGATTATCAGAGCAAGACCCGCGAGAGACTCGATGACAAAACCACGATTACCGCCGGCAAGGACGGCATCATCAGCATCGATGTCGATGATGAGGATGCGAAGCGGGCGGCCGACATGGCCAATGCCTATGTGGATGAATTATTCGCCCTGACCAAGACCCTGGCCGTGACCGAAGCGGCGCAGCGCCGCCTGTTCTTCGAAAAACAACTGGAACAGGCGCGCGACAATCTCGTCAAGGTGGAAACCTCGGCGCGCGCGGCCATCAGCGAAGGAGGTCTGGTCAAGGTGGACACGCAGGGACGCGCCCTGGTTGAAACGACGGCGCGCCTGCGCGCCCAAGTGGCCGTCAAGGAAGTGGAGATCGGCGCTATGCGCAGTTTCGCCACCAGCCAGAACCCGCAATTGCTCGCGGTGCAGCAGGAGGTGGCCGCCCTGAAGCACGAACTCGCGCGCATGGAAGGCACGGGGGACGCCGCATCCGCCGATAAGCCGCCAACCACGCAAGGCATGAAGAATCTCGGCCTGCTGCGCGACGTAAAATATTATGAATCGGTATATGAACTCCTCGCCCAGCAACTGGAGATGGCCAGGATCGACGAAGCCAAGGACCCGGCGCTGGTTCAAGTTGTCGATAAGGCGATAGTGCCGGACAGGCAATCCTGGCGCAAACGCATTCTTATTATCTTGCTTTCCACCTTGGTGGCCGGGGTGGCGGCGGTATTGTGGGTTTTTATCAAGGAAAGCTTGGAAATGGAACGCCGGAATCCTCAAAACGCCGAGCGGCTGGATACGTTCCGGCGCTATTTGTCATGGCGCAAGCGCTAGCCCGGTTCCCGTCATTGTGAATCACCTGTTTCGTTCCGGCCAGAGCCACGCGCGGTTCGTGAACCGTTCCGCGGAAAGGGAACGGGCTCATTAATTAACGCAGCAAGACCGGCTGTTAGACCACGCAAGGACGAGACCCGCTGATGCACGCCACGACGCCAGACAATCCCATTGCCGTCATCCCCTTGGGACAGGCAGGATTTCGCTTTCAGTGCGGCATGGTTACCCTGTACGTGGACCCCCAATAGCGTTGAAGAGACCGACGGTCCGGAATTCCGGCGTCAGGTGCCGGTCTGGAAGACGCCACGAATGGTTGATGATGCTGACTGGGTATTAATTACCCATGCGCACATGGACCATTGCGACGTCAAGACCCTGGTGCCACTATCCTGCGCATCATGTCAATGCCATTTCATGGGCCCGCAGGATGTCGGCGATGTCCTCGCAGCTCAGGGCATCGAGACAACAAGGTTTGTCCGTGCCGAGCACGGCTGGTTTTCGCTGGGCAATGACCTCCGGGTTCATCCGTTACCTGCCGCACACCCGGAAATCGAGGTTGATCCGCAGGGCAGTTCGCGTTACGTCGGATACCTCATCGAATACCGTGGCAAGCGTATTTACCATTCCGGCGATACCTCACTCAACACTTCAGTCATAGAGGCGGTAAGCGCTTTCAAACCGATTGACGTGGCCATCCTTCCGGTCAACGAGTGCAATTACTACCGCGAAGCTCGTGGAATTATCGGCAACATGTCCGTTCGCGAAGCATTTCAATTTGCCGAGAATATTCAGGTCGCCACTCTTGTCCCGATGCATTGGGATATGTTTGTTCCCAATAGCGTTTATCGGGAAGAAATAGAAACTTATTTCCGCCTGGCGCAGCCGCCGTTTCGCATGCTGCTCAATCCCACCCAGATATGAAGTCGTAGCCAATGAAAGCCAGCATCATCATCCGTACCTACAACGAAGCGCGCCATCTTCCCGATCTGCTCAAGGGAATCCGGTCGCAGGTCTCCCCCGGCGTGGAAAGCGAGGTGGTTGTCGTCGATTCAGGGTCCACGGACCAAACGCTGGACATTGCAAAACATTACGATTGCAACATTGAACATATTCGCAAGGAAGACTTCTCGTTCGGCCGCTCCCTCAATCTGGGCTGCGCCTCCGCATCAGGAGACGCGCTGGTTATCGTCAGCGGCCACTGCATACCCGCAAACGACAACTGGCTTGCCAATATCGTTGCCCCGCTCGCGGATGGCAGGGTGGTTCTCGTTTATGGCCGGCAGATCGGCAATGGCACCAGCCGTTTCAGCGAGTGCCGGATTTTCGAGAAATATTTCCCGCCGGCAAGCCAGGTGCCACAGGAAGGGTTTTTCTGCAACAACGCCAATTCGGCAATACTGCGAAGCGTGTGGCAGCAGAACCCGTTCGACGAAAGCCTGACCGGACTGGAGGACATGCACTTCGCCAAGCAGCTCACAAGCAAGGGCATGGCTATCGGTTACGTTGCCGACGCGGTCGTTCAGCACCTGCACGACGAAACCTGGAGCCGCATCAAAAACCGCTTCGAGCGGGAAGCAATCGCCCTACAATACATCATGCCAGAAGTGCACTTGTCGTTCTCCGACTTTCTGCGCTACACATGCACGTCCATTTTCCATGACTGCGGCGAGGCAATACAAAGCGGGCAATTCATAAAATACGCGCCCGAGATCGTCATGTACCGGATCTCCCAATACTGGGGCTCGTACCGGGGCAACCACTATCACCGGAAAATATCCCGGCAGCGCAAGGAGCGTTACTTCTATCCCCGCTGATTCAACATGAAGTCAAACCGATTCCAACATTCCATCAAGGATTGAAATGAGCAGCAAAACCAGCAAAATCGTCACTCTGCTACCCATGAAAGCCAATAGCGAGCGGGTCAAAGGCAAGAACTTCCGCGACTTCAACGGAAAGCCGCTGTTCCGCTGGATTCTTGATACCCTGCTCGAAGTGGACGAAATCGACCGGATCGTCATCAATACCGATGCCCGGCACATTCTTGCCGAGAATGGACTGACCGACACGGATCGCGTCCTGATCCGCGACCGCAAGCCTGAAATCTGCGGCGACCTGGTCAGCATGAACAAAGTGCTTGCCGATGACGTCGCCAACATTGCCGCCGATACCTACCTGATGACCCATACCACCAACCCGCTGATGAGCGCCGACACCATCCGCCGCGCGATCGAGACCTTCGAACAGGCGAAAAAAGATGGCCGCGCCGATTCGCTGTTCACTGTCGACAAGATACAAACGCGTTTCTATCGCGCGGATTGCAGCCCCGTGAACCATGATCCCGACAATCTCATACGCACCCAGGACCTGGAGCCATGGTTTGAGGAAAACTCCAATCTGTACATCTTCACGCGCGGCAGCTTTGCCGCCACGGGCGCACGGATCGGGAAAAGGCCGATGATGTTCGAAGGCCCGCGCTTTGAATCCATCGACATAGACGACCAGGACGACTGGGACCTCGCCGTGGTAGCTGCTCGCTACCTGCGGGAAACGAAAGGAAACGCCGCATGAAAGTGCTGGTCACCTGCCCCCCCATGCTCGGCATGATCGAGTCGTTCCGCCCCAGCTTTGATGCCAAAGGCATCGGACTGACGGCCCCCAAGGTAGTGCAGACCTTGTCCGTGGCGGAGCTCAAGGAACTGGTGCCGCGACACGATGGCTGGATCATCGGAGACGATCCCGCCAGCCGCGAAGTATTCACCGCCGGGAAGGCGGGCAAGCTCAAGGCCGCCGTCAAATGGGGAATCGGAGTCGATAATGTCGATTTCGCCGCCTGCAAGGATCTTGACATTCCCATCACCAATACTCCCGATATGTTCGGCGCCGAGGTCGCGGACGTTGCGGTTGGCTACGTCATCGCCCTGGCGAGGGAGACGTTCCAGATCGACCGTGGCGTGCGGGCAGGCAACTGGCCCAAGCCCCGGGGCATCTCACTTGCCGGAAAGACGGTGGCACTCATCGGCTACGGCGACATCGGCAGGAATACGGCCAAACGCCTATTGGCGGCGGACATGAAAGTGATCGCCCATGATCCGGCGGCGTCCCGATTGCCGGCGATGGCCGCCGTCGAGTTCGCGCAGTGGCCCCAGCGGCTGACAGAGGCGGATTACATCGTCGTGACGTGCGCGCTGACACCCTCCAGTCATCATATGATCAACGCGGACACGCTCGCCATGGCGAAGCCCGGCGTGCGAATCGTCAATGTCGCCCGCGGTCCGATCATCGACGAAACCGCGCTGATCGCCGCCCTGGAATCAGGGCACGCCCATTCGGCGGCCCTCGACGTCTTCGAGACCGAGCCCCTGCCAGCCGGCTCGCCCTTGCGCCAGCACCCGCATTGCGTTTTCGGATCGCATAACGCCTCGAATACCGCCGATGCGGTGCGGCGCACCAGCGAGATTGCCATCGGCAAGCTGTTCGGCTTTCTCGGCATCCAATGAAAAAAGCACGCGGTCGCGCGGCCATCATCACCGGCTCGGCCGGCGGGATCGGTGCCGCTCTTTGCCGTGCTTTCGCCGAGGCCGGGTATTACGTGGTCGGCACCGATCAGGCGTTACCCGAAGAGGCGACGGCGAGTCATGCCTACGTGCCTGTGGATCTGGATCAATTCTGCACCGACGAGAAAGCACGGGTCGCGGCGATGGCCCGGATACGTCACGCTTTGGAGGCGCGCCCGCTTGGCGTGCTCATCAACAATGCCGCCCTCCAGGTCGTCAAGCCGGTTGAACGGCTCACGGTCGAAGATTGGTCGCGTACCCTCAACATCAATCTTGTCGCGCCTTTCTTGCTGACACAGGCCTTTCTGCCGGAACTGGAGGCAGCGAACGGCAGCGTCATCAACATCGGCAGCATTCATGCCGCATTGACGAAACCCGAATTTACCGCCTATGCAACCAGCAAGAGCGCCCTGGGCGGCCTCACCCGCAGCCTCGCGGTGGAACTGGGCCGGCGCATCCGCATCAATGCCATCTGTCCGGCGGCCATCGCCACCCCCATGCTGCTCGCGGGCTTCGAAGGTAAAAAGGCCGCGCTGGCAGACCTCGCCGGCATGCATCCCGTGGGCCGACTCGGCGAGCCGGGCGAGGTGGCGGCCCTGGCTCTTTTTCTTGCGTCGGACGATGCGAAATTCATCAATGGCGCGGAATTCGGGCTGGATGGCGGAATGCGCGCGCGCTTGCATGATCCCGTCTGATCGCCTTCCCCTCGGCCGGCCTTGAGCAAAGTTGTCTCGAACCACGGACCCGGACGGCTTTCTTCCGCAAAACATCGAGCGCCGTTGACCGCGATGTTCAACAAGACCAATCTTTTTGGCTGGGCCAATCTCATCCTGCGCATCCTGCTGGGCCTGGGGCTGGTGGTCGTCGTCCAGTACTGTTACGGCTCCGGTAACGTCAAGGCGTGGATTCTCTACATCACGCTGACGGCGGCGATAAACGCGGTTGACGGATTGTTGTCCCAATACTTCATGCGGGAATTCCTGCGTGCTGGAACTGACGCGGACCAGCTAAGAAAATGTTATTCCCACCAGCGCGGGGTTTACCTTGTCTTGGCAATGGGCTGTACCCTGGCAGCCTATTTCGCGTTGTCGGGCGAGATGCGGCTTCCAATGACCGTGTTGCTGGGCGGATTTGCCTATTTCAAAACAAATGAAAGTCGCGCGCGCGCGCACCTGAGCCCCTTCAATCTTCAGAAGCTCGAAGTTCAGTTGCAGGGCGTGCTGGCATTTCTGGTCATCATTGCCAGCATGTGGGCGCAAAACTATGAATGGTTCGTCATGGTCCACATTGTGGGATCCATGCTCGGATTGGCGGTCAAAGGTATCCGGGCGCGACAGGCCCAGTCTCTCCGCTTCCTTCAGGAAAACAAGATTCCGGCCAGGTCGGCATTCGAATACTCGGGATTGGTTCAAAGTGCGTTTATCGCGTTCGGCGGCAGTCTGTCCGTCAACCTGGGATTGCTGGCCCTCAATGCGGCCACGGGCAATCAGTTGGAGGCCGCCTACCTCCTGAGTTACAGGATCGGTGCATTGATCTGTGAAATGGCTTCCCTGCCGTTGATAGTGAGGATGCCGGAGATCACCATGCGGCTGGCTGGCCAGCTTCACGAAGAAGCGCTTTCGCTGTTCAGAACGAACTACCGGCAATCTTTGTTGATCTGTCTTGTCTTGTTTGCCACCCTCAACGTGGCATCGCCATTCTGGAACCTCTGGATGCCGGCGGGACTCCGGATCGAAGGTGGAATACTGCTGCTGCTGATCTCGGTCGGATGGCTGCTGGAACGCGTCGCGACCCTGATGTCGCAGCTGCTGTTGAGCATGAAGGACTATTCCGTTCGCGGCGGCTACGTGGGCTATTTGTTTCTGGCCCTGAGCGGACTGCTGCTGGCGAAGGCAACGGGGCTTTCAATTCTTTTTGCCGCGGGCCTGGTGGTGTCGAATGCGCTGGTCGCTACAGTAGTTTTATTCAGATGGAGGCAGTTGCATGGCAACTAAATGGCTGCATCCGGTCTACGGCGGCGTTCGCCTGCTTGCGGATGCCTATTACCGTGCATTGGCGCGACTAAAGAGGAAGGGCACCGCACGGCTTTATGTATTCACCGATTCCCGGGGATTCAGGGCGGACCTCTGGTATTGCAAGAAAAACCCGATCCGGTCCTATGTGCACGATCTTGCAACCCGATATCGCACCGAGTATTCCATTAGCCGCTACAGCCCCACCACGCTCATTGATTTTCTTTATGACGTCCGGAAACTCGATTTGTGCGAGGTTGACTTCATCATCCTCCATGCGGGAATCGTCGATTTTTCGCCGCGGCCGCTCAACCAGGCAAAGGAAATTCTCGGGGCTAAAGCCAGACGCATCGAATCCCTGTTCGGCAAGGAGGCGCTCAGGGATTTTCCCCCCAGATTGTATGAAGAAGAGTATGAAGGAGAACAGACGGCGAGTCTGTATGGAATTGAAGTGCTGAAAAAGCATATCCTTCCGGCAATTGATTCATTGCCTAAGCCAGTGATCTGGATCGGAGTAAATCCAGTTCTGGCTGACTGGGTGGGAAATTATCGCCGGGAGCGACCCAAGAACATGAATTCAATTCTTGAGTATCAGGAAATCATAGACCGGCTCTTCAAAGGTACGAAAATCGGGTTGAGAAGTTGGGAACGAACGCAGATCATTGAGGATACGATAGACAATATTCATTTTACCCAAGCCGGATTCCAGTACTTGGCGCGGTCAATTTCTCAATGTGTCGATCAGGGAAAGGTTACCTAGTGTGGCCAGGTTAATCGCATACACTTCGGTTCTGATGCTTCCCTGGGCGTTGGTTATGATGTCCTTGGGGGGAATTCGAGCGGCCTTTGGTGTACCCGTTCTTATGGCCTATTGCCTCACCCTCAGCGTCCCTACCATTTTTAGACCGGGTTTCTTTTATCGCTTGAATAAATCCGCAATCTTGCCGGTATTGATTCTTCTGCTGGTAACGATTGCCTATTTGCGCGCAGTGATCGACGGCAACTTTGAGCCAATAAAGATGCTTGCGCTGACATTAATCTGGGTCATCTTGTTGCTTGGCTTTCCTTCATGGAGAAGGCTGCATATTCCAGCGCATGCTTGCTGGCGCGGCGTGCAGGTTTACGTCGCGTTGAATCTCATCGGCTGGCTCATCGGTGTCCCTCTGCCAGAAAATCCCTATGGTGATGAAACAGGCGCAGCGTCTATTTTGGGCTTGCTCGGCCTGAATGTGCAGCGGGTTTTCTTTCCCTTTTCTCTGGGGGTTAATGGTTTTGGTGTGGTCGCAGGCCTTGCCAGCGTATCAAGTTTTATATTTTTTTTCCTCAAGCGCAGTTTTTTCAACTTCGCATTGCTCATGATGTGCGCGCTAAGCCTCTTGCTTTCTGATAGTAGAGGCGCCCTAGGCTTCACCTTCTTAACGCTGCTGATCCTTGCCTTGGCGTATCTGATCCGGCGCATTCGCTACTTTCCCACCCTATTAATAACGCTTGTAGTGATCGCTTATCCCCTGGTTACCCTCATGATATTCAATACGATCAATTGGATTTTGGGTGATTATGCGGCTCTTGTCCGTGCTAGCGGCGGGCTGTTGTCGGGGCGCGATGTTATTTGGGAAGCGGTCTGGGACCGGGCAAGGACCTTTAGTGCTCTGGAGTGGATTTTTGGCTGGGGCTACCAAGGCCAAGTGCCGTCGGGGGCTTCGCAGGGGTATTCACAGTTATTTGAGCACCTCCGCGGGATTGATCCTGAAAAAATGAATGTTCATAGCTCGGCACTTCAGGTGGTACTCGATTTCGGACTAATCGGTTTGCTTTCCGTGATGGGAGTGGCCTTCCATCGAATGCACACCCTTCTGCAAGCCCCGCAAAGGGGTGATTACATCGCTTGGCCGTTGGTGTTAGGTTTCTTCTTCTATTCAATCTTGGCCGGGGGAGTAGACCTAACGTTGAATCAAAACAACCTGGTTTTTTTCTATCTGTTTTTGCTTATGTCCGCGTGGAGGTTGTTGCATCCGCTTCCACTACGCGTGGGCAATGGGGTCCGTAATGTCATATAAAAGGGAATACACAATGCATGGAGTTGATCAAGCGAGCCGTAATCGCAGAACGAAGTATTTGAAGGGTCAGTATTGGGGAGGGCTTCTGGGATGGGTGGCACTCATTAATCCGAAGCTAGCGATAACTTTGGAGAAAAGGAATAGTGGGAATAGTCGTGAATTTCACATCTACGGACTTCGTTTGCTTAATGTGATGATGCGCAGATTCGAAGAACACGGCGGCACGCCGCTTGGGCACAGCGAGATTCTCGAGTTGGGCTGTGGTATGGGCAGATATACGCTGCCACTTGCATGCCGTTTTCAGCATGTCCATGCAGTCGACATCTCCAAGCAGATCCTTCGGGCAGCCCGAAAATATTGCTCGTCAGCGCCAAATATTTCATTTTACGCAAACGATGGTCACACACTTGGATCGTTTGCTGATGAATCGATTGAGTATGTTCTGTGCACTGGTGTCATTCAACATATTCCGGATTTCGATGTAATCGGTGGTTACGTCAAGGAAGTCTTGCGAGTTCTGAAGGATGGTGGTTTATATCTCTTCACCTTTCAGGTTCATCACACGCAAGCTACTGGCTCTCGCCGTACTGGCGCAAAGATCACGGCCGAAGCTTTAGATCGATGCCTTAGTGAAGCGCCATACGAGATTTTGGAGATATCGAATGACCCGGAAGACCCTGTCCCGCACTTTCTTGTTTTAATCCGCAAAAACAAAAGCGCCTCTGCGGAGAAAAAATCGTTTGCCAATTTTCCATTGACGAATCACCCTTACAGGACTGGCGTTTTTGAGGATCTGATAAGCTGCAAGGACATGATTGAGCTATGGAAAAAGCCACAGCCTAGGATTACTTTCTATGATAAGGAAAGTTCAGGTAACGCAACTGGGTAAGCTGCGGCTTTGATGGATTTGTCGCATCCTTGCCAATATGGCAAGGATGCACGTCGCGCAGACGCTATTTAGTCATGGCCGAGAATACGCGTCGGGCCACATATTGAGGGGGATTTTTGGCCATAGTTTATAGCGCTACTTGTGACGGTACACTCGAACGTAGTCGATCAAAAATTGCGCGGGCAATATCGAATCATCAATGGACCCGCCCGAAGCGCCTCCCATTGCCAGATTTATCAGCAAGTAGTGCTCGTTGCGGAATGCGTTGTAGTCTCCAGAGTCGGCAGATGACACGGCAAAGGAATGATATTTCACCTGATCCACAAAGAAATCAATCCGGTCATGATCCCATTCTATGGCAAATACATGAAAGCTCCCGCTGGCGTTATCTAGCGCCATTTTCCCCGAGGACGAGGTGCGCGCTCCATTCTTGTCGAAGTGAAGGTTGGCAAATATCTGATCTGGAATCTTCCCGTAATATTCCATGATGTCGATCTCGCCACATTTTGGATACTTCTCCTGATCTATATTGGCGCCAATAGTCCAGATTGCTGGCCATAGGCCCTTCCCTTTGGGGAGTTTGGCGCGGACTTCAATGCGGCCATAGGCCCAACTGGCCTTGTTCTTGGTGATCAAGCTCGCCGAGGTGTATTGCGCGTACGGCCTGCTCTGCCGCCAGTTGGTTGCCGTCGACTTGTAACCCGGATTCGGGATTTGTTCCTTTCGGGCTTCGAGGATCAGCAGGCCGTTTTCCACCCTGGCATTTTCCTTCCGGCGAATGGAGTACCACTGTGCCTCTTCATTTCGGGTGAATCCACCCTCGTAGCCCCACTTGCTTTCATCCGGAAGTCCGCTGTAATTAAATTCGTCCGACCATGCCAACTCCCAATCGGCGGCATGAACAGTGGCAGGCAGCAGCAACATGAGCAGGGAAAACAGAATGGCCGTCATTTCTCGTTACCTCCATGAGCGAAGCAGGCCCAGATAAACGATGCGCAGCAGCGAAACGGGCAACAGCCTTATGGGCAGGCGGATAAGCAGATTCGCCATAGTATCCCTGAAAGTCAAGAGACGCTCTCTGCGCAGGCCAACAAGATTTCTGTATTCCTGCGCGATGTAGGCCCATCCTCGCCTGCGGCCGTAAAAGTTGCCTCCTCCCCTGACCTTGACGAGGGAACTCTGGACGTTATGCAGGCGCTGGTTGTCCTTCAAAAGGCGAAGCGCGAGCCACCAATCTTCACATAGGCCGTTTATCTGGGGATACCCGCCCACCTTTTCGACCAGCGACTTCCTGAAAACAGCGGCGGCATGGTTGAAGGGCGTGCGATAGCGGGCATACTTCGCGATGTGCTGATGACATTCAGGCACTCGCCTGACGGATTCTTTCCGGGAAAGTTTCTCATCGTATTGCTCATACCAAGAACTTACCAGGGCCAATCCGGGGTCCTGGTGGAAGCTCCGCAACTGCACCGCGAACCGGCCGGGCAGGCTGACATCGTCGGCGTCCTGCCTGGCAACGAGATCGTTTCGGCACGCTTTCAGCCCTTCGTTCAGGGCTTCGGCCAGACCTCTGTTCTGTGGCAGTTGCACGAGGGTCACCAGATGCGGCCGCGATGCCTGCAATTCATCAAGAAAGTGCTGTATCTCTGATGGAACCGGTCCGTCGCGGACGATGACAATTTGCTCCGGCGCGGGTATCTGGACGGCTACGGAATCAAAAGAGTCCCGCAGATACTGCAAGTTATCGTTGCGATAGACGGCCATCAGGACCGACAAGGGGGCAGGCGCCATCATTCTCTCGCGAACAGGCTGGAAAAATCAGCGCGGGGGAAAACCTCCAGTTTCCCGCCGAGGGTGGCGTTAAAGACCTTGCGATCATCCAGTTCAAACATCAGCTTGCAGAGTTGATAGCTCTTGAGCACATTGTGCAGTTTCGGGTCGTGCCACTTTTTCCCCTTGCCAAAATAGTCTGGATGAAAGTGGTTCACATCATCTTCGGTCGACTCAATGACGTCGCCTTCTTTGATCGCCGTGGTGGGTATCTGATAAGAAAAATCCATTCCAATCAGGTACACCTCAGAGAACCCCATGTAATAGGCCAGTTGCAGATTTACGATTGTGACGGATTGCCCGCAATATACGTTGTGCGCGGCATCGACAGAGAATCGGGGAGTTTCGTAATAGGCGGAACGGGGTTCGTAGAAACCACGGTTCATGTTGAGAAAGTAGGTATCGCCCTGGGAACGGAGGAATTGGTGCCTGAAGCGTGCCGGCAGGAATTTGGCCCCGCCTTGCCTTGGTTCGTAGTCGCGGATGCTTGGCGCGTTGTCACGAACGACGTGGTAGTCCTCCACGACGTAATAGAAGGGCCGGAAACCGTTCTCTTTTGTCTTGTAAAAGATGCCGTTAACGGCAAAGGTGTATTCGTTTTCCAGTAGGCCGAAATCCATCTGGTTTATGGAGGGGCCGTTTCCGATGATGAAGCACCGTTCGCCACGATGCGCATTATGAAAGCGCCGCAGGGCGCTGGAGGAAGACGCAAGAACCGAGAAGGGTTCCTCCAGATAGGTATTGCCCATGGCATGCAACGCCTGCTTCGCCAGATTCTTCACCCGAGTTTCCATGCTGATTTCCAGTCCAAAAACAAGTCAATAAGCCCCATGCCTATTGAATACCACATTTATCGTCTTGAATAGAATGGCTATGTCATACCAGAGTGACCAGTTCCGCACATACCATGCATCGAGGCTTACGCGCTGGGCGTAGCTGGTTTCGTTTCTGCCGCTGATCTGCCATAGTCCGGTGACCCCCGGGCGCACCTGGAGGTAGAGGTCTACGCTGTCTTCATAGCGCTCCAGCTCGGCTGTGACGATGGGCCGCGGGCCGACAAGGCTCATTTCGCCTCTGACGACATTGATGAGCTGGGGGAGTTCGTCTAGGCTGGTCTTGCGCAGAAAATGGCCCACGGGAGTAATGCGCGGGTCGTTCCTGAGCTTGAAGTCCTTTTCCCATTCAGCTTTTGCAGCGGGGTCGTTCTCGAGCAGTTGCTTGAGAATTTTGTCCGCATCCGGCCGCATGGACCGGAACTTGAGGCACTTGAAAGGCTTACCGCCTCGTCCAATGCGAGTGTGTCCATAGATTGCTGTACCCCCTTCGCGTCGGATCAGGATGGCCAGTGCAAGTAAGAATGGTGACAACAAAATCAGTAGCAAACTGGCCACCACCAAATCGAATGACCTCTTGATCCAGACATACCCGCGACGCGAAAGATTGTTGCGTACCGTGAGAAACAGCACCTCATGGCTGAAAAAATGTGAAACCTGGGTACCGAAGAGGGGCAGACCACGCAATGCCGGGATGATGTGAATGTTGGCGTGGGTAGAGAGGAGGCTCTGGATAATGGTTTGGTTTTCCGGATCGATAAGCGAGTCGAATGCGACGATGACCCTGGGATTGTCAAGGTTTTGGAGCACTAGATCCAATGGCTGTGATTGATCAAGGATGGGGAATGTTTCCTGGCCGATGGTGAGGCTAGTGTGGATGGCTCCGTCGGTTGCGTCCCCTGGCAATGAGCGAAGAGGGCTCCCTTGGGATGACGAGTTAGTATCGACTCTGATAAAACCGAGTATGCGATAGCCCATTTCGCGCTCGCTATTGATGGCGAGCAAGGCGGCGCGGGCGTTTTCGCCGGTGCCGACGATGACCGCAGGGAGCTGCCAGAGGCCGAGGTCGTCGAGCAGGTGTCTCGCACCGTAGCGTCCAAGCGGGATCAGGATAAAGTTGAGCCCCCAGGCAATCAGATGGCTGGTGCGGCCGGTTTCCAGGTCGGCGACAAAGGCAACGGCGCTGGAAACCATGAACATCATGGCCAGCACGCGAATGATTGCGCGCAGTTCGTCCCAGAAGGGGCGGCGTCGGGCATAGTGCTCCAGCAGCAGCCAGAACCAGCCGATGGTGATGACAATAACCACGGCCTGGCTGATGACGGCGTCACGGTCAAGCCGGCTCCAGCTATAGAAATCGTCGCTCGCCGGCCAGGAAATGGCGATGAAGGTGCCGAGCAGGATGAGGACATCGACACTGGCCAGGGTGAACTTTTGAAGCCATGGATAGGTCGGCAGGATAAGGATACCGGCGGGGCCTATGGCGGGATTGGCAAGATAACGCCGGTGGCGTATGTAGGTGGCGACAATGGCCAGGGTCAAGGCGGCAATCAGACTGCCGACAAGGTCCATTAAGGAAGTGAAGGTGTTATCCGCTGCTTCCTTTTGCCGTACCTCGAAAGCCGTATGGGGTCGTGCCGCGCCGGCGGGATAACAGGCGACTTTGGCTCGGTCGCCTCTGAGTGTAGCCTGATGTTCGCTTTCCCGGCAGGCAAGGAGCGCGGCGTCCGCGTGCGGAGCAGTGTAGAGAATGACCCCATTGGCGATACGCGCGGAGGCAACGGAGAGCGGGGTTTCATCGAAGCGTTGACGCAGTTCGGCGGTTGGATTTTCGATGCAGGCCTGGATGTCGGTGCGGCATAAATGACAACTGGTAGTGATGGCGTTGACCACGGAAGCGGCTGTGTTTTCGCAGGCCGCCTTGTCCTGCCGGCCGTTGAGCAGGAAGTCGAGCCGCATGCCGCCGCCGGCTTCCATGACGACATGGGGGTAATAGAGCGTTGGCTGAGGCAGGACGATCAAGCCGATGGCGATGAGGACGAGAACAACAAGGACGATAAGCGAGCGGCGGGGAAACATTTTGGGTTGAGTGGTATGTTGTTGCGCCGAGGCGATGTGATTGCTGCCGAGAGCGGCAGTGCTGATTTCCTTGCTCATTGGAGTAGTGTTCGTTGCGTTATGCGCTAAATCGCCACGCCGATGATGGTACCAATGGCGTTGACGATCGCATCCGCGGTTTCAAAGACATGGTCATGCGTGACGATTTCGGTGGCTTCATGGGCGAAGCCGTAGTGTTCGTTGCGTTATGCGCTGAATCGCCACGCCGATGATGGTACCAATGGCGTTGACGATCGCATCCGCGGTTTCAAAGACATGTCCATGCGTGACGATTTCGGTGGCTTCATGGGCGAAGCCGATGAGCGCGATCAGCACCGCAATGAGGAGCGCCGGTTGCCGGGGCCAACCGAGCGAGGAGGTAAGGCCGATCATCGCGTAGACGGCAAGGTGCGCCACCCAATGCAATACGCCGGGAAAGGCATGGCCGACGTTGGGGATGCTGCCGATCGTGAAGAGGCCGAGCGTGAGCAAGACGGCCGCCGCGCGCGCCAGTGAGTTGATGAGAGGGTGCATTGCTGCATTCATGGCGATGATTTTACATTATGACGGAGGGTAGAACTGAATCGCCACGACCCTGGTCTCTCACTCCGATCAAGCCCAGCAGGAGCAGGCGGCTTTCATCATTCAGTTTCCCTCGCCAACCGAAGCGCTGTTGCTTTCAGGCCGACAAGGATCGGATCGGCGACGGTTGCAGGAAATCCTTGCGGAAGCCCGGCGGAAACGGCCTCGACAATCGCCGGGGTTCTCTCGACCAACTCGCGGACGATGCGCTTCCCCGGCGCCTCGAATCCGCAATGTTTTGCAAGGTCATTAAAGTGGCGCCGCTTGATTTCGCTCCACTTGTAATGCGCATTTTTTCCATGCAATGCCATGGCCATCTTGAGCTTCTTTTCCGGAATGCGTTGGGGGGCATTGCCAACGACCGGGTAGGCCGACATTACGTCATACCTCGGCGTCAGCCGGAATCCGCCACGCGGTTCGATGAAAATGCTGAAGTTCTTTGCATGCCCGTCTATCGCGCAGAGCAACCAGAAAATTACCTGAGTACGGAAGAAGTCCTGGCGATCCAACTCTGCGTCGCTGGAACCCAACAGCAGATTCATGATCGATTCAATGCCTGGCCCGCCTTCATTTTCGTACTTTGCCGCTGCGGAAACGCCCTTGGCCTGGCACATATCCTCCTGCGGCAGCCGTATCAGCCATTTGCCATCCGCGGAAATCCGGCGATCGAAGCGCTCCACCACAAGGACGGCTTGTTGTCCAAACTTCGCCGGCCAGCAATCGGCCACCGGTACGCCGTAGGCCTTCAATATTTGCGCGCACAGCCATTCGTTTTCCACCGAAGTCGTGAGATCGATTCCGCCATGGCCATGATGGCCAATGGGCAGTTTCAGGATATGCGTGGTTGGCGTTGCGCCCAAAGGTTTCTTCCACGCGCCGGCATGGAGCAAGAGCGCGGTTTTCTCCTGAGCGCCGGCAAGGGAGATGCGGAACTCATCGTCATCCTGGTACCGGCCAAACACTGGAATATGGGTCAGGATGCCTTCGATTTGCGCTTCGCTCAACGCTTCGCCTTCGATGCGCCGGAAGTCTCCGGGAGAGTCGCCGTCCGGCAGGAGTTGAAGCGCGCCAACGCAATCACGACCGATTCCCGCCAGCAGGTCAAAAGATGTTTGAGACTTGGCACCGAAGCGTTGTTGAATCCTCTCGCGAATTTTCTGGTTGTCGGGAAGCAGGTTGTCAAAGTAGTGCTTGACCACGGGGCCGCTATATTTGCGGTTCGTAAGCGCCATTGACAGGGAAATAGGCCGGCCCAGGGGTGACCCGATCCAGGAGTCGTCATACTGGAAGTGGTGAACGCCTTGGGCATCGACCGACCAGCGCCCGACCAACTCGCCATTCATCCAGACACCCAGGGCTTGGGTCTTTGAACGCCGCCCCACTATTACCACTCCGATCCGGCTTGGCCGCATCCCGCCGGCGATTTTTCCCGGATGACCAGTTCAAGATTCAGTGCCGACAACATCCGGAACAGGCTTTCAATGGAACTGCCTTCGGGCCGGGTTTCGAGTGCGGAAATGGTCTTCGGCAGCAGCCCGACGCTGGCGCCGGCGCCGCTCTGCGTGATGCTCTTGCGTTTGCGTTGGGCGCGCAGAATCTGCGAAAGCTGCTGCGGTGTCCTGGCGACGGTTTCCATTGAATACCCCCCTGTAAGGCATATCCGCACTATATACCCTGTAAGGGATATACTCAATAGATACCCTATAGGGTTGATTCCGAGGATTGGGTGGAAATCGGGGAAAGAGACTCAGGGATGCGCCGAGCGGGAACCCTGCTGCCACCGCCACACATCGGCACACATTTGATCCAGCCCGCGTTCTGCTTTCCAGTTCAGCATCTCCCGCGCCAGGCTTGGGTCGGCCCAGCACTGGGCGATATCGCCGGCGCGGCGGGAGGCGATCTGGTAGGGAATTGAGCGGCCGCTGGCTATTTCAAAGGCCTTGACCATGTCCAGCACTGAATAGCCCCGGCCGGTCCCCAGATTGACGGTAAGCAACCCACCCTTCCGCTTGAGGTAGTCGAGCGCGGCGACATGGCCTTCCGCCAGATCCACGACGTGGATGTAATCGCGTATGCCGGTGCCATCTGGAGTGGGGTAGTCATTGCCCCAGACGTTGAGGAATTCACGCTTGCCGACGGCGACCTGGGCGACGAAAGGCATCAGGTTATTGGGGATGCCTTGCGGATCTTCGCCAATCAGTCCGGATTCATGGGCGCCGACGGGGTTGAAGTAGCGCAGCCGCGCCATACGCCAGTCTGGCTCGGCGCGATGCAGATCGGCCAGGATATCTTCGATGATGAGCTTGCTACGGCCGTAGGGGTTGGTCGCCGAGCGCGGGAAATCTTCGCGGATCGGCACGCTGGCCGGGTCGCCATAGACAGTGGCCGACGACGAAAAGACAAAGGTCTTGACCTGTGCCCTGCGCATGGCGGCCAGCAGTTGCAGCGTGCCATGGACATTGTTGTCGTAATACTCGAGCGGTTTTGCTACCGATTCGCCCACGGCCTTGAGGCCGGCAAAATGCATTACGGCACTGATGGGGTGGCGGTCAAACAGATCGCCGAGCAACTGACTATCGCGCACATCGCCCTGGATGAAAGCGGGGCGCTTGCCGCAGAGAGTTTCCAGCCGGTCCACCACATCTGCTTGGCTGTTGCAGAGGTTGTCGAGGATCAGCAGTTCGTGCCCCGCCTTTGCCAGTGCAACGCAGGTGTGCGAACCGATATAGCCGGTACCGCCGGTGACCAATATCATTGAGTTTGTTCTTTGTGGAAGTGCCAAAACTGAGGAGCGATTATCGCCCATTTGGCCAATGGGTCAAAGATGCAAGATTCAAGGTTCAAGTCGCAAGGACGCGCAATCAGGCGGGTGGCAAGCTATTTCGCCGTTTCCTGCCAGCGGCGCACATCAATGCCTGCACGCGTATAGCTTTCAGGTGCCGCACAGACCAGGCGTGGCAATATGGCGGCATCACCCGCAACATTAAGCCACTTGCGTAGCCCCTTGAACATATCTTCAGTAACAGTGGCTGATGATTTGATTTCCACTGGATGCTTCCCTCCCCTTCAAGGGGAGGGTCAGGGTGGGGATGGGGTAGCATGAAGACATGAAAGGCCAGGCTCACCGTTCCATTGACGACAGAGAGTTTCGGCGCGACCTGAGAAAGAATGCAACCGACGCCGAAAGACGTCTGTGGCAACGCTTGCGGGGCGGCCAACTCGCTGGCGTCAAGTTCCGCCGGCAACATCCATTCGATGGCTATGTGCTCGATTTTGTGAGTCTTGAAAAGCGCCTGATCGTTGAGCTCGATGGTGGCCAGCACCTGGATAGTGCGCGGGATCGCGTTCGGGATTGTCGGCTGATGTCAGCGGGATTTCGTGTATTGCGCTTCTGGAACAACGATGTTCTGGAGCAAACCGATGCCGTCGTTGAAGCCATTTGGCGGAAATTGGGCGAATCGGACCCATCCCCACCCCTGCCCTCCCCTTGAAGGGGAGGGGGTTGGAGCGTCGACCACTTTCGTTTGGCAACCAGGACAGGCCGATAAATAGAGAGGATGCCCAATCCCGCGTAAAATGCGCGCCTCCTCCTTGCAACATTTTTCCCACCATGAGCGTCAGTTCCACTACCGATATCATTGCCGACATCCGCGCCGGGCGCATGGTCATCCTTGTCGATGACGAAGATCGCGAAAACGAAGGCGATCTGGTGCTGGCGGCCGAGCATGTCACGCCGGAAGCGATCAACTTCATGGCCAAATACGGCCGCGGTCTGATCTGTCTGACGCTGACGCAGGAACGCTGCCGCCAGTTGAACCTGCCGCCGATGGTGAGCGATAACCAGTCGCAGCATCGCACCGCCTTCACAGTCTCCATCGAGGCGGCGGAAGGCGTAACCACCGGCATCTCGGCCCACGACCGCTCGCGCACCGTCCGGGCTGCCGTGGCGCGCGACGCCAAGCCCAGCGATCTGGTGCAGCCAGGCCACATTTTCCCGCTCGAAGCGCAGAAAGGTGGCGTGCTGGTGCGCGCCGGTCACACTGAAGCCGGCTGCGATCTGGCCCAACTGGCACGCCTCACGCCGGCCGCCGTGATTTGCGAAATCCTCAAGGATGACGGCACCATGGCGCGCCTGCCCGACCTGCTCGAATTCGCGCGCGAGCACCAGCTCAAGGTCGGCACCATCCGCGACCTGATTCACTATCGCGCCAATTATGACAAGCTGGTCGAATGCGTCGCGGAAAAGGAAGTCAGCACCGCGCACGGCCAGTTTCATTTGCGCGCCTATGTGGACAAGACCAACGGCCAGGTGCATGTGGCGCTGTCGCAAGGTGCCATCAGCGCCGAGACTGAGACGCCGGTGCGCGTCCATGAGCAGATGTCGATTCTCGATTTTGTCGATTATCCGGGACGGCATCCCAGTTTCAGCATTGATCGCGCGCTCAAAACCATTGCCCGGCGCGGCCTCGGTGTACTGGTGCTGCTGCACAGCCCGCAAATGGGGCAGGATATGCTTGCCGCACTCGACGCTCCCGATGGCAAACGTCCAGCGCTCGCCTGGGATCCGCGTAATCACGGCATCGGCGCACAGATCCTGCGCGACCTTGGCGTCAGCAAGATGCTGCTCATGTCGTCGCAGCGCAGAATGCCGAGCATGAGCGGTTTCGGCCTGGAAGTCTGCGGCTACATTTCGCCCGACGAAGCAAAGGATTGATATGAAACGCCCATCAAACTCGCAGAGGGCCAGCAGGAGGACGGACATGGCACGCGACAGGCAAATTCCCGAAATCGAACCCAGTCTCGCCGCCACGGGCATGCGCATCGGCCTCGTCATGAGCCGTTTCAACGAAGACATCGGCGAGGGCCTGCTCTCGGGCTGTTGCGCCGAACTGCTGCGCCTTGGCGTCGCCACCGACAACATCCGGCTGGTCACTGTGCCCGGTGCGCTGGAGATTCCACTCGCCCTGCAAACCATGGCGCAGAGCGGCAAGTACGACGCACTGGTGGCGCTGGGCTGCGTGATCCGCGGTGAAACCTATCACTTCGAGATCGTCTCCAACGAGTCCGCACGCGGCATTACCGATGTGCAACTGGCGACCGGCGTGCCGATAGCCAATGCCGTGCTAACCACTGAGAACGACGACCAGGCCCTGGCGCGCATGGCGGAAAAAGGCGCCGAGGCGGCGCAAGCCGCAGTCGAAATGGCGAATCTCCAGAGGGAGATTCGCCGGTGACACAAATGACGGCACTCCCTCCCAACCTCCCTCGCCACGCGAGGGAGGTGACTAACGAATCGCTTCGCGAAAAAGGACGGTGACATGGCGGCCGTGAAATCGCCACGCCATCGGGCGCGCGAATTTGTCGTGCAAGGGCTTTATCAATGGCAGGTCGGCGGGCAGGACGTGGCGGCGATCCGGGTACAAGCTGAAAGCGTGGCCGGTTTCGACAAAGCCGACCTTGAGCTCTACCAGACCCTGCTCGACGATGTCATGACTAACGCAAATACCTTGCGCGATCTGTTGCAGCCGCATATATCGCGGCCGTGGGGCGAAATATCGCCGATCGAGCGCTGCATCCTGCTATTGGCCGCCTGCGAACTGAAAGAGCGGATCGAGACGCCGTATCGCGTGGTTATCAACGAAGCCATCGAACTAGCCAAGACCTTCGGCGGCACCGACGGACACAAGTTCGTGAACGGGGTGCTCGACAAACTGGCGCCGGCGTTGCGGTCCGCGGAAGCAGCGCCGCGCTAGACGCAAGGCAGTCTCATGCCCGCCGAGACACCTTCCGAGTTTGATTTGATAGAGCGCTACTTCAAGCGCACTGCGCCCAGTGCGCTGCTCGGCGTCGGCGACGACGCCGCCATCATCGAACCCGCAACCGGCATGCAGTTGCTGATGTCCACAGACATGCTGGTGGCCGGCACGCATTTCCTGCCCGATGCCGAGCCCGAAGCGTTGGGCTGGAAAACCCTGGCCGTGAATGTCTCCGACCTCGCCGCGATGGGCGCCACGCCGCGCTGGACGCTGCTGGCGCTGGCGCTGCCCAAGGTTGCCAATGAGGCCGACGAGGCATGGATCGCTGCCTTTGCGCGTGGCTTTTTCGCCTGCGCCGACGCCTTCGGCATCGAACTGATCGGCGGCGATACTACGCGCGGGCCGCTGAATTTCTGCGTCACCATCCTCGGCGAAGCGCCTGCCGGACAGGCGCTGTTGCGTTCCGGCGCCCGCGTAGGCGACGATGTCTGGGTCTCCGGCCAACCCGGCCGCGCGGCGCTCGGGCTGGCGCATTTGCAGGGGCGCTGCGTTCTCGACGATGCGGCCAGGAACGAATGTCTCGCCGCTCTGCATCGCCCCCAACCGCGGATAGCGCTTGGCCTCGCCTTGCGCAATGTCGCTTCGGCCGCAATCGACGTTTCGGATGGATTGCTGGCCGATCTCGGCCATATCCTCGACGCCTCGCATGTCTCGGCGGAAATTCAGTTGGATCGTCTGCCGACATTGCTCGCCGACGGTCGGGTACCCGAGGATCTGGTGCGCGATTGCATACTGGCCGGGGGCGATGACTATGAATTGGCATTTACTGCTGCGGCCGGGTTTCGGCCCCGCATCGAATCGCTTGCCAGCTCTCTCCAGTTAGCGCTTACTCGCATAGGATCGATTGCACAGAAGGGCACAGATAAACTTCGCCTGATCGACAGCCACGGACAAAAGGTGGCGGTCGGCCGCCTTGGCTATGACCATTTTCTTGGGCACAAATGAAAAAATCCATCCCGCCGCCGCTGAAATTCCTGTTTGCCCACCCCGCGCATTTCATCGCCTGCGGCTGCGGCAGCGGCCTGTCGCCGTTTGCCTCGGGCACTGCCGGCACTCTGTTCGCCTGGATCACCTTTCCGCTGTTCGTTTTGTTGTTGCCCAGCGCCGCGATCATTTTCGAGGCCCTCGCTGTGTTGTTCATCCTCGGCATCATCGTCTGCAATATCACCGGGCGTCACCTCGGCGTCGTCGATCACGGCGCCATTGTCTGGGACGAGATCGTGCCGTTCTGGACCGTGCTGATGTTTGTGCCCGCGGGGTTTTCATTGTCTGCCCTTGAATGGCAATTGCTGGCTTTTCTGACTTTTCGCTTTTTCGACATCATCAAGCCGTTTCCGGCCAACTGGTTCGACAAACAGGTCAAGAATGGCTTGGGCGTGATGATGGACGATGTTGTCGCCGCAGGTTATACGGTGCTGGTGCTGTTGCTGGCCCAACAACTGTGGGGTCGTATTTGATGCAACTTGATGCGTTGTCACGGCAAGTCGGTAAAACGCTGCAAAAGGCAAACCTTACGCTGGCGACAGCCGAGTCCTGCACCGGCGGCTGGGTCGCGGAAGTAGTGACGCGAACGGCCGGCAGTTCGGGCTGGTTCGAGTGCGGCTTCGTCACTTATTCGAATGCGGCGAAAACACGCTTGCTCAATGTCGCCGCGGCAACGCTGACAGCGCATGGCGCAGTGAGCGAAGCCACTGCCGCCGCAATGGTACTGGGCGTCTTGGCGCACAGCACCGCCGGCGTCGCGCTCAGCGTGACCGGCATTGCCGGGCCTGACGGCGGCAGCGTGGATAAGCCGGTCGGCACAGTCTGTTTCGGCTGGTGCCGCAGGAATGGAACACCGCAAACGGCTACCCGCCACTTTGCCGGCGATCGCACGAGTGTCCGTCGCCTGGCAGTGCTGTTTGCGCTCGAAGGCCTGCTGCGCCAGCTTGAACAGGTGTAACCCGGATTCGTCCGCTGGCTCATGTAGCGAGCCACTCCCTTATGTAACCTTGGCTAGGCAACATCTGTGCCATAATTTCACCAACCTTCAGGAAGGATTCCACATGGACGACAACAAGAGCAAGGCGCTGCAGGCGGCGCTGGCCCAGATCGAAAAGCAGTTCGGCAAGGGTTCGATCATGAAAATGGGCCAGGCACAGATCGATAACGACCTGCAAGTAGTGTCTACCGGCTCGCTCGGTCTTGATATTGCGCTCGGCGTCGGCGGTTTGCCGCGCGGTCGCGTGGTCGAAATCTATGGCCCGGAATCGTCGGGCAAAACCACGCTTTGCCTGCAAGTCGTGGCCGAGATACAAAAGGCGGGCGGCACCGCCGCTTATATCGACGCCGAAAACGCGCTCGATCCGGTGTACGCCGGCAAGCTTGGCGTCAACGTCGGCGATCTGCTGATATCGCAACCCGATACCGGCGAAGAGGGCTTGGAAATTACCGACATGCTGGTGCGCTCCGGCGGGGTTGACCTGATTGTGGTGGACTCGGTCGCGGCGCTTACTCCGAAGGCGGAAATTGAAGGCGAAATGGGTGGCCAGTTGCCCGGCTTGCAAGCGCGCCTGATGAGCCAGGCACTGCGCAAGCTGACCTCCAATATCAAGCGCACCAACACGCTGGTGATTTTCATTAACCAGATCCGCATGAAAATCGGCGTCATGTTCGGCAACCCGGAAACCACCACTGGCGGCAATGCGTTGAAGTTCTACGCTACGATCCGCCTCGATATCCGCCGTACCGGTTCGATCAAGAAGGGTGACGAAATCATCGGCAACGAAACCCGTGTCAAGGTGGTCAAGAACAAGGTGGCACCGCCGTTCCGCGAAGCGCACTTTGATATTCTCTATGGCGAGGGAATATCGCGCACGGGCGAGGTCGTCGAGCTTGGCGTCGAACACAAGTTCGTCGAGAAATCCGGCGCCTGGTATGCCTACAACGGCGAAAAAATCGGGCAGGGCAAGGACAACGCGCGCGAGTATCTCAACGATCATCCGGAAATCGCCGCCGAGATCGAGAACAGGATTCGCGCCGCTGTCGGCGTCACCGCCCTGGCAGCCGCGCCCGTTACTGAATGAAGGAACTGCGCCAGCAGGCGATCCGCCTGCTCGCCCGACGCGAACACACCCATGCAGAGTTGCGCAAAAAACTTGAAGGCGAAGGCACGACCGCCGAAATCGACGCCGTGCTCGCCGATCTCGCCGGTTGCGGCTTGCTCTCGGATGAGCGTGCAACGGCCAGCTATCTGCGTGGCCACGGCGCACGCTTTGGTGCTGCCCGGCTCAAACAGACGCTGCGCGCCAAAGGTGTTGACGCCGACACCATCGCCGCAGGTTTGGAAAACGCGGAACTTCCGGGCGAACTCGAACGCGCCCGCGCCATCTGGCAGCGCAAGTTCCGCACTGCGCCGCGGGATCCGCACGAATGGGCGCGCCAGGTGCGGTTTCTGCAATCGCGCGGATTTTCCGTCGATGTCATACGCCGCTTGTTGAAGGGGCAGGATCCAGAGTGACCATGGAAGAAGCAAGCACGACGGCAGAAAAACCGGCAGCACGCTTGAGTGCCCACAATCTGCACAAAAAATATAAATCGCATCCGGTGGTCAAGGACGTGTCCTTCGATGTCAACGGCGGCGAAGTGGTCGGTCTGCTCGGCCCCAACGGCGCCGGCAAGACCACCTGCTTCTACATGATCGTCGGCCTGGTGGCGTCGGATGGCGGCGCCATTCATATAGATGATGCGGTATTGACGCATATGCCGATCCACCAGCGTGCCCGGCTTGGCCTGTCCTACCTGCCGCAGGAAAACTCGGTGTTCCGCCGCCTCACGGTGAGCGACAACATCCGCGCCATCCTGGAGTTGCAGAACCTCGACGAGCAGGAAGTCGAAGGTCGGCTCGATGGATTGCTGCAGGAATTGCACATCAGCCACATCAAGGACAACCGGGCAGCCTCACTGTCGGGCGGCGAGCGGCGCCGTGTTGAAATCGCCCGCGCCCTGGCCACCGAACCACGCTTCATCCTGCTCGATGAACCCTTTGCCGGCGTGGACCCGATTGCCGTGCTCGATATCCAGAAAATCATCGGCTTCCTGCGCAACCGAGGCATCGGCGTACTGATCACGGACCATAACGTGCGCGAAACGCTGGGGATTTGCGATCGCGCCACGATCATCAATGCCGGTGAAGTGCTTGCTTCTGGTCATCCCGAAGAAATCGTCCATAATGAAAACGTAAGAAAGGTGTATCTGGGCGAGCATTTCCGCATGTAGTGCTCCCCCCGCCAGGTTATGAAACAGACGCTACAACTCAGACTTTCCCAACACCTGGCCCTGACGCCGCAGCTGCAGCAGTCGATTCGGTTGCTGCAGTTGTCTACTTTGGATCTCAATCAGGAAATCGAACAATTCCTGATAGCCAACCCGTTGCTTGAGCGTGACGAGCCCAATACCGACGGCGCCGCCTTCGTGCCGGCACAAGAGGCAATGCCCTCGCTGCAATCGAGCGAACAGCCTCCCGCCGAAAGTTCCAACAATGGCGCCGATGACGGCGAGGACACGCCTTGGAGCAATGAAAGCTTTTCCGGCGGCTCGCCGCGCGATGCCAACGACGAGGACAACGATTTCGCCGAGACGCAGACGGCAGTGTCCAGCCTGCGCGATCATCTTCTGGCGCAGTTGGGCATGACGCAACTGTCTGATCGTGACCGCGGTTTCGTGCACTTCATCGTCGAGGCACTCGATGAGGATGGCTATCTGGCGCAGCCGCTGGAAGATCTGGTGGCGGTATTGCCGGAGGGCTTTTGCGAGTCCGAGGAGGAAGCCCTCGAGGAATTGCGGATTGCCCTGCGTCATGTCCAGAGTCTTGATCCTTCTGGCGTCGGTGCGCGCAGCCCGCGCGAATGCCTGGAATTGCAATTGCATAACCTCGATACTGACGATGAAACCAGGCCGCTGCGCGAACTGTCGCTGGCCATTGTCAGTCATCATCTCGACCAACTGGCGGCGCGCGATTTCACCCGCATCCGCAAGGCGCTCGGCTGCGGCGATGAAGACCTGCGCGCGGCGCATGCGCTGATTCTTTCGCTCAATCCGCGGCCCGGCGCGCAATATTCGGCCTCCGAGGCGCGCTATGTGACTCCCGATGTCATGGTCAAGAAGCTGCGCGGCAAATGGACCGCCAGCCTCAATCGCGAGGCCATGCCGCGCCTGCGCATCAATCGCATGTATGCCAACATCCTGCAGCGCAATCGTGGCAGCGGGCTGGCGGGGCAATTGCAGGAAGCGAAGTGGCTGATCAAGAACGTGCAGCAGCGCTTCGACACCATCCTGCGCGTGGCGCAGGCCATCGTCGACCGCCAGCGCGCATTTTTCGATCACGGCGAAGTGGCAATGCGCCCGCTCACATTGCGTGAAATCGCCGATGCCCTCAGCTTGCACGAATCGACCATCTCGCGCGTGACGACGCAGAAATACCTGTCCAGCCCGCGCGGAACGTTTGAACTCAAATATTTTTTCGGCAGTCACGTTGCCACCGACAGTGGCGGCGCGGCTTCCAGCACCGCGATCCGGGCGCTGATCAAGCAGTTGGTGAGCGCCGAGGACGGCCACAAGCCGCTCTCGGATGCCCGCATCGCGGAAATCCTCGGCGAGCAGGGAATCGTGGTGGCGCGGCGCACCGTCGCCAAGTACCGCGAGTCCCTGAGTATCCCGCCGGTTAACCTGCGCAAGTCGCTTTAAGGGAGTCATCATGAACATCAATATCACCGGACATCACATCGAAGTCACGCCTGCCATCCGCGACTATGCCACCTCGAAGCTGGATCGCGTCATCCGCCACTTCGATCACGTCATCAGCGTCCACGTCATTCTCTCGGTAGAAAAACTCTTGCAGAAGGCCGAGGTGACGCTGCATGTGAAAGGCAAGGACATCCACGCCTACGACACCGGCGCCGATTTGTATGCGTCGATCGACGCGGTTGCCGACAAACTGGTCCGCCAGGTGGTCAAGCACAAGGAAAAGGTGACCGACCATCCGCACGACAAGCTCGCACCAGAAGCCGGGGAATAAGCCGAATTGTCCGGGGTATACTGCGCCGTTTCTCATGGCCAACGCCTGCCGATGAACCAGATCGCGAAAATCCTGCCTGTCTCAAACATCGTTATCGATCTTGACGTCAGCAGCAAGAAACGCGCGTTTGAGCAGGCCGGATTGCTGTTTGAAAATCAGAACGGCATCGCCCGGGCGACGGTGTTTGAGGCGCTGTTCGCGCGGGAAAAACTTGCTTCAACCGGCCTCGGTCAGGGCATCGCGATTCCGCATGGCCGCATCAAGGGCCTCAAGGAAGCAGTGGGCGCCCTGTTTCGCCTCAAGGCTGCAGTGCCTTTCGATGCTCCCGACGGACTGCCGGTCAACCTGTTGTTCGTCCTGCTGGTGCCGGAAGCCGCCACCGAAAAACACCTGCATTTGCTGTCTGAACTGGCGCAGATGCTCTCCAGCAAGACATTCCGTGATCAACTGGCCGCCGCTCATGACGCAGCGGCCATCAAGGAGCTGATCGACCAATGCGTCGCCAACTGACCATCGCCGAGCTGTTCGATGAACGCCGCGACAAGCTGGCACTGACCCATATCTGCGGCGATCTCAATCGCTCCATCACCCTCGGCCATGAAAGCAGTTCGCCGGCCGATATCGTCGGGCACCTCAACCTGATCCACCCCGACCGCTTGCAGGTGATTGGCGCTCCCGAGTGGGCATGGGCAGAGAAACACCCGACCGAGCGGCTGCGTCGCCCGATCGAGGGGATCATTGCCGCCAATTCACCCGGCATTATCGTCGCCGATGGCAGTCCCCTGCCCGAATCGCTGATCGCAACGTGCAAGGCCGGCAACATGCCATTGTTCTCAACGCCGGTGCAGTCCGCCGTTGTCATTGACTCCTTGCGCAGCTATCTTTCGCGCAAGTTTGCCGAGACCGTCACGCTGCATGGCGTGTTCATGGACGTGCTCGGTATCGGCGTGCTGGTCACCGGAGACTCCGGCGTCGGCAAGAGCGAGCTCGGCCTGGAACTGATTTCGCGCGGCCATGGCCTGGTCGCCGATGATGTCGTGGAAGTGTCGTGCATCAGCCCCGATGCGCTGGAGGGGCGCTGCCCCGAACTGTTGCGCAACTTCATCGAAGTGCGCGGGCTGGGTCTGCTCAACGTGCGCACCGTATTCGGCGAGACGGCCTGCCGGCGCAAAATGCGCCTGCGTCTGATCACCCATTTGCAACGTCCTCTGGCCGGAGTTCCCCAGTCGGCGCGGCTGCCGCTCGACGCGCAGGAAGAAATGATTCTTGGTGTGCCAATTCGCAAAGTGACGATTCCCGTCGCCGCCGGACGCAACCTGGCAGTATTGGTGGAGACGGCGGTGCGTTCGACCATCCTCAAATTGCGCGGCATCGACTGTATGCAGGAATTTCTTGACCGCCAGCAGGAGGCGCTGAATGCAGATCCCGGCGAACTATCCGGAACGTGACAGGAAGCGGTAGAATCGCTCCCGGCATATGCCAATTAATTCTGCAAAGGAGATGCACATGAGCAAACTGATCGGCACGCTGGCAGCGGCGGCATTTGTGTTTGGCCTGCAGGGGCAGGCATTGGCCGCAACCACCCAGCAGAACAAGATGAAAACCTGTAATGCCGAGGCCAAGGAGAAGGCGCTCAAGGGCGATGAGCGCAAGGCCTTCATGAAGGACTGTCTCTCGGCCAAGAAGGAAGGAGCCGCCGCAAAGACAGAAGAACCGGCTGCAAAGGCTGAAGATGCCAAAATAACGCAACAGGACAAGATGAAGAGTTGCAACGCCGAAGCCAAGACCAAGGCGCTCAAGGGCGACGAGCGCAAGGCCTTCATGAAAGAATGTCTCTCCGCCGACAAGAAGTAGTCTTTACCAACCGGTTGCGCTGCAAAGTGCAACCGGTTTGATTGAAAGGAGATGTCCATGACTATTCCCGCAACTGCCACTGCCTTTACCCTGGAAAGCCCAGACCTGCCCGCCGGCAAGCCCATTCCCGAGGACTTTGTCCTGAACGGTTTCGGCTGCACGGGCTGCAATGTTTCGCCGGCACTTGTCTGGAAGAATGCCCCGCCCGAAACGAAGAGCTTTGCCCTGACGGTATACGATCCCGATGCGCCGACCGGCAGCGGCTGGTGGCATTGGCTGGTGATCAATATCCCGGCTGATGCCAAAGAACTTGTGCGGGGGGCGGGCGATCCTTCTTCCGGCAAGGCACCTGCCGGATCGCTGCAAACGCGCACCGACTATGGCATGCCCGGCTGGGGCGGTCCCTGCCCGCCAGAGGGCGACAAACCGCATCGCTACATTTTCACTCTGCATGCATTGAAGACCGACAAGCTCGACCTGCCGCAGGATGCCCCCGGGGCGATGGTCGGCTACAACATCAATGGCAACACCATAGCCAAGGCCAGCTTCACCGCGCGCTACGGTCGCTAGCAGAACGACACGGCGATATCGAAACATACAACAAGCAGCCGTCATTCCGGACGCCGCGTCAGCGGTGAGCCGGAATCCAGCGACTTTCAAGACCCTGGATTCCCGCCTGCGCGGGAATGACAATAGTTTGGTGGCACATTGCTCCGCGCCACTTATTTTTTGACTATTCAACTTCCCCGACATGGATATCGTCAGCATTGTTCACGCATTGATTCTCGGCGTCGTCGAAGGCCTGACCGAGTTCCTGCCTGTCTCCAGTACCGGCCATCTTATCCTGGTCGGCGACCTGCTCCACTTCAATGATGACAAGGGCAAACTGTTCGAGGTCGTCATCCAGTCCGGCGCCATTTTTGCGCTGTGCTGGGAATACCGTGTGCGCATTGCCGCCGTGTTAAGCGGGCTGCCCAGCGACCGTGCGGCACAGCGCTTCACGCTGAACCTCGTCATCGCCTTCCTGCCGCTGGCGATTCTCGGCCTGTTGTTCCAGAAAACCATCAAGACACATCTGTTCCAGCCGCTGCCGGTGGCGCTGGCCTTCATCATCGGTGGTTTCGTCATCCTCTGGGCCGAGCGGCGCCAGCACAGGATTCGTGTCGACAGCGTGGATGAACTGGATGTCATCGACGCCTTCAAGCTTGGCTGCGCGCAGGCCTTCGCCCTGATCCCCGGCACCTCCCGCTCCGGCGCCACCATTATCGGCGGCTTGCTGTTCGGCCTGTCGCGCCGCGCCGCGACCGAGTTCTCCTTCTTTCTCGCGATCCCCACCCTGCTCGCCGCCACCGCCTACGAGCTGTACAAGGAACGCGCCCTGCTCTCCACCGACGATCTGGGCATGTGGGCTACCGGTTTTGTCGCCGCCTTCGTCTCGGCATTCTTTTGTGTGCGCTGGCTGCTGCGCTATATCAGCAGCCACGACTTCACGTTATTCGCCTGGTATCGCATCGCCTTCGGCATTGTCGTCATCGCCACCTGGAAACTCGACATGGTGAACTGGGCGGCGCCTTGATCTATTGCAAATTTCATAAATCAAGGTAAATATGGCAACCGTCATCCCACAGGGATTCCCTTCGGTCATCGCAAGAGCCACTCACCCGTGGCGATCCACCGCTGGATTGCCGCGCCCCTCCGAGGCTCGCAATGACAAACCGGGCAACAAGGACTAGATCAAGACAGTACAACAATTGCATAAATGCAATATGTATTTGCCAATTCAATCCAGATAAACCGATTTGGTGTAGATGCTAAAAATGAGTGTGTCCCTTATTATTGATGGGCTGCCACGTGCGTAGTGGCCAGCGACGAACCTGTCCATTCCCTTCTCGCCATAGTAGGCGTATCGCATTAACCTGATAGCACAACAGCATTGGAGTCATAAGGATGAACCGATATATTGGTGTGTTCTGGCTGCTTGTCGCACTTGGTAGCGGTGCGGTTGCTGCAAGTTCGGATGACCTGGAACAATCGTTTAACCCCTACCGATCGGGCTACCCAAAGTTCCCTGGCCTTGTCGCCGGTACCGTTATCCGCAAGAACAATGTCGAGCAGTTCAAGGAGGCAATTGACCCCGGTCTCTACTTGACCATCAAGAATGGTTGGCAGGAAGTGAAGGTGATGCCGACCACGGCCCTCCCGGTCGATCCAGCGAAGTTGGAAGCAACCCGTAAGAGCATGGGCAAGACCAGCTTGGGACCCAGAAGCGGGGACATCGAAGCTTATGGCGCAGGCCGGCCATTCATTGAGGAGCCAGATATCAAGGATCCCCGTGCCGGAGAAAAGTTAGCCTTGAATTTCAAGTACAGCGCAGGCGTTGGCGAAAACGCCACAATTTTTCCATTCTATTGGCGCTACCGCGACATGAGGACCGGGAACGTGGAGCGCACGGTCAACTTCAGCTTTCATTTTCTCAAATACAAGCACCGCACACGCGACCCGGCGCCAGAAATCACACCAAATCCCGCCAATTTGTTTTTGGGAATTTACGCCAGGGTGTTGGCGCCGCTGGATCTGAAAGATACGCAACTGCTGATTCATCGCTATGACGACGACCACAGGATAGACGACGCCTACATGTACTTCGGTTTTCAGCGGAGAGTACGCCGTCTGGCAACAGGTCAGACGACCGATGCCTTCCTTGGGTCGGATGTGATGATCGAGGATTTCGAAGGCTACAACGCGCAAATTTCGGATATGAAATGGGCCTACCGCGGTAGCCAGATCCTGCTGCTGCCAATCTTCAATCACAATGAGTTGTCGCTCGCCAGCGACATGCCGACCGAGGCCGATGGTTACCGCTTTGTAAACTTCAGCGGCTACGGCGGCTGTTTTCCGGATGTGACTTGGCAGCTACGCAAGGTGTTCGTTCTTGAAGCGGTACCACTCGCAGCCGGTCATCCAGTCAGCAAGCGCATTTTCTACCTGGACGCCCAGTCCATGCAAATCAGCCGAGCACTGATTTACGATCGCAGGGGGGAACTATGGAAGATCGGGACTCTCGGCAAGACTCACCCAGATTTTCATCTGCCCGAGAACAAGGGTACCGGCACGCCGATTGACGATGCCTTCTCTGCGGTCGATGTCCAGGCTATGCACTGCACGACGGGCCAGTTCAAGAGCCGGGTTGATGCTACGGTTAACCGTCCGTCACTGTTTCAGGTTCAGAACATGCGCGGAGATTGATGCCAATGAAGTGTAGTAATGGGGGGGAAGGCCACGATTTTTCTTCTATTGGGACGGCGCTCGTATGAAGCATGAGTGGTGATGAACGAGCAGTGCCCGGCGTCAGACGTGCGGTTTGTGGCGACGATATTGCCGCCGTTGGCGCCACGCTATAATCCGCGCCCCTGACGAAAATGCGCGGGTTTGATGTCTTGACTGCCCCGTCCGCGCCAGCCCGATGAACATCCTGTTTGAAGACGAAGGCAGCTTCAAGGCTGGCCACATCCTTGCCGACAACAACACCTCCTTGCAGGTCGAGTTGCCCGGCGGCAAGCGGGTCAAGGTCAAGGCGGCCAACGTGCTGCTGCACTTTGCCCAGCCCAGTGCGGCAGAGTTGATCAAAGCCGCCGAAGAAGCTGCCGCCGCAATGGACACCGACTTCCTCTGGGAAGCCTGTCCCGACCAGGAATTCGGCTTCGAGGAATTCGCCGCCGATTATTACGGCCACGCACCGGGTGCGGTGGAAGCTACCGCACTGCTGTTGCGCCTGCATGCCGCGCCGATGTATTTCCATCGCAAGGGCAAGGGACGCTTCCGCAAGGCGCCGTCCGAGATTTTGCAGGCTGCACTGGCAGGGCAAGAGAAAAAGCGGCAGCAGGCACTTACCGTCGAACGCATGGTCGCGGACCTCAAGGCCGGCAAGCTGCCCGACGAGTTTGTGTCGATGCTGCCGCAACTGCTCTACAAGCCGGACCGCAACCGCCTGGAGACCAAGGCGTTGGAGACCGCCTGTGCCGAGAGCGGGCTTTCGGTCGCTGCCCTGATGCAGCAATGTGGCGCGATCCGCGATACGCACGAATATCACCTCGGCCGTTTCCTGTTCGAGTATTTCCCGCAGGGAACGGGATTTCCTCCTTACGAGATGCCGTCAAATAACAATGGCGCGCAGCGCCCTGATAGTCACCCCCTTCCATGGGGCGAGGGTGGGGTTTCGAGGAGCAATGCTCCGAGCCAACCGAGCGGGCGAGCTGTGCAAAGCGAGCCCTCCGGGGGGCGGGGGGAAGGCAAACAATATGGCGATGGGGAAGGACTTGAACTGAGCATGGCGAATGTTCAAGCCTTCTCAATCGACGACGCCCATACAACAGAGATCGATGATGCCTTCTCCATCGAGGTGTTGCCGGATGGCAGCCTGCGCGTTGGCATCCACATCGCCGCGCCGGGGCTGGGCGTGACGCCCGATTCGACATTGGGCCAGGTCGCGCGTGCACGACTGTCCACCGTCTACATGCCGGGGCGCAAGATCACCATGCTGCCCGAAGTTGTGGTCGAGCGCTTCACGCTCGCGGCGGGGCAAACGGTACCCGCGCTGTCGCTCTATCTCGATGTCGCGCCCGATCTCAAGCTGCGCGGCCACGAGACGCGCATCGAGCGCGTGCCGGTGGTGGCCAACCTGCGCCACCACGACATCGAGCCGCTGTTCAACGCCGAGACGCTGGCCGCGGGCCTCGCCGAGTTTCCCTTCAGCGACGAACTGCGCCGCCTGTGGGAACTCGCCACCGTGCTTGAAGCCGGCCGCGGCAAGGCGGGCGCGGCGGCGCAGCGCAAGGACTACAACTTCCATGTCGACTGGAACGCCGACACGGCGCTGGGCAAGGGCCACGTCGAGATCGACGAGCGCCCGCGCGGCAGCCCGCTCGACATGCTGGTCGCCGAACTCATGATTGTCGCCAACTCCACCTGGGGGGCGCTGCTGCGCGATGCCGGTGTGGCCGGCCTGTATCGCGCCCAGAGCGCAGGCAAGGTACGCATGACCACCGTCGCTGCAGCCCATGAAGGCCTCGGCGTCGATTGCTATGCCTGGTCGTCGTCGCCGCTGCGCCGCTACGTTGATCTCGTCAATCAATGGCAGCTCATTGCGCTGCTGCAGCAGACGCCGCCGCCATTCACTGCGAAGTCGGAGGCCTTGCTCTCGGCACTGCGCGATTTCGAACTGACCTACGCCGCCTATGCCGAATTCCAGCGCGGCATGGAACATTACTGGTGTTTGCGCGCACTCATGCAGAACGCGCGTGATACCTTAACGGCACGGGTGGTGCGTGAAAACCTGGTGGTGCTGGAAGACATGCCGCTGTTCATGCGCCTGCCCTCGCTGCCGGCACTCGATCGCGGCACGCGCGTCAGCATCGAGATCGAAAAAATCGATCTGCTCGATGCCGCCATTCGCGCCCGATACGTGGAATTGTTGGCATCAGATGCCACTGATGTCGCTTTAGAAGCAGCCGAAGAGGGGGAGGGCGGAGAGTAAAATCTCCACATGTCTTCAGTAGCCGCCAGACACCCCGGGCCGCCTTTTGCCTGGCCGGCATTCCTTGCCGCGATGCCCCCCTCCCAGCGAAATTTCACGCTGGCGATGGCGGCGTCGCTGATGTTCCACGCTATCCTGCTCTCGATCCATTTTCGTCTGCCCGAAGCGCTGTTGCGCAATGCCGAGAACGCGCTCGACGTTGTCCTCGTCAACAGCAAGCACGCGCACAAACCGAAGAATGCGCAGGTCCATGCGCAAACCAATCTCGATGGCGGTGGCGACAGCGAAAATAACGAACGCGCCGCTACGCCGCTGCCGCCCTCGGCAGCGACGCACGAAGGCAACGATGTCATCGAGGCGCGCCAGCGCGTGGCCCGGCTCGAAGCGCAGCAGCGCCAGCTCATGACCCAGCTCAAGGCAAAGGCGCTGAGCAACGCGGCGCCGAAACACAACGACGCACCAGTGCGGCAGCAGGAGCAGCCCGCCGAGTCCGGGCTCGACCTCGCCAGCCGCGCCATGGCGATCGCGCGACTCGAAGCGCAAATCGACCGGCAGACGAATGAATACAACAAGCGCCCGCGCAAGAAGAATATCGGCATCCGCGCCGAGGAATACCGTTTCGCACAATATGTCGAGGACTGGCGGCAAAAAATCGAGCGTATCGGCAACCTCAACTATCCCGAAGCAGCCAGGGGACGCTGGTATGGCAGCCTCGTGTTGACCGTGACCATTCTCAATGATGGTCAACTCAAGGACGTCGAGGTCAACCGTTCCTCCGGCGTGCCACTGCTCGACGATGCCGCCAGGCGCATCGTGCGCATGGCGGCGCCCTATGCCGCTTTCCCCGACAACATCAAGCGCGACACCGACATCATCGAAATCACGCGCAAATGGGCCTTCACGCGCGAGGACATGGTGCAGACGCAAGCAGCCAATCGATGACTGATCGCTACGCCGTTTTTAGTTCCGGCCGCTGCGCTTAACATTCGCTGCGCGCATGTCAGCCTTCTCTGAAAAACGGTTCCTCCTTGCAGACCTTCATTTGTTCTTGCCCAAAACTGCCTGAATAACCCATGACTGATCACTACGCCGTTTTTGGCAACCCCGTCGCGCATAGCCAGTCGCCGCGGATCCATGCGCTGTTCGCGCGACAGAGCGGACAGGACATGCGCTATGAAGCCATCCTCGCCCCGCTCGATGGTTTTGAACAAAGCGTGCGCGGGTTTATCACCGCCGGCGGCTGTGGTGCGAATGTTACTGTGCCATTCAAGGAAGCTGCCTTTCGTCTTGCGACCCAATTGACGACGCGGGCAAAGGCGGCGGGTGCGGTGAATACGCTGATCTTTGCAGAAGACGCCATTGTGGGCGACAACACCGATGGCGCAGGGTTGGTGCGCGACATGCAAACCAATCTGGGTTTCTCGATCATCGGCAAGCGTGTACTGCTGCTTGGCGCCGGTGGCGCCGCACGCGGCGTGGTTCTGCCACTGCTGCATGAAGAACCAGGATCTCTGGTCATCGCCAATCGCAGCGCAGGGAAAGCCATGAAGCTCGTCGACAGTTTTACTGACGATGCACATGGCATCTTGAGTTGTAGCGAATTTTCAACGCTCGCCGGTCAATCTTTCGATCTGGTCATCAACGCCACCTCGGCGGGTTTGGCCAACGCTGAACTGCCGTTGCCGGATGGCATTTTCGCTCCCGGCTGCCTGGCCTACGAGATGCTCTATGGCCGCGAGACTGCTTTCATGCGCCGGGCCGCCCTGGCTGGTGCGCGCGTGGCCGATGGACTGGGCATGCTGGTCGAACAGGCGGCGGAAGCCTTTTACGTCTGGCGCGGCGTGCGTCCCGATACGGTGCCGGTGTTGAGGGAACTGCGCGGCGCATGAAGAGCGTGACTCGTCGCTTCAAGCAGGGGCTGGCCTTGCTGGCCATACTGGGCCTGCTCTGGCAGGGCTGGTATCTGGGCTGGGTGGTGTGGTGGAAGTACTTCAACCCGAACATGACCAGCTTCATGTCGCAACGCCTCGACCAGATGCAGGAGAAAAACCCCAAGGCCAAGCTCAAGCATGTCTGGGTGCCCTACGGAAAGATATCGCTGCGCCTCAAGCAGGCGGCCGTCGCGGCCGAGGACGACAAGTTCGTCGACCACGACGGCTTCGACTGGGAAGGCATGCAAAAGGCGCTGGAAAAGAACCAGCGCCGCGGCAAGGTGGTCGCGGGCGGCTCCACCATCAGCCAGCAGCTGGCGAAGAATCTTTTTCTCTCCGCCTCCAAGACGCCCTGGCGCAAGGTCGAGGAAGCCGTCATCACGGTAATGATCGAAGCGCTGTGGGACAAGCGCCGCATTCTTGAGGTGTACCTGAACTCGGTGGAATGGGGGCAGGGCATTTTCGGCGCCGAGGCTGCGGCACGGCGCTATTACGGCATATCGGCGGCACAGCTCGGCGCCGAGCAGGCGGCGCGCCTCGCCGTCATGCTGCCGGCGCCACGCAAGTATGAGAAGAACCCCTACTCGGCCTACCTCAACTACCGCACCCAACGGGTACTGGGACGCATGCAGTATTCCGAGGTGCCATAGGCGGCGTAGTCATTTATCCTGAAAACCTCATTTGAACCACGACGACGCGGCGGGCACAAGCAAAGGAAATGACCACAGGGAATCCCTGTGGGATCCCCGTGGGACGGCGGAAAATCAAAAGCTTGCCAATGGACTTCGTTTCACCCGATGGGTGAGGCGCCGCATGCCTGCCATGCCTTGTGTTTTCGCCGTGTCGCCGTGTTCGCCGTGGTGAACTGCTTTTTCTAGGTTTATTATTGGCAAATTCCTGATTCATCTTCACAACACTGATTATCGATAGGAGCTTTAATGGACTGGGGCATGCAGAATCGTCTCGCGCGCATTATCCCGCGCGAAACCGGCCGCGCCGTGATGCTGGCGGTCGACCACGGCTATTTTCAGGGCCCGACCACCGGGCTGGAGCGGCCGGGGGAAACCGTCGCGCCGCTGCTGCCCTACGCCGACTCGCTGATGCTGACGCGCGGCGTGCTGCGACAGTGCATCGACGCCACCCAGCGCGTCCCGATCGTGCTGCGGGTATCGGGCGCCACCAGCGTCCTCGGCGAACTCTCCGACGAAGCGCTCACGGTCTCGATGGAAGATGCCATTCGACTTAATGTTTCCGCTGTGGCCATTTCGATTTTCGTCGGCTCGCCGAACGAGCGCCGCACGCTGGCGAATCTGGCAAAGCTGGTCGATGAGGGCGAGAAAGTCGGCATTCCCGTGCTCGCCGTCACGGCGGTGGGCCGTGACATGGTGCGCGACGCGCGCTATCTCGGTCTCTGCTGCCGCATCGCCGCCGAACTCGGCGCGCGCATTGTGAAGACCTACTACTGCGATGACTTCGAGGAAGTGGTGGGCGGCTGCCCCGCGCCCGTCGTCATCGCCGGCGGCAAAAAGATCGAAGAACTGGAGGCACTGCAACTGGCCGACAACGCGATTGCCCGCGGCGCGGTCGGCGTGGACATGGGCCGCAACATCTTCCAATCGGCCAATCCCGTCGGCATGATTCGCGCCGTGAAGCAGGTGGTGCAGGAACGGAAGAGTCCCGCCGAGGCGTTCCGTTCCCTGTGAACGGACTCGGCTTGCTCTCCGAGTTATCCGAAAAGCATTAGCCACAGAGGGCACAGAGTTCACAGAGGAAAAGCCCAAACCTTGTTTCTTCTCTGTGTTCTCTGTGATCTCTGTGGCTTGAATTGAAGTTTCTGGGTTTATAGGTTTCTTTTGGAGTTCCCGCATGGCACAGCAAAACAAGCCCCAGGTGCTGGGGGTAATAGGCGGCAGCGGCGTCTATGACATCGCAGGCCTCACGAATACACGCTGGCAAAAAGTTTCCTCCCCGTTCGGCGAACCTTCCGACGAGCTGCTGTTCGGCGAACTGAACGGTCAGCAACTGGTGTTCCTGCCGCGCCACGGACGCGGTCACAGGATCCCGCCCTCGGAGATCAACTTCCGCGCCAATATTGATGCCTTGAAGCGGGTCGGGGTCACCGATATCATCTCGGTCAGCGCCGTGGGCTCGCTGCGCGAGCACTTGCGGCCAGGCATGTTCGTCATCGTCGACCAGTTTATCGACCGCACTTTTGCCCGCAACAAGAGTTTCTTCGGCACCGGGATGGTGGCCCATGTCTCGATGGCACGCCCGGTATGCGGGCGGCTGGGCGACCACATCGAAGCGGCGGCGAAAGCGGCCGGCATCGAGACGATACGCGGCGGCACTTATCTGGTGATGGAGGGGCTACAGTTCTCCAGCCTCGCCGAATCCGAGCTGTATCGCAGTTGGAACTGCGACGTGATCGGCATGACCAACATGCCGGAAGCCAAGCTGGCGCGCGAGGCCGAGCTTTGTTATGCGACGGTGGCGATGGTGACGGATTACGACTGCTGGCATCCGCAGCATGACGACGTGACAGTGGATACCATTGTCAAGGTGCTGCTGGCAAACGCCGACAAGGCCCGCGCCCTGGTCAAGGCGGTCGCGCCGTTCGCTTTCAACGACCAGGCTGCCGACCAATGCAGCTGCCGCACCGCCTTGCAATATGCACTGATTACTGCCCCGGAAGCACGCGATCCAGAGGTGATGAAGATGCTCGATGCCGTTGCCGGCCGCCTGCTGAATGCCTAACCGACCAAGCTGGAACCAAACAGGATTGCATTCGATGAAGTGCTGGGTAACTTGGCCGAAAAGGCAGAAGAAAGGCCCGCCCCCTCCCAGCCTCCCCCCTCACGGGGGAGGCGACCATTAGGCTCGCTGCGCTCGCAATTCTTGACATGACTCTTTGAAATTAATGACAACGGAGTAATTGATGCCGATCAAATCCCGCATCCGCACCGTGCCCCACTACCCCAAGCAGGGCATCATGTTCCGCGACATCACCACCCTGCTCAAGGATGCGGTGGGGTTCCGCGTCATGGTCAACGATCTGGTGAATCACTACACCGGCATGAAGATCGACAAGGTGGCGGGGATCGAGGCGCGCGGTTTCATCATCGGTGCCGCGCTGGCCTATCAGCTTGGTGTGGGTTTTGTGCCGATCCGCAAGAAGGGCAAGCTGCCGGCCGAGACCGTCGGCCAGGAATACGAGCTCGAATATGGCACCGACAAGATCGAGATCCACGTCGATGCCATCGGCAGGGGCGAAAAGATACTACTGGTCGACGATCTGATCGCCACCGGCGGCACCGCCGAGGCCGCCGTGAAACTGATCGAGACCATGGGCGGCAAGATCGTCGAATGCGCTTTCGTCATCGACCTGCCTGATCTGGGTGGGCGCAAGCGGCTGGAAAAACTCAGGCACAAGGTGTTTGCGCTCTCTGAATTCGAGGGCAATTGAGTTATGCCATTGGAAAAAGTTGAAACCCTGCGCTGGAAGGACGGCTGTCTGGAGATGATCGATCAGCGCGTGCTGCCGGCGCGTTTCGAATATCTCGCCTATGCCGATGCCGCGTCGGTGGCCGCAGGCATTCGCGCCATGGTGGTGCGCGGCGCACCGGCGATCGGTGTCGCGGCGGCTTATGGCGTGGCGCTCGAAGCCCTCAAGTTGCGCGCTGCGTCCGCCGCTGAGCGGCGCAGCGCAATGACGAAGGCGTTCGACGTCCTGGCGGCGAGCCGGCCGACCGCGGTCAATCTGTTCTGGGCCTTGAAACGCATGCGCGCCTTGTGGGACCGGCTTGGCGGCGCTTCCGGCGACGAGTTCGCCAATGCGCTTTTGGCGGAAGCGCATGAAGTGTTGGCCGAAGATATCCGCATCAACCGCAGCATGGGCGCGCATGGCGCGGCACTGCTGGCCGACGGGGCGCGGGTGCTGACCCATTGCAATGCCGGCGCGCTGGCGACGGCCGGACACGGCACGGCGCTGGGCGTGATCCGCTCGGCAGTAGAAACCGGCAAAAAAATATCGGTGATCGCTGACGAGACCCGGCCTTTTTTGCAGGGCGCCCGGCTCACGGCGTGGGAAATGGTGCAGGAGAAGATTCCGGTCACCCTGATCACGGACAACATGGCGGGGTTCATGATGAGCCGGGGCGAGGTCGACGCCGTCATCGTCGGCACCGACCGCGTCGCCGCCAATGGCGATGTCGCCAACAAGATCGGCACCTACATGGTGGCAGTGCTGGCACGGCGTCATGGCATCCCGTTCTATGTGGCCTGCCCCTTATCCACCATTGATCTCGGCATTCCCGATGGCAACGCGATTCCGATCGAGGAACGTGATGCCAGCGAAGTCACGGGGTTTCGCGATTGCCAGTGGGCGGCGGCGGGCGTTGCCGTACGCAATCCCGCCTTCGACGTCACGCCGGCGGAACTGGTGACGGCGCTGATTACCGAGCAGGGCGTCGTCAAGCAACCCAACCGGCAAAACGTGGCCGCGCTTTTCAAATGACATATATGAACCGGGAAAAAGCAGTTAGCCACAGAGGACACAGAGTTCACAGAGGAAACCTCTATTGTTACGAACGGGTGACTTATCGCCCCCAGGCGATATGGCGAAGTGTTCGGAATCTGGTTTTCTCTGTGTTCTCTGTGTCCTCTGTGGCTTGAATTAAGGTTTTCAGGATGAAAAATTTATGGAACGACCGCGACGCCGACAAGGCGATCAACATGTGGGGGGCGCAGTGGGGTCGTGATCTGGCACTATGCGCCTACGGCTCGCGCCTGATCGGAGCGGACCCGGCGCTGGTGCTTCATGGCGGCGGCAACACCTCGTGCAAGGGATCGGTGCGCAACCTGTTCGACGAAGAGGTGCCTGCACTCTACGTCAAGGGCTCCGGCGCCGACCTCTTCAACATCGAACCGGCGGGCTTCACGGCGCTCGACCTCGCCCGGCTGCAACGCCTGCGCACGCTGCCGGCGCTTGCCGATGCACCGATGACAAACGAGTTGCTGGCAAACCGGTTCGATGCGAACGCGCCGGCGCCGTCGGTGGAAACGCTGTTGCACGCCTTCCTGCCGCACCGGTACATCGATCACTCGCACGCCGAGGCGCTGCTATGCCTCAGCAACCAGCCAGAGGGGGAGCGCCTGCTTGCCGCCGCACTCGGGCCGCAAGTTGTGATCCTGCCTTATGTGGCCTGCGGTTTTCCCTTGGCCGAAGCAGTCGCGGCGGCGCTACAGCGGCAACCCGACGCGATCGGCGTCGCGGTGGCGCAGCACGGCCTGTTCACCTTCGGCGAGGATGCCCGCGGCGCCTATGAGCGTCACATCGAGATCGTCACCGCGTGCGAAAAATTCATCGCATCGCGCAAACCAACGCGACGTCTCACGCCCGCTTATCGGTGCGAAACACCGGCCGCGGAGCTCGCCGCGCGCATCGCGCCGGTACTGCGCGGCGTGCTCGCCGAGAAAAGCGGGGAGGAAGACAACCCCTACCGGCGCCCGATCCTCGACTGGCGCGCAGACGACGAAGTACTGGCGTTTGTGAACAGTGCCGAGGCGGCGCAATTGGCCGCTGCCGGGCCGATCACCCCGGATCATGTCATTCGGGTACGACCGTTTGCGCTGTTCGTGCCGGCCCTGGCGACGGATTCGACGGAGGATATGCGCACGCATCTCGCCGCAGCGGTGGCAGAGTACGGCCAGCGCTATCGGGCCTACGTGAGCGAACATCTCGACCCGGAACAAACCGCCACGGCCACGCTCGACCTGTTGCCCCGCGTCGTGCTGATTCCCGGCGCGGGCGCTTTCTGCTTCGGCCGCAGCAAGCGCGAAGCGCGGATCGCCGCCGATATCACCGTGCAGACGCTGCGCGTGCAAGGCAGCGCACACGGGATGGGCGGCTACCAGGCCGCGGCGCCCGAGCATCTGTGCGCCATGGAATACTGGAGCCTGCAGCAGGCCAAGCTTGGCCGCGCGGCGCCGCGTCCGCTGGAACGCCAGGTGGTGCTGATCACCGGTGGCGCCGGCGCCATCGGCTTCGGCATCGCCCGCGCCTGCGCCGAAGCGGGGGCGCACGTGGTGGTTACGGACATCGAGGCAAAACGCCTCGACCACGTCGTCGCGGATATCGAAGCGACATACGGGCCGGGCAGCGCCACGGGCATCGCCATGAACGTCACCGACGAAACATCGGTACGCGCCGGCTTCGCCGAGGCCTGCCGGCGCTATGGCGGCGTCGATGTGGTGGTGCCGAATGCCGGGATCGCCCACGTCGCCGCGGTCGCCGATCTGGCGCAGCGCGACCTGGAGCGCGTCATGAATGTCAATTTCATCGGCATGTTCCACACCATCCAGGAGGGCGTGCGCGTGCTGCGCGCCCAGGGTCTGGGCGGCAACATCGTCGTCAATTCGTCGAAGAACGTGTTCGGCCCGGGCAAGGACTTCGGCGCCTACAGCGCCTCGAAGGCGGCCGGACACCAGCTCGCCAAGGTTTCCGCCATCGAACTGGCGGCCGAGGGCATCCGCGTGAACATGATAAATCCCGACGCCATCTTCGCCGAGGAAGACATCGAATCCGGCCTGTGGGCGACGGTCGGTCCCGACCGCGCGCAGAGCCGCGGCATGAAGCTCGACGAGCTGCCCGAGTACTACCGCAACCGCAACCTGCTGCGCGTGCGGGTACGCGCCCGGCATGTCGGCAACGCGGTAGTGTTTTTGGCCAGCAACCAGACACCGACCACGGGCGCCTCGATCCCGGTCGACGGCGGCGTGGTCGAAGCGTTCCCGCGCTGAGGGGCCTAAAATCGGCCCAATCGCCTAAAATGACGGCACCTTGCGGGGCCACCCCATGACCGTAATCACCCATACCAGCGAAGTGCAAAACGTGACCAAGATCGACATCTACGATTCGACTTTGCGCGATGGCGCGCAAGCCCAGGGTGTTTCCTATTCGGTCGAAGACAAGATCAAGATCGTGCAGCGGCTCGACGAACTGGGCATTCGCTATATCGAGGCTGGCAACCCCGGCTCCAATCCCAAGGATCTCGAATTCTTTGCCCGCCTCGGCGAACTCAGGCTCAGGCACGCAAAAATCATCGCTTTCGGCAGCACCTTCAAAGTTGGCGGCGACGCTGCCACCGACGCCAATGTGCAGTCGCTGCTGCGGGCCGGTGCCAGCGCCGTCGCCATCTTCGGCAAAAGCTGGGACTTCCAGGTCACCGACATTCTGCGCACCACGCAGGCCGAGAACCTGCGCATGATCGGCGACACCATTCGCCACCTCAGGCAGGGCGGGCTGGAAGTGGTGTTCGATGCCGAACATTTTTTCGACGGCTACAAGGCCAATCCCGGCTATGCCCTGCAGACACTGGCGGCGGCGGCCGAGGCCGGCGCCGGCTGCCTGTGCCTGTGCGACACCAACGGCGGCTCCTTTCCGGACGAGATATTCGACATCGTCAAGGTCGTGTGCAGCCGCTTTAAGTGTGCCATTGGCATTCATTGTCACAATGACGGCGAGATGGCCGTGGCCAATTCTGTGGCTGCCGTGCGGGCCGGCGCCACGCAAGTGCAGGGCACGCTCAATGGCATCGGCGAACGCTGCGGCAATGCCAACCTGTGCGCGATCATTCCCAACCTGCAGTTGAAGCTCGGCTTCGAGTGCATCCCGCCGCAATGCATGAAGCATCTGACCTCGATTGCGCGTTTCGCCAGCGAGATCGCCAACCTGGCGCCCAACGACAAGGCGCCCTATGTCGGCAGCCACGCCTTCGCACACAAGGGCGGCATGCACATCGACGCAGTCAATAAAACCCCAACCGCCTACGAACATATCAATCCGGAACTGGTCGGCAACCACCGCACTATCCTGATGTCGGAAGTCGCCGGGCGCAGCACGCTGCTGGCGCTGATCAATGCCATCGATCCGGGCATCAAACGGAATTCACCACAAACCCAGCACATCATGGACCGCCTCAAGCAGCTTGAGCATGAGGGCTACCAGTTCGAGACGGCGGAAAGCTCCTTCGAACTCATCGTGCGCAAGGAACTCGGCAAGTACCAGCCGTTTTTCGAACTGAAGGAATTCAAGGTCATCGTCGACGAACCTTCAGCCAGTGGCGTGAATTCATCTGCCATGATCAAGATTCGCGTCGGCGACACGGAAGAAATCACCGCCGCCGAGGGCGACGGTCCGGTCAATGCGCTCGACCAGGCCATCCGCAAGGCGCTGGAGCGCTTCTATCCGGCAATCAGGGAAGTCAAGCTTACCGACTACAAGGTGCGCGTGCTCGACTCCGACAGGGCGACCGCCGCCAAGGTGCGGGTGCTGATCGAATCGACCGATCACACCGAGAGCTGGACCACCATCGGCGTCTCGACCGACGTCATCAACGCCTCGTGGCTGGCACTGGTGGACGCCATCGAGTACAAGCTGGTGCGGGAACAGGAACGACAGACCGCGCCGCGCTGAGCCGAGACCCGGATAAATGGTTGCAGGAATCGTGCAACCATTCGCCCTGAGCCTGCCGAAGACCGGCCCGAACCGGTCACAAATCAGACAATTCCGATTGCCTTCCAATGCGCATAGTGGCAGGATAGAAGCATAGAACGGTCGACGCTTCCACCGACTCGCTCTAACTTCGCCACGGGAGCAAGCGAAGCAGCTGCTTATGCCAATTCGGGATATGCCTTAAGTATCAGCAATCAGGCCATGGCGCTTGTTGATTAACCGCCAAGCTGTCGTCACAACCTCTTTTTCGTCGTTATTGATGGGGGAACGATATGTATAAAGCACTGGCAATTATCGCGCAGACACTCGTGTTGCTGATTACCCTTTCAGGCTGTGGTGGCGGCGGCGGCGGGGGTGGCGGCAGCAGGGGGCCCGTGGCTTCCACATTGTCTTTTCCATTGCAGACCGGATACAAAGCGCTTATCGTCAATGGATTAACGAAAAGCTTTACCGTTACTGGCAGTTGCACCGGGTCTGGCACACATTCAACATCGCCGGCCAATACCGCCGCCACCTTTGAAGGGGTGGCCGGCCTGTCTGCAACAACGACGCTCACGATGTCGCTCAGCAACTGCACGCCGGCATCCATCACAGATACGACTCTCGATTATTACGACAGCAACTATGTTCCGCTTGGCAATTCCGATGTCGCCGTCGGCTATGATGTTTGGTTAACGCCGCCGTCAATGCCTACTTCCGTAACTGTCGGCGCAACGGGGACAATCGGGACAAAAACCTTCTACACAGACAGCACGAAGGCAACCGGCGACGGCAAGCAGATAACTACTTATGTTATTGAAGCGGATACCGCAAACACCGCTATCGTGAATCTGATATCCAATATATACGATGCTTCCGACACATTGATCGCTACTGAACAAGACCGTTATCGGATTGATGCGGCCGGCACCCTGACGCCGATTTCAGCCGACATTTTATATGCAGATGGTATGCATCTGGTTCTGACCTACTCTTGATTGGCTCCTGCTCGAAGCATGTCCCGAGCTGGATAAAGGGGGTGAAGGCGCGCAGTGCGCAGCCGTTCATGGTTCGACAAGCTCACCACGAACGGCTACGCATCTGACAGTCATCCAATAGGCGGCAGCGCCGTCTCGGGGGCTACAGTGCAGCGACGACCTGGTCGCCCATCTCGGAGCAGGAAACCTTCTTCGTCCCTGGCTCGTAGATGTCGCCCGTGCGATAGCCCGCCGCCAGCACCTTCTTCGCCGCGGCTTCGATCCGCGCCGCCGCCGCTTCGTTGCCGAAGGTGTAGCGCATCATCATCGCTACCGAAAGGATCGTCGCCAGCGGGTTCGCCAGGTTCTTGCCAGCGATGTCGGGTGCCGAGCCGTGGCAAGGTTCATACATGCCCTTGTTGTTGGCGTCGAGCGAGGCGGAGGGCAGCATGCCGATGGAGCCGGTCAGCATCGAGGCTTCGTCGGAAAGGATGTCGCCGAACATGTTGCCGGTGACCATGACATCGAACTGCTTCGGATTGCGCACGAGCTGCATCGCCGCGTTGTCGACCAGCATGTGGCTGAGTTCGATGTCCGGATATTCGGCGGACAGCTCGATCATCACGTCGCGCCAGAGCTGGGTGGTTTCCAGCACGTTTATCTTGTCGACCGAACAGACCTTTTTGCCGCGCTTCTGCGCTGCCTTGAAGGCGACGTGGCCGATGCGGCGGATTTCGTCCTCGCTGTAGATCATGGTGTTGCGGCCGATGCGCTTGCCGTCTTCGACGCTGATGCCGCGCGGTTCGCCGAAGTAGATGTCGCCGGTCAGTTCGCGCACGATCATGATGTCCAGGCCCGAAACGATTTCGGGCTTCAAGGATGAGGCGTTGGCGAGTTCCGGATAAAGCACGGCCGGACGCAGGTTGGCGAACAAACCGAGATCCTTGCGGATGCCGAGCAGGCCGCGCTCGGGACGCTGCGGGCGCGGCAAGGTGTCCCACTTGGGACCACCGACAGCGGCGAGCAGCACGGCGTCCGCGGCACGAGCGAGTTTCTGCGAGGCCTCGGGATAGGGGGATCCGGTGGCATCGACCGCGACGCCGCCGAGCAGGGCTTGTTCCAACTCGATCTTCATGCCCTCCTTGCGGAAAACGTCGAGCACGCGCAGGGCCTGCGCCATGATTTCGGGGCCGATGCCGTCGCCCGGCAGGTAACAGATTTTCATGCTGGATTCCTTGTCGTGGTCTGATTATTGAGCATTACGATATTGGATAACAAATTCTCCGTCATTCCGGAAGCGCGCAGCGCGAGCCGGAATCCGGTGTCTTGGCAATAAAAAGTCCCTGGATTCCCGCCTTCGCGGGAATGACAGGCGAGAGATGGGCATCATACTTTTATGCGGAGAACAGCCAAGGCTGTGCGGCCCTGTGCTTCACCTCGAAGGTCTTGATGTCTTCGGCATGCATCAGGGTCAGGCCGATTTCGTCGAGGCCGTTCAACAGGCAGTGCTTGCGGTGCGGCGTGATGTCGAAGCCGAACGAATCGCCGGATGGCAGCGTCACGGTCTGCGCTTCAAGATTGACGTCGAGGTAATACGCTTCGCTGGCGAGGCTTTCCTTGAGCATGCGCTCGACCATCGCGGCGGGCGCGGCGATGGGCAGCAGGCCGTTCTTGTAGCAGTTGCTGAAAAAGATGTCGGCGAACGAGGGCGCGATGATGACCTGGAAGCCGTAGCCGTCGATGGCCCACGGCGCATGCTCGCGGCTCGAACCACAGCCGAAATTGTCGCGCGCCAGCAGGATCTGCGCCTTGGCATAGCGCGGCTGGTTGAGCAGGAAGTCCTTGTTCAGCGGACGCTTGCTGCAATCCATGTCCGGCTCGCCGTGATCGAGATAACGCCACTCGTCGAACAGGTAGGGGCCGAAGCCGGAACGCTTGATCGACTTGAGGAATTGCTTTGGAATAATCGCATCGGTATCCACGTTGGCACGATCGAGCGGGAACACCAGGCCCTTGAGTTGCTTGAATGATTTCATGGCAGGATTCCCTTCAGAGCAAAGTACGAATATCGACGAAATGGCCGGCAATCGCCGCGGCGGCGGCCATTTCCGGACTGACGAGGTGAGTGCGGCCGCCCTGCCCCTGGCGCCCCTCGAAATTGCGGTTGGAAGTCGAGGCGCAGCGCTCGCCCGGCGCCAGGCGGTCGGCGTTCATCGCCAGGCACATCGAGCAGCCCGGCTCGCGCCACTCGAAACCGGCGGCGACGAAAATCTTGTCGAGGCCTTCGGCTTCGGCCTGGCGCTTGACCTGGCCGGAACCCGGCACCACCAGCACCTGATTCACGCTGGCAGCCTTTTGCTTGCCCTTGGCGATGCTGGCCGCCGCGCGCAGATCTTCGATGCGCGAGTTGGTGCAGGAGCCGATGAACACCTTGTCTACGCGGATGTCGGTAATCGGTGTATCACCAGCAAGCCCCATGTATTGCAGGGCGCGCTCGATGCCGCCGCGCTTGACCGGATCGGCTTCGGCAGCGGGATTTGGCACCTTGGCGCCGACCGGCAGCACCTGTTCCGGTGAGGTGCCCCAAGTCACTTGCGGCGCGATGTCTTCGGCACGCAATTCGACCACGGCATCGAAAGTTGCATCGGCATCCGACGGCAACGTCGCCCAGTAGGCCACGGCCTTGTCCCAGTCCGCACCCTTGGGTGCGTAGAGACGGCCCTTCAGGTAGGCCTCGGTTTTTTCATCCGGCGCGATCAGGCCGGCGCGAGCGCCGGCTTCGATGGCCATGTTGCAAACGGTCATGCGGCCTTCCATGGACAAGCCGCGAATCGCGGAGCCGCCGAACTCGATGGCATATCCGGTGCCGCCGGCAGTACCGATTCTGCCAATTATGGCGAGCGCCACGTCCTTGGCAGTAATGCCGCGGCCCAGGGTGCCTTCGACCTTGACCAGCATGCGATTGGATTTCTTGGCGACCAGCGTTTGCGTCGCCAGCACATGCTCGACTTCGGACGTGCCGATACCGTGCGCCAGTGCGCCGAAAGCGCCATGGGTCGAGGTGTGGCTGTCGCCGCAAACCACTGTCATACCCGGCAGCGTGGTGCCGTTTTCCGGGCCGATGACATGGATGATGCCCTGGTTCGCGTGCTTGAACGGGAAATACACCAGCGCGCCGAATTCCTTGATGTTGCTGTCGAGCGTCTCCACCTGCAGGCGCGCGATCGGCTCCTCGATGCCCTTATCCCAGTGGTTGGTCGGCGTGTTGTGGTCGGGGTTGGCGACGATGCTGTCCTTGCGCCATGGCTTGCGGCCGGCGAGGCGCATGCCTTCAAAGGCCTGCGGACTGGTGACTTCGTGCACCAGGTGACGGTCGATATAAATTAGGCAGGTACCATCGCTTTCCTCCCTGACGACATGCGAATCCCACAATTTGTCATAGAGCGTTTTGCCGGGCATGACGACTCCTTTTCGATGAATACAAAAACCTCAAGCCACAGAGGTCACAGAGGACACAGAGAAAATGCGGGGTTTCGGACGATTGCCACGCTCACCCTCCGGGTGAGACCGCCAGCTTATGCAAGGCATTGTCTTTCCTCTGTGAACTCTGTGCCCTCTGTGGCTAAGTGCTTTTCCAGAATGGAAATATAGACTGCGCTGGATACCGGAACAAGCCTAGTAGTTATACTAGTATCAACACTAACTGGAATTCGTCCATGAACACACGTCGCCAGGAACTTGGCGCCTTCCTGCAAGCCATGCGCAAGCGCTCTGCGCCAGAGGCTTTCGGCTTTGCCACCGGCAGCCGCCGTCGCACGCAAGGCCTGCGCCGCGAGGAAGCCGCTCAGCTCGCCGGCATCAGCCCGACCTGGTACACCTGGATCGAACAGGGGCGCGAGGTGAAGGTGTCGCCCGAAGTGCTCGATCGGCTGGCGCAATCGCTGCGGCTGACTGGCACCGAACGCGCCTATCTGTTCGAAATGGCGGGGCGGCGCGATCCGCACGCGGCGGTGCCGGAAGCCGACGGTGCGCCGGAAACGCTTGCCGATCTACTCGCCGACATCACCATCCCGGCCTACCTCATGGGACGCTATTGGGATATACTCGCATGGAATAGACAGGCGGCCGAACTGTTCGCCGGTTGGCTGGACCAGCCGCAGGCTGTGGGCAGTGCACCGCCCAACATGCTGCGTTTTGTCTTCCTGCAGCCGCACGCCCGGCACTTCGTCGTAGACTGGGAAACCCGCGCCCGCCGCATCACTGCCGAATTCCGCGCCGACTGCCGCAGCCGTTTCGAAGAGCCGGCATTGCAGCGCCTGGTGGAAGAACTGAAGCAGGCGAGCCCCGAGTTCTCCCGCTTCTGGAAACAGCATGATGTGCTCGAACGTCAAGGCGGGGAGCGTTCCTTCCACCACCCCAGGCGCGGTCTCGTCGCCTACCGCCAGATCACCCTGCGGCCGGTGGAACAGGAGCACCTGAAGCTGGTGGTACTGAGTCCGGCCCAGGTTCGATGAGTTGATGGGGAATTGGTTTTTCTTGCGTGAGGGTTACTGCTTGGCGACGAGATAGTTCGCAACATCGTCGAGCGTCACCAGCCTGGCATAGTCGGACTCCGGTATTTCCACTCCCGTCTTTTCATTCAAGCCGAGCAGGAAATTCAGCCAGTCCATCGAATCGAGATCGACCTGCTTGCGCAATGGCTGGTCTGGCTGCAATTCCGCGGCCTCGACTTCGGGCGCGATGGACAGCAGCATCGCCATTGCGATTCGTTTTGCCTCTTCCACGTTCATGATGGTTTGCTTTCTTCGTCGACATCCAGCGCTTCCGGCTGCTGCAATTGTTCGCGCAACTCGGTGAGGAACAGCGCACCGCGATGGCCGTCCGACACACGGTGATCGGCGCTGAGGCTGACGGTCACGACGGGCAGCGCCTTGACCTGTCCAGCATCGGCCCAAGGCCGCTCGGTGATTTGGCCGAAGCCGACCAGCGCCACTTGCGGCGGATAGATGACGCCGAACACAGATTCGACGCCCTGGTCGCCGAGGTTGGTGACGGTGATGCTGGCTTCCGAGAGTTCCGAGCTCCTCAGCGATCCGGCGCGTGTGCGTTTGACCAGGTCGGAGAGTTCGCGCATCAGCGTGGTCAGATTTTTCTTGTCGGTGTCGAGCAGCGCGGGGGCCATCAGTCCGCTCTGGCGCAACGAGATGGCGACGCCCAGATTGAAACGCTCGGCGCGATGGAAGGCACCATCACGAAAGAAGCCGTTGAGGTCGGGATATTTCTTAAGTGTCAGCGCCACGGCCTTCAGCAGCAGCGCTGCGGGCAGCAGCCGATCCGCCATAACGCGGTCCGCATTCGCCTGCGTCAGCCAGTCGAGGGCACGGGCCATGGGAATCGATTCGGCCAGGTAGTAGTGCGGAATCTCGCGCTTGGAGCGGCTCATGGCCGCCGCGATGGCCTGGCGCATCTCGGCCTGCCGGTCCCTGGGCGCTGCGGCGCGCTCTACGTCCTCCAGCGTGACGGCACCATGTGGACCGGTGCCCTTCACCTTGTCGAGATCGACGCCAAGTTCCTGCGCGCGACGGCGAGCAACCGGCGACACGAGATGAGGTCTGGCGGCAGCGGTCGAAGGCTGCGGTGGCGGAATGACGACCGCAGGAGCCGTTACGACAGGCGGCATTGGCTCGGGTTTGGCCAACTTCTCGCGCTTGTACTTCTCCGCATCGGCAGGCGTTTCGCCGGCTTCGAGCAGCAGCGCGAGCACGGTACCGACTGGTATTTTTTCCTGGGGTTGCACAAGCAGATCGGCGACCGTGCCCTCCTGCCAGCACTCGACATCCACCGCAGCCTTCGAGGTGTCCACCACCGCGACCACCTGCCCCTTTTTGATCTTGTCGCCGGGATGCACCTGCCATTCCAGCAGCGTGCCTTCGTCCATGTCCGCGCCCAGCGAAGGCAGCCTGAATTCGATCACGTTTCTTCTCCGAACATTGATCTCACGGCGGCGACGATTTTTTCCGGCTGTGGCAAGGCAGCCTCTTCCAGGTGCCGCGCATAGGGAATCGGAACTTCTTCGGAACAAACCCGGGCCAGCGGCGCGTCGAGATCGTAAAACGTGTTTTCGACGATGCGCGCCATCACTTCGGCGGCCAGGCTGCCGCTCCTCCATCCTTCGTCGACGACGACGGCGCGGTGACATTTGCGTACCGTGGTGACGATGCTTTCGGTATCAAGCGGACGCAGCACGCGCAGGTCAAGCACTTCGGCGCTGATGCCGGCGGCGGCAAGCTGCTCCGCTGCCGCCAGTGTCTTGAACAAGGTTCCGCCGTATGTGATCAGCGCCACGTCCTTGCCTTCGCGTCGTACCTTCGCCGAGCGGATGTCCACCGATCCGGTGTCGGGCAGCTCTCCTTCCATGTTGTACAGCGCGGCATGTTCGAAGATCAGCACCGGGTCCGGCTCCTTCAGCGCGGCAGCAAGCATGTGGCGCGCATCCTCGATGGTCGCCGGAGCGAGGATGGTGATGCCGGGAATATGCGCATACCATCCTTCGAAACTGTGCGAATGCTGTGCCGCGACCTGGCGCCCGGCGCCGGTCGCCGTGCGGATCACCAGCGGCACCGAGAACTGCCCGCCCGACATGTGGTGATACAGGGCGGCGCTGTTGATGATCGGGTCAAGCGCCAGCAGACTGAAATTGACTGTCATCACCTCCACGACGGGACGCATGCCGCCCAGCGCGGCGCCGACCCCGGCGCCGACGAAGGCCAGCTCGGAGAGCGGGGTATCGCGGATGCGCTCGGGGCCGAATTCCGCCAGCAGATCCTTCGACACGGCATAGGTGCCGCCGTACATGCCGACATCCTCGCCCATGAGAAATACGCGCGGATCATTTTGCAGGGCTTCACGCAAGCCTTCGCGCAGCGCTTCGCGATAGCTGATGCGCCGGCTCACGATGGCTGCCCCCGCTGCGTGCAGACGCCGGCGAGCATTTCTTCCACCGTCTCCCACTGGCCCGCCTCGGCGTATGCCACGGCGGTGGCGACTTCGTCGTTCACTTTCGCATCGAGCGCGAGGAACTCGTCTTCGCTGAGTTTTCCTTCCTGCTTCAGGCGCGCGGTATAGGTGTGGATCGGTCCGCGCGTTTTCCATTCCTCCACCTCGGCCTTGCTGCGATAGAGCTCGGCGTCGAACATCGAGTGGGCGCGAAAGCGGTAGGTCTGGTACTCGATGAAGAGCGGCGCCTCGCCCGTCCTCACTTTTGCCACGGCCTGTTTCGTCGCTTCGTGCACCGCGACCACGTCCATGCCGTCCGCCCTGATGGTGGGAACCTTGTAGGAGGCCGCCTTGGCGCACAGGTCGGTTTGCGATTCCGAGCGCGCCAGCGCGGTGCCCATGGCATACAGATTGTTCTCGCAGCAGAACAGCACCGGCAGCTTCCACAATGCGGCGAGGTTCATCGCCTCGTGGAAGGCGCCCTCGGCCACCGCGCCGTCGCCGAAGAAGCAGGCGGTAATGCGTCCGGTTTCCCTCATCTTGTCGGCCAAGGCCAGCCCTGCGGCCAGCGGCAGACCGCCGGCGACGATGGCGTTGCCGCCGAACAGCCGCGTGCGCTTGTCGAACAGGTGCATCGAACCGCCGCGGCCACGCGCGCAACCCTCGCGCTTGCCATACATCTCGGCCATGATCACACCCATGTCCATGCCGCGCACCAGCGCATGGCCATGCTCGCGGTAGGTGGTGACAAGATTGTCCTCGGCCTGCAAGGCATGCAATGCGCCGACAGCCACCGCCTCCTCGCCTATGTACAAGTGCAAAAAACCGCGAATCTTGCCGGCGCCGTAGAGTTCCGCCGATTTTTCTTCCATGCGGCGGATGCGCAGCATGTCGGCGAGCAGCTTGAGCGCAAATGCCTTGTCGTAGGGCACCGGGCCGCTGGGTGGCGCCGGGATCGTCATGCTGCCCCCGCCGGGCTGTCCCAAGAGAGCGGCGATACATGAACCGGGAGCCGCGCCCAGCGTGGTTGAACCATAGTCGCCTCCGCCTGGGCGGGGGGTGGGGGGTGGGGAGCGTTCATGTTCCTCCGCTTTCCAGAGTGCTGGTGTCACCTTCAGGCAGGCCCAATTCGCGCGCCTTCAGCAGCCGACGCATAATCTTGCCGCTGCGCGTGCGCGGCAGCGTGGGCAGGAAGGCAATCTCCTTGGGCGCCACTGCGGCGCCGAGGCGCTTCCTTGCATGGCCCAGCAACTCCATGCGCAACGCCTCACTCTCACTGTAGCCCTGGTTGAGCGAAACAAAAGCCTTGACCATTTCGCCGATCAACGGGTCCGGCTTGCCGATGACGCCGGCCTCCGCGACGGCAGGATGTTCCATCAACGCACTCTCGACTTCGAAAGGGCCGATCAGGTGCCCCGCCGACTTGATGATGTCATCAGCACGGCCGACGAACCAATAGTAGCCGTCCGCATCGCACCGGGCCAGGTCGCCGGTGAGATACAGCTCGCCGGAAAAGCATTTGCGGTAGCGTTCCTCGTTGTTGAGGTAGCCGCGAAACATCGAGGGCCAGCCGCGGCGCAAGGCCAGTTCACCTTCAACATCGGGTTTGTCGACGACGGTAACCACGCCGGTCTCCGCATCGTGTCGCACGATGCAGGCGTCGACGCCGGGCAGCGGCCGTCCCATCGAGCCGGGTTTGATGTCGAAGGCCGGCGTGTTCGCAATCATGATGCCGCCGGTTTCGGTTTGCCACCAATTGTCGTGGATTGGCAGCCCCAGCACTTCCTTGCCCCAGCGGACCGCCTCCGGATTGAGCGGTTCGCCGACGCTGGCGATGAAGCGCAGGTTGGGAAACCTGTATTTGCGCGCGGCTTCGGCGCCGGCCTTCATCAGCATGCGTACCGCCGTCGGCGCCGTGTACCAGACGCTGACCTTCTGCTCCTGCAGGATGCCGTACCAGCGTTCGACATCGAATTCCTCGCGATCGACGATGGAAGTCACGCCATGCAGCAGCGGCGCAATGATGCCGTAGGAGGTGCCGGTCACCCAGCCCGGATCGGCGGTGCACCAGAAGATGTCGTCCGCATGCAGATCGAGGGCATACTTGCCAGTGGCATGGTGGGTGATCACCGCGCCGTGCACATGGATTGCCCCCTTGGGCATGCCGGTGGTGCCGCTGGTGAAATGCAGCAGTGCCATGTCATCTGCCGTGGTGCGCTCGATCTCGAATTCGTCGCTCGCTTGCGCCATCAGTCCGGCGAGGTCGAGCGTGCCGGGAATATTCGTGCTGCCGCCCTCTTCCGCCACCAGCAGCACATGCTGCAGCGAAGGCATTTTGTCGCGCCACTTTGCCACTTTGCGTTGATAGAGCGCATCCGTGGTGACCAGTACCTTGCCCTGTCCGAGATTCATGCGCGTGGCAATGGGCTCGGGACCGAAGGCGGAGAACAACGGCGAAACCACCGTGCCGTTCTTGAGGCTACCCAACAGCGCGATGTAGAGCTCGGGGATTCGTCCGGCGATAATGAACAGGCGCTCGTCCCTGCTTACACCGAGCTCGCGCAAGACGTTGGCGAAGCGATTGGTCAGGCGCGACAGATCGTCGTAAGTGATGTTGCGCGGCGCGGCGGAGCTACTGAGAAAGCGAAAGCTGGTCTTGTCGCGCAATGTTCCGCAAGCATGCCGATCCACAGCCTCCCAGGCAATGTTGAGGCCGCCGCCGGAAAGGCCCGCGAGTTCGCGGCGCGCCGCCTCCCAAGTGAACGTCCTGCGTTCCTTGTCGTAATCGACCAGATTCGGCACGACCCGCAGGCCGGCAGTCGTCTTGCGGATAATCAACGACACATCCATGCACTGGCTCTCCTTTCCGGAGTTGCTCCAACGCCGCCTGCCATTCGGATTCTGCTCGATGCATGATCCTTTGGATTGGACTGTTTGCCTGAAATCTTATTCCGATCCGTCATGGAATAGTGTGACCATTGTCAACAACAATGGCTGCACCAGCTGATAACGTGTACCCATCCTCCATCTGGGTGCCACCAATCCAGGTTTGCTATGCAAGTATCATCGCATGTCGATATCTGCATACCGGCCGATGGCCGGAAATTGCAGGGCGAGTTGACCGTGCCGCGCAACGCAAGCGGTATCGTTGCGTTCGCGCACGGCAGCGGCAGCAACCGGCACAGTCCACGCAACCAATTCGTTGCCCGCGAATTGCAGCGGGCAGGAGTGGCGACGCTGCTGCTCGATCTACTTGAAGAAGAGGAGACGGCGGACCCTGATAAGGTCATTGATCTCGGCATGCTCGCCGAACGGCTGCTGGCGGCAACGCGCTGGATCGGCGACAACCCGGCCACCGCTTCGCTTGTGCGGGGATATTTCGGCGCCAGCACTGGAGCGGCGGTGGCGCTCGTCGCCGCAGCTTGCAACACCGACGATGTGTCTGCAGTCGTGTCCAGAAGCGGCCGTCCCGACCTGGCGAAGCACTGGTTGCCGCAAGTGAAAGCACCGACGCTGCTGATTGTCGGCGGCAACGACGCGCCGGTGCTGCAATGGAACCGCGATGCATATCGGTGCCTGAGCGTCGAAAAGGAGTTGATCGTGGTGCCGAACGCGACTCATTTGTTTGAAGAGCCGGGGACGCTGGAGGAAGTGGCGCGGCATGCCTGCCGCTGGTTCGTCCGCCATCTCGCTGCAAAGGCGATCGGCGATGCGTGAAATCGCGCTGATTGCCGGCGATGCGCATCCCGAACTGGGACGCGGCATTGCGGATTCGATGGGGGCGACCTTGATCCCCGTCTCGATCTCGGTATTCGCCGACGGCGAGACGCGAATCCGCATCGAGGCCTCGGTTCGCAATACCGATCTGTACATCGTGCAGCCGACTTCCACGCCGACCAGCGAGCGCCTGATGACGCTGGCGCTGATCGCCGACGCGGCGCGCGCTGCGGGGGCTGCGCGGGTGACGGCGGTGGTGCCTTACTTCGGTTATGCGCGGCAGGACGCGCGCAAGAACCCCGGCGAACCGCTTTCGGCACGGCTGGCGGCGCATATCCTGCATTGCGCCGGCATTGGCCGGGTCGTCGCGCTGGAATTGCACTCGCCGGCGCTGGAAAATGCCTTCGACATGCCGCTGCTACACCTCAGCGCCGACAACCTGATGCTGCCCGTGATCCGCAGTTGGAACATTGCCGATCTGGCAATCGTTTCGCCGGATGCCGGTGGCTTCAAGCGCGCGCAGCGCTATGCGACGGCGCTGACAAAGCCCTTGGCAGTGGTCGCCAAGACCCGTCCCTGCGCGGACGTTGCCGTCACGCTGCAAATCCTGGGCGAGGTGCGCGGATGCACTTGCCTCATCGTGGATGACATGGCGAGTACCGGCGGCACCATTGCCGGCGCCGCCTGCGCATTGTTCGCTGCCGGCGCCAAAGAGGTCAGCGCACTCTTCATCCATGCCGTCATGGCGACGGGCGCGCTGGACAGAATTTGCGCCGCCTCGGTACGACGGATTGTTACCACCGACAGCGTGTGCTGCGATGCCGATCCGCGTGTCGAAGTCGTGCCGATCGCCCGGTTCCTGGCGCAAGCCATGATGTCGGACCGCTTGCCGTGATGGCCGCCCGCAGCATGGGCGCCATGGGCAATCAGGTGCATGATGCCCACGTTTTTTTGTTGGGCAACGATACTTCATTGCGTTTCGTCAACCCCAATGCGGCAGACTGAAATCTATTATTCAGATATATGGCAGCGGGTGACCCCAAGGCCGTGCGGGTCTTTGCAGGAGCGGCCTTGCGACCAGTGCCGGAGACATGAAAAGGAGTCCGCGAAATGCGCCAAGAATTTGGCATGCCCCTCATAGTGGGAATGATACTGTTGGCTGGGTGTACAACCATGCCTGCCGGACCGAGCGTCATGGCGTTGCCCGGCTCAGGTAAAACCTTCGATCAGTTTCGGCTGGATGACTTCGATTGCCGGCAATACGCCCAGGCCCAAGTCGGAGGAGCCACGGCAAATCAGGCCGCCACGGACGCAGGAATTCGCAGCGCGGTGGTGGGGACAGCCGTGGGCGCCGCCGCCGGAGCCGCATTGGGTGGCCGCGATAGTGCGGGAGAAGGCGCGGCCGCCGGCCTGCTGGTCGGCAGCATGGCCGGTGCCGGTGCTGCCGAGGGTTCGGCATACGGGATTCAGCGTCGCTACGACATTGCCTACATCCAGTGCATGTATGCCAAGGGTGAGCAGGTTCCGGTTCCGGCTGGATTTTCCGCAAGAATGCCCCAGTCGTCGAATGTGCCGCCGCCACAGCCATCAGGAGTTCCACCCCCGCCGCCCCGTTGAGCGCCATGCGTTCAGCGGGCAGGAATTTCCTCTCATTCCAAAAAAGGAGATGCCATGAATGCCAAGATCTTCATTCCCGCAATTTTGTCCGCTGCGCTCATCGCGGTTCCTCCCGCCATCGCGGCCGGCCCCCATTGGCAGAATAAGGACATTCGTCATTTTCAGGACCGCGACGTTCATCGCTGGGCGACCGGTCACTGGTATCACGGCCACCATGACGGCCGACTCGGCTGGTGGTGGGTGGTCGGCCCGGCTGTCGCTACCGCTTTGTGGTATTCCTATCCGGCACCGGTCTATCCCTATCCCGACCCTTATGTGCCGGCACCGATGGTCGTTGTGCCGGCGCCAACCCAGATGATTCAGCAAGCCCCGCTGCTGGCTGAGCCCGCGGCGCCGTCAGTCTGGTATTTCTGTCAATCAAGCGGCAAATACTATCCCTATACGGCGGCGTGCCCTGAAGGCTGGAAGACGGTCCCGGCGACGCCACCCAGCCAGTAGCAGGGCGACCAAACGCAGCACGGCGCCTGTCCTTCGATGCTGGTGCAGTTGATTTCACCATTCGATTTTGTGGGAGGTTAAATGTTCAGACATATTCTCGTACCCACCGATGGCTCCGGGCTTTCGACAAAGATAGTCAACCAAGCTGTTGGATTTGCCAAGGATGCCGGGGCCAAAATTACTTTCTACTTTGCCAAGCCGGATTGTCCGGTCGCCTTTTATGCGGGAATGGATACTATTGATCCGTTGACCCTGGAAAGTCTTGCCAATATGACGGAACAACAGGCGGAACAGATACTCGCTGCATGCGAAAAATTGGCGCGGGATGCCGGCGTGACCTGTGCCAGGGCAAGTACGGTCAGCGATTCTCCCTACCGGGGCATCATCGATGCCGCTGCATCCAATGGCTGCGACCTGATCTTCATGGCATCGCACGGCCGCCATGGCCTCAACGCCTTGCTGCTGGGATCGGAAACCAGCAAGGTGCTGGCACATGCCACTATCCCGGTGCTGGTCAGTCGCTGACGGGAAGATGAGCTCCGGTCGGAGTTCGGGTTTCTTGTAGAACGTCCCGCAGCCGGTAATACAGCATCTCCAGCATCAGCATCTGGGCAAGTAGAAATACGCCATTCAGGAACAGTAGGCAGTACTTCATGGGACGTGGAAAAATCCGATCGGACAGTCCCCCGTTTGAATCTCCCTGTTACCAGGGAACAAACGACGCTCATCGCGATCCCGAAGGGTCAGGTCAAGCTCGGGGGACTGTCCAATCGGGTCTTTCACTTGAATCATAGTCTGGCAGGCATCGCGTATATTGATTATCGTCACTAAACCTCACTGCGCTGGCCGGACACGAACGACGCACTCAAGAAGATACCCGCGGCCCGATAAGAATTCATTTTCTGCCTGCCATCGTCAGCCTCCGCATTTTCAGAGCAATTGGTGACTTCCATCATTGTCTTGCCGTAACCGAAGAGCATAATCAGGTTCGAATGGGGAAGAAAGGGCAGTTGATGCTGCTACCAACGCCGCCGGCCAAGTTGTGCTTCACATGAACAGAATTCAAGCCCCCTGTCCTGAAACGTCCGAGGCGCGCCTGACCCGCATCATCGGCGAGATGCTGGCCGAGTTGCGTGGCCAGCTCGTGCCGCGCGTATCGCTCGACGACAACCTGGAACACGAACTGGGCATCGACAGCCTGGCGCGCGTGGAGCTGGTCCTGCGCATCGAGAGTACCTTCGAAGTACGCCTGCCCGAAACGCTCGTCGCCGATGCGCGCACGCCGCGCGATCTGCTGCGCGCGCTGGCCGCCGCATCCCCGCGCGTGGCGTTCGACCTGGCGCAGGCGCGCGAGCTGACGCCGCGCATCGATGAAGCCGGGGAGCCGCGCGAAGCCGGGACGCTGCCCGACGTACTCGAATGGCATGTCGCGCGCCATCCTGATCGCCTGCACATCAGCCTGCTGGAGCAGGACGAACATGCCGAGCCGCTCACCTATGGCGCACTGGCCGATGAGTCGCGGGCCGTCGCGAACGGGCTGGCAGCGCATGGGATCGAGTCCGGTCAGACGGTCGTAATCATGCTGCCGACGAGCCGCGATTTCTTTCTCGCTTTCATCGGAACGCTGCTCGCGGGCGGCGTACCGGTGCCGATCTATCCGCCGTTCCGCTGGACGCAGATCGAAGAGCATTTGCGGCGGCAGGCCGCCATCCTTGCCAACTGCGCCGCACCGTTGCTGGTCACGCTGGCGAGCGCGCAACCCGTCGCGCGGCTGCTGCAGGCACAGGTGCCGTCCCTGCGCCACGTGTTGGATGTCGCTGATCTGGTGTCATCAAGACACCACGCAGGGCATGTCGCCGCCAGCGCCACCGCGCTCATCCAGTACACTTCGGGCAGCACCGGGCAGCCGAAGGGCGTGGTGCTCACGCATGTCAACCTGCTTGCCAACATCCGGGCGATGGGAGAGGCGGCGCAGGCCAGTTCACACGATGTCTTCGTGAGCTGGCTGCCGCTCTACCACGACATGGGTCTCATCGGTGCCTGGCTCGGCAGTCTGTATTACGGCATTCCCCTGGTGCTGATGCCGCCGCAGAGTTTCCTCGGTCGTCCGGCACGCTGGCTGTGGGCCATCCACCATCATCGCGGCACGATTTCCGCCGGCCCCAACTTCGCCTATGAAATGCTCGCAGCGAAGGTTCCCGACGATGAATTGCGCGGACTCGATCTGTCGAGCTGGCGTCTCGCTTTCAACGGCGCCGAGCCGGTGCGCGCCGCGACGCTCGACAAATTCGCGGGGCGCTTCGCCTCGCATGGCTTCGACGCCCGCGCGCTGGCGCCGGTGTACGGGCTGGCCGAATCCGGACTCGGGCTGACTTTCTCGCCGCTCGGGCGCGCGCCGCTGGTCGATCGCATCGACACCGCATCGCTTGCACGCGAGGGGCGCGCGCAATTCGTTGCCGCCGACGCGCTTCCGGCAATGGATGTGGTGAGTTGCGGACGGCCATTGCGCGCTCATCAGGTGCGCATTGTGGACGCGCTTGGAGGTGAGGCGCCGGAGCGCGTTGAAGGACGCATCGAGTTCCGCGGACCCGCGGCCACGGCGGGCTATTTCGACAACCCCGAGGCAACCGCGAAGCTGATCCACGAAGGCTGGCTCGACACAGGCGATGTCGGTTACCTCGCGGCGGGCGAGCTCTACATCACCAGTCGGGTCAAGGACCTCATCATCCGCGGCGGCCAGCACATTCATCCCTACGACCTGGAGGAATCAGTCGGCGCCCTGCCGGGCGTACGCAAGGGCTGCGTCGCGGTCTTCGGCGCCACGGACAGGGCAAGCGGCGGCGAGCGCGTCGTCGTGGTCGCCGAAACACGCGCGGTCGGAGACGAGGCCCGGCTTGCCCTGCGGCGCAGGATTGCCGAACTGGCGAATGCCCAGCTCGGTGTGCCGGCTGATGACATCGTACTGGTCGGCGAGCGCGTGATCCTCAAGACTTCGAGCGGAAAGATTCGTCGTGCCGCCTGTCGCGAACTCTACGAGCGCGGCTTGCTCGGTGCAGCGCAGCGCCCGGTCACCCTGCAGTTGGGTCGGCTTGTCTTGAGCGGAATGATCGCAGGTAGTCGTCGGCTCGGCCGCACGGTTGCAGCGTGGCTACTGGCGGCCTACCTGTGGGGCTTGTTCGCGCTGCTCTCGGTTGTCGCAGTGGCAAGCCTGCTGCTGCCACGGTCCGCACGAAGGGGCACGGTCCGCAAGCTGGCGCGTCTGTTCATCGCGCTTTCCACCATTCCGGTGCGGGTCGGGGGTGAAGAGCGACTCAGGGGAGCCCTGCCAGCGGTCATCGTCGCCAACCATTCGAGCTACTGCGATTTCCTTTTGCTCGCCGCGCTGCAGCCGGCGGAAGCCACATTTGCCGCGAAACGCGAATTCGCGCCGCATCCGTTCATGGGTCCCATTCTGCGCCGCCTCGGCGTCATCTTCGTCGAGCGTTTTGACACCCGGCAGGCGGTCGAGGATGCACACGAGATTGCGCGGGCAGTCGCCACGGGGGAAGCGGTCGCTCTTTTTCCGGAAGGTACCTTTACCCGCGCCCCGGGCCTGCTGCCGTTTCACATGGGGGCCTTCGTCGCAGCGGCGGAAAGCGGTCGCCCGATAATTCCGGTCACGCTGCGCGGCACGCGCTCGGTGCTGCGCGACGAATCGTGGTTCCCGCGGCGCCATCCGCTGGAGGTACGCGTTCATGCACCGCTGCAACCGCACGGCCACGACTGGGCTGAAGCGGTCCGCCTGCGAAACGAGACGCGGCGCGTGATTCTCGATCACTGCGGAGAGCCCGATGCCGGCTAAAGAGAAACCGGCGCGGGTCCTGAAGCCGCGCACGACGCCGAACAGGCGTGAATGCTGGTCGCAGCGAGTGACCGAGACCAGCAATGCGCTGGATCTGGAGCCCGGCGTGTTCACGTTACGCGATCCACGGCAAATCGCGCTGTCGCTGAAAACATCCGCCGAACAGAGCCGGCGCCGCAAGGCCGATCCCTTCCGTTCCGCCATGTCGATGCTCAGCTTCTACATCAATCGCGCCGGGTGGCAACTTCCCGCTGGCCAGCGTGCATGCCTCGAAGCCGCAAAGGACGAACTTCGGCTGCTTTTCGGTAAGCCATGCCATCGCCGCGAACGGCTCGGTTCAGGCCAAGACTGACACTGGTTCGTATTCCAATCGAATCGCCTAACCAGATGAATCTAATGGATACTGGACTATTTCAGTTCCTGCGAGATGAGCTTCTCAGGCTAACCCAGTGCTGCCACCCAGCGCGGATCAGATCAATCATCCCGTTTTCTCCTGGGAGACAGCCATTCAGGTTTTCACATCATAAAATCGAATCGAATTTCGCCCAGCCTCTTTGACTTGATACATTGCATTATCAGCATTTCTAAGAGTGTCATCCGGGCTGGCTTCATGATTGATAAACAACGCGACGCCGATGCTCGCCGTGCAACGATGTTCAATGATTGTCGCTGCATTCTTATTGCTTCTGATAGCCAGCAAGTAAGGGGCAGCCATGGCGGCACGAATTTTTTCCGAAACGTGACGAGCTTCTGTGGTGGACTTGGCTTTATCAACATCCAACTCGATGAGCACAACCACAAACTCATCACCGCCAAAACGTGCAACTGTATCCGTTTCGCGTACGCAGCCCATAAGCCGATCTGCCGCCTCAATCAACAATAAATCTCCAACGTCATGCCCATGAGTGTCATTAAGCGGCTTGAAGTTGTCCAGATCAATGAACATTACTGCACCATAGCGGCCGCTGCGCTTGCTGGCAGCCATGGCCTGATTCAAGTGGTCATTAAGCAATCGGCGATTGGGGAGCCTGGTAAGAAGGTCATAAAAAGCTAGTTGCCGCACTTGCTCTTCATTCCGTTTCCGCTCGGTTATATCCACATGGGTACCGATCATGCGTATCGCGTGCCCTTGGGCATCACGTTGCAACGCCTTGCCACGACCCAGTATCCATTTCCATGAGCCATCCTTGCATTTCATGCGGTACTCGACCTCAAAACTCTGGCGGCGATTATCTATGCATTCCTGGTTGACCGTGAGGGCTTGTTGATAGTCGTCAGGATGGATTAATTCACTCCAACTATGACCTGTCATGGGGAACTCGTTGACTTCATAACCGAGCATTCGATAGTAGGCAGGGCTGAAGAAGCCAGTATCGTCCGTGATATTCCAATCCCACAGGCCATCAGTGCTTGCCTCCATAGCTTGGCGAAAACGCTCTTCACTTTCCCGTAACGCTTCCAGAGATATCTCAAGCTGTTGAGTACCTTTATGCAGTCTGATAATGACCAGACTGATCAAGACGGCCGTGACGCAAAAAAAAGCCAGTGGCGTATAGGTGGCAATATCCGTGGAGAATGCTCGATATGGCGGAATGAAGAAATACTCGCCTGCCAGCCCCGAGAGAACCGATACCAGAATTCCGGGGCCTGAACCACAATAATAAAATGTAATAAGTATTATGGGATAGAAGGTAACAAAGGCGAGGCCGCCCTCGACTGGCGCCATCAAAAAACGTAAAAGTAATGCGAGAGAAAATAGAACTACTGCAAGAGAGTAGCGAATATAAAATGGCGCCCTAATTAGTTTCTCTGGAAAGCTCAGCATTGGAATAAGTAGTTCCGCGTTTGAATTATGAAGATACTCTAGCGAAGCTGGATGCCTTTGACCAGCAAATTATGCGGTCATCCAATCGATCGCTGACAGCCGAACGGAGACGACTGGTTTCGCTGCAAGCGCTACCCAAATGGCAATTAGTGCCACACCCAAGATTATCAATCACAAAATACAGGCAGCTGAAAAATGCTGCTGGTGTATCGTGGTCTCAACGCCTGCTTTTGAACTGCACAATGCCGGCACTCTCCGTTTCCCGCTTGCCCAGCAAGCCGCCGACGATCAGATCCACCGCCTGTTCCGGAGAAAGGCCGTGGGCCATCAGGGTTTCCATCTGCTGGTGGTCGACGCTGCCGATGGCGGCCTCGTGGGTGACCTTGGCTTGGGGATGGGTCACTTTCACCAATGGCTGGGCACTGGCCACCGCCCGATCCTTGACGATCTCCATGCAGTCCACGTGACCGCGGGCCTGCGCCGCATTGCCCTCGGTAATGCCCACGATCTCGGCTGTCGCGTCATGCTCGATTGCGACGCGGGTCTTGATCAGACCGCGTGCCGCCCGGCCCGCCAGCACCAATCGTTCGCGGATGCGAATGGCATCCGTGCCGTGGCCGAACACCCGGGCCGTGAGTTCCACCACGGCCTCTTCGTCGGCTTCGACCTCGTAGTCGATGTCCAGTTTGCCCACCCGCCCCGTGGTGAGAGAGAAATCGGAACGGTAGAGGCCGTGCTTGCCCACTTTCACTGTCGCCTTGGGCACCACGGTCACGCCGCCGTAGGGACCGTGGTAATGACCTTCTGCGTAACTGAGATGGGCGCCGTCACCGACCTCTATCGCGGCGTCCATGAGATGTTCCACCCGCGTAGCGTTAGGGAAAAAACAATGGGCGACAATGTCGACCGCGGCACCATCCTCCAGCACCAGATGCATATCGATGTGTTGCCGGCCCTCGGCAGGCAGGACGCCGAAACAGAGATGCAACGGGTGCGCCAGATGCACATCCCGGGCGACACGGATGCTGGCCACGATGCCGTCCGCAGTTTCCCTGGCGGCGACTTCCAGTCCAGGCACCTGGCGCTGACTCAGCAGCTGGTGGCCGCTCGCCATCAGATGCGCCGTCTGGTTATTGGCGAGTATGGCGCGATCGACGCCCTGGCTGTCCAGCACTGTCAACCATCTATCCAGTTCAGTCATCGTGACAGTCCTTCCCGTTGCATTTCAGGCACGCCCGGCCCCGGTAACTGATCGCCACCGTGTCCGGATCGCCGCTGCAGACGATGCGCCCGCCGCAGAGTTGCGAGGCGCGATCGGCCATGCGGGCAAGCTCCTCGCGGTGGGTGATCAGCAACACCGCAGCACCGCCTGCCTTGAAGGTGCGAATCAACTCCATGACCTCGTGGATCGACAACAGGTCGATTCCCGCCGTGGGCTCATCGAGGATTACCAGGCGCGGATCCAGGGCCAGTACCGAGGCCAGTTCAATGCGCTTGCGTTCGCCGCCGCTCAGGGTCTTGTCCACCATGCGCGTTAGATAATCCGGCGGCGCCAGGCCAACGCGATGCAGGCACTCCTCCGCACCCATCCTGCCTTTGCCGAGGCGTAAATAATCCCCCACCGAAAGACCTTCGAAGCGCGCCGGTTCCTGCCAGGCGAGGGTGATGCCGAGGCGGGCGCGTTCGTGAAGGGGCAGGGCATCGATGCGTCGGCCATCGAAACGAATCTCTCCACTACCGGCACGATAACCCTCGCAGCCCATGATGAGATAGGCCAGCGTACTCTTGCCGGTGCCGTTGGTGCCGACCAGCGCATGAATTTCGCCCGCCGCCACCGATAAATCCAGACCCTCCAGCACTGCCCGCGCCGGCACGCTAAAACTCAGGCCATCGATTTCGAGAAGTGCCATTGCTTATCTCAACTCCGGCAGCTTGGTCATCAAGGCGATAATATGAAACTGGAACATCGATGGATGATGCGGCACACGTTGCATGATGTAAACAGCATAGGTCAAAAACAGTGGTGACGGCGACATTTCGCTTCTACGAGGAGCTCAATGACTTTCTGGCGCCCGAGCGGCGCCGGAGCGAGTTCAGTGTGCCTTGCGCGCGCGCGGCCACCACCAAGCACATGATCGAAGCCCTCGGCGTGCCGCACACCGAGGTCGAACTGATTCTCGTCAATGGGGAATCGACGGGATTCGATCATTTGCTGCAGGACGGCGACCGAGTCGCCATCTATCCGAGGTTCGAGGCGCTCGACATCACGCCGCTGCTGCGCGTGCGCGAGTGGCCGCTGCGCGTGACGCGTTTCGTCGCCGATGCCCATCTGGGCGGACTTGCCCACCTGCTGCGCATGGCCGGTTTCGATACTCTTTATCGCAACGACTTCCACGATAGCGAGATCGCGGACATCGCCGTCCGCGACGGGCGCATCGTGCTCACGCGCGACCGCGAGTTGCTCAAGCTGCGCAGCATCACGCATGGCTGCTACGTTCATGCCCTGAAGCCGGCGCAGCAATTCCAGGAGATCGTGGCCCGGCTGGATCTGGCGCGCAGCGTTCGCCCGTTCAAGCTCTGCATGGAGTGCAACGCGCCGCTGCATCCTGTCGACAAGGCGCGGGTGCTCGAGCGCCTGCCGCCCTCGGTACAGGCGAATTACGAGCGCTTCACCACCTGCGATGTTTGCGGGCGAGTTTTCTGGGAAGGGTCGCACTGGAAAAAGATGCGGGCACTGCTGGCCGAGTCGCTGCGCAAAGGCGATTGAAGCGCCCAACGAGTTCCCCGCTGTGCCTGTTCACGATCCTGCAGCGCGCCGCAATTGCTTCTCGCGATGTTCCCCGCCGCTGATCATTTTGGCGAGATCGGACATCTCTTCACCCAGCAGCCGAATCAGATCGTCCGCTGCGATCAGTCCCACGAGTTCGCCCGCGGCATTGACGACAGGCAGGCGGCGCATGCCCTTTTGCCGCATGAGGGCCATGACTTCGGCAACTCCCGCGTCTTCGCGCACACAGACGAGTTCGGGACTCATCACGTCGCCGACCGTTGTCAGCGCGGGGTCGAGGCCGATCGCCACGACGCCGACGGCAACATCGCGGTCGGTGAACATGCCGACCGGAATATTCTTCCCGTCCCGCCCGTCAATGACGACGAGACTTCCAATGTGCTGTTTGCGCATCAGTTCCGTTGAAGTAACGATACTGTCATTCGTTTTGACAAAGGTCACTACGCGGCTGCAAATTTCTCCAATAGCCATGACAACCTCCTGTTAATGTGGCGCGGCAAGGGCTGCATCAATGCAGCGTTTCCGTCCCGCCACGTTATGCCACTTCAATGATCATCCTGGATCCGCGCCCGTTCTTCCTCGGCGGGCACGCCGGTATCGGGATCGACCCAGTCCGAGATGCCAATCTCCGCTTCCGCCTGCTCGAGCGATTCGCCGGGCTCGAATTCGGTTTCCGCTTCGCTGGATTGCATGTCCAGCACCGCCTCGAGCAGCGTCGGGAACGGCCCGTATTCCTTCAACGTTTCCATTTCCTGCCAGTAAAATCCGTCGGGACGTTCGACGATCCTGGTCTGGTCGTAGTCAGCGGGAGTTTGGGGAATGATTTGTGTCATGGCTCACCACGCGCGAAAGTTGCCGGAATCGACATTACAACAATATACGGGGCCAAACGGCTTGATGAATATCACTAACCGTCTTGATACAGAGGTGAAAAAGCCCTGCGCAAAGCGGCATGCCGTGCATGGCCAGCTTCAAGCAAGAGCGCTATCGGTGCGCTGGTCCACTGCCGCCGCCAGAGCCCTGAGCTTTTCGCTCACGATAACGCTGTAGGGCGGCGCGTGTGCCAGTTCGCGCAACTCCTCCGGCAGCTTTGACAAGCCGGCCAGGGCATGCTCCCGGATCGATTCCAATGGCCGCACGACGGCGAGCCGCCGGCCTGCCTCCATCACCGGTACGAGCAGCGGCATCCCCGGCTGAATATCGTCTTCCGTCGTCAGGATATCCCCACATATCTGGCCGTTTGCGTCATGGCTGCGATACACCTGTTTGCGCCCGGGCCAGGTCGCCTTGCCCTCGGAGCGCTTGCGCCGCGCCAGCCCGGCGTATTCCTGCAGCTTGTAGGCGCAATCGAGGTAGGGCGCATCGGCGGAAGTATTCATGCGCGTGCCGACACCAAATCCGTCGATGGGAGCTCCGGCATCGACGAGCTGCTTCAGCTTGTATTCGTCCAGATTGCTGCTGGCGAATATCCTTGCGTCGTTCAAGCCGCCTGCATCGAGGATGCGGCGCACGCGCCGCCCATGCTCGGCCAGATCGCCGCTGTCGAGGCGCACGCCCTGGATCGAGACGCCCTCCCGCGCGAGCTTCCGCGACAGCGGAATCAGGTTGCGCGCCGCCGCCTCGGTATCGTAAGTATCGATCAGCAGGGTCGATGCATGGGGATGCGAGCGGGCGAAATGTTCGAAAGCCTCGGTCTCGCGTTCATGGGCCTGGATGAACGAATGCGCCATGGTTCCGTAAAGGGGAATGTTCCAGCGCATGCCGGCCAGCACCGTGGCGGTTCCATCGAAGCCGACAATGTAGCTGGCCCGTGCCGAGAGCAGGCCGGCCTCGGCGCCATGGGCGCGGCGCAGGCCGAAGTCCACCAGCAGTTTTTGCGGCGCCACCAGCCGCATTCTGACCGCCTTCGATGCCACCATGGTCTGGAACTGCAGCAGGTTGATGATGCGCGTTTCGGCCAGCTGCGCCTGGGGTATCGGCGCAATGACGCGCAGGATCGGTTCATCAGGGAAGAAAATCGTTCCTTCCGGCATGGCCTGCACGCTGCCGGTGAATCGCATCGTTGCAAGCGAATCGACGAAGCGTTGATGGAATCTTCCGCAACCGGCAAGCCAGTCGATCTCCTCGTCGGTGAACGCCAGGTTTTCCAGGAAATCGACCACCTGTTCCAACCCGGCCGCGACGAAGAAATTGCGCTGCTCCGGCATCTTGCGCACAAAGAACTCGAATACGGCAATGTCATTCATCCCCTGGTCGAAATAGGCCTGCAGCATGGTGAGCTGGTAGAGATCGGTGAGCAGCGCGCTGGTGCGGTCGGTCATGTGGATCACTCCATGATCTGTTGGCGCTCTATGCAAACAGCGCCCAGCCGCACCATCTCGACGAGAGCCCGCTCTCCATCGTCCGGCGTTACGTCCACGGCACGGATCGTATCGGTAAGTACCACGGCGGCATAGCCGAGGCGCATGCCATCGCGTACCGTGTTGAGCACGCAATAATCGGTGGTCAGGCCACCGATGAAGAAGCGCCTTACGCCTGCCTTGCGCAGCAGCCGGTCCAGTTCGGTGCCCTCGAAACTTGAATAGGCCTCCTTGTCGCGCAGCGTGGCCTTGGAGACGATGACAACGCTGTCGGGCAGAACAAGGCTTGCGGAAAAACGCGCGCCATCGGTGCCGGCCACACAGTGCTGCGGCCACGGCCCGCCTTGCGCATGGAACGAGCAATGGTCGATCGGATGCCAGTCGCGGGTGGCGACGACCATCAATCCATGCCGCGTGAAGTCCACGATGCAAGCGTTGAGAATTTGCACGACTTCGTCGCCATGCGCCACCGCCAGGCTGCCTCCCGGTAGAAAGTCGTTCTGTATGTCCGTCACCAGCAGCACATCTCCGGTCTGAAGGTGAATTGCGGACTCTTGTCCTTGCATGATGGCTCTCCGTCACTCGGTGAAACTACTTGAGCTTGATTTCCGTCCACAGCCGGCTCAGCAGGCGGCGTTTGCGGCGATCCATGTCCTTTAGCTGTTCCAGCCGCGTCAATATGCGCCGGTCGGGAAAAATTCCCGGGTTGGCGGCAATTTCCGGTTGGACGTAGGGCAAGGCCGCCTGGTTCGGATTGCCGGAACCGGTCAGATTGGTCAGTTCGGCCGAGTTGCGGCCATTCAGCATGAAATCGATGAAGCGCAGGGCGAGGTCCGGCCTTGGCGCATCGTGCGGAATCACCATGCTGTCCAGCGCCAGCACGGCGCCTTCGCGCGGGACGGTATATCCGATCTTTATCCCCCGCTTTGCCTCTCGGGCGCCGGCCGCGGCCTGAAACATGTCGTTGGAATAGCCATGGGCGAGCCAGATGTCGCCCGAGGCGAGCAGGCGGATATAGCTGGTGTTGTTAAACGCGGCCCAATAAGGCTTGGCGTCCATGATGACTTGCGCCGCACGGCGCCAATGCGTTTCGTCCGGGTCGTTGACGGAAAGGCCGAGGTATTTGAGGGCGGCCGCCATCAGTTCGCGCTGATCGTCGAGCACCGTCACCTTGCCCTGCATGCGCATCAGGTAGCGCGGCTCGAAGATCGCCGCCCAGGTATCGGTGGGCACGCCCAGCGCCTTCATGCGCTCTGCGTTGTAGCCGATCAGGGTGATCGTGTAGGCATAGGGAATGGAATAGATGTTGCCGGGATCGAAGTGCGGGTTGAGATAGGCAGGATCGATATTCCTGAAATTGTCCAGCTCGCCTTTGTCGATGGGGCGCAAGGCCTGCTGCCGAACCAGCGATTCGACCGCGTTCCCGGTCGGCACCAGGATGTCATAGCCCCTGGCACCGGCGGCCAGCTTGGCGAGAAGCTCGTCGTTGGAACCGTAGGTGTCGTAGGAAACATTGCATTCGCATTCGCGCCTGAAGCGCTCCAGGGTCTGCGGACCGATGTAGTTGTTCCAGTTGTAGATGTGCAGGGAGTCTGCGGCATGGCAGCCAAACGCGGCAAGGAAAGCCGCGGCGACAAGCCATTTGCAGACCGCCTTCGCGCATCGGCTCATGGATCACACTCCGCTGCGCAGCACATGTGGGGAAAGGCGCGAAGCAAGCGACACCAGCGCCAGCGTCAACAGCACCAGCGCCGTGGAAACGGCATTCACCTCCGGCGTCACGGTGATCTTGATCATGGTGTAGATCTTCAGCGGCAGGGTTGTCGCATCCACCCCGGCCGTGAAAAAAGTAATCACGAAATCGTCAATGGACAGCGTAAAGGCCAGCAGCGCGCCGGCCACCACGCCGGGCAGGAGGAGCGGCAAGGTGACAAAGCGGAAGCTTTGCCAAGGCGTCGCATTCAGATCGCGCGCCGCTTCCACCAGTGAGGCGTCCATTCCCGCCAGGCGCGTGCGCACCACGATGGCGACGAAGGAAATACAAAAGGCAATGTGGGCCAGAATGATCGAGGTAAAACCGAGCGTGAGGTTGATCAGGACGAAGAAGATGAGCAGGCTGACGCCGGAGAGCAGCTCGGGAATCGCCAGCGGCGCCACAATGAAGAACGGCAGCAGGGGCAGCCGGTAGCGGTGCAGAGCGAAACCGGCCATGGTGCCGAGCACGGTGGACACCGCGCTTGCCGTCAGCGCGATCAGCAGCGAATGCCAGGCGGCACGCAGCATCTCGCCATCGCCGGCCAGCACCCGATACCAGTGCAGGGTAAAGCCCGTCCATTGAAAGCCGAGCCGGGACTCGTTGAATGAATAGACGATGACGATCAAGAGCGGCACATAGAGGAAGGCATATACGCCAACGGTATATAACCAGATCCATGCGGAGTGTCTGCTACGCATAGAGCCGTCCTCCGCCACGCCGCGCCGCCAGCGCGGCAACGGCGACAAACAGCAGCACGATCAGCGTCACCACGATGGAGAGCGAACTGCCGAACGGCCAGTCGCGCGCTTCGAGGAACTGCATCTTGATCACGTTGCCGATCATGATGCCGCGCGTGCCGCCGAGAATGTCGGGCACCGCAAACGCGCCCAGCGCGGGAATGAACACGAGAATGGCGCCGGCGATGACTCCCGGCAACGACAAGGGAAACGTCACGCGCCGGAAACATTCCCAGGCATTCGCGCCCAGATCGCTGGCCGCATCGAGCAGGGCCGGATCGTGTTTTTCCAGATTCGCGTACAAGGGCAGGATCATGAAGGGCAGATGCACATAGACCAGGCCGACGATCACGGCAAAGGGAGAAAACAGCAGCGCTACCGGCTCCAGATGCAGCAGCCCCAACGCGTCGTTGACCAGCCGCGTCAATGCCGCCTGCGGGCCGAGGATGATCATCCAGGCGTAGATCCGCACCAGGAAATTGCTCCAGAACGGCACGATGACCAGCAGGAACAGCGTGTTGCGCCAGCGCTTGGGGCTGCGGGCGATGGTGAGCGCCAGCGGGTAGGCGAGGACGAGGCAGAGCAGGGTCACCGCCACCGCGTAGCCGAACGATTTCAGGATCAGGAAACCGTAGATCGGAGTGACAAGATCGGTGTAATTGTCCCAGGTCAGGTCGAATCGGATTCCTCCAGCATCGCGGATCCAGAGCGGAGACAGCCCCCCCTCTGGGCCGGGCCAGGCAAACGAGGCGGCCACCATGATCAAGGTCGGCATGGCGAAAAGCAGCAGCAGGTACAGCCACGGCGGGCCGCCGATCAGCCAGGCCGTCAGGCGCGCATTCCTGTTCACTGAGCTATCCATCGAGGAATCTCCCTGCTCCCGCCGGCCAGGAGACGCGGACGCTCTGCCCGATCTTGAATGATTGTCCGCCGCTGGCGGTAAAGTTCGGCAGCAGGATTTCCAGTTCCGCCCCGGCTGTCAGTTCGACCACGTAACGGGTCATGTCGCCCAGATACAGCTGTTGCCGCACCACGCCCGAAAAACAGTTCTTGTAATGCGGCGCCGCCTGTTCGGAATCGAGATGCAGCTTCTCCGGGCGCAGCGCGAGGGCGCCGCTCTGACCACGGCGGATCGCCGCGTCGGCGATATGTGCGTCGATATTGCCCACCTTCTGTGCGGCAAGCTGGGCCGTCGCGCCGTCGACCGCAACGATGGTCGCCTCGATCAGGTTGCAGGAGCCGATGAAGGCGGCGACGAAACGATTCGTCGGAAACTCATAGAGCCGGGCGGGCGCGGCGAGCTGGATGATTTTGCCCTTGTCCATCACGGCGATGCGGTGCGACAGCGCGAGCGCCTCGCCCTGGTCGTGCGTGACATAGATAAAGGTGATCTTCACTTCCTGCTGCAATTTGATGAGTTCCATCCGCATCTGTTCGCGCAACTTGAGGTCGAGCGCGGCGAGCGGCTCATCGAGCAGGAGGATTTGAGGCTTGTCGACCAGCGCCCTGGCGATGGCCACACGCTGGCGCTGGCCTCCCGACAATTCGTCGGTATAGCGCGCCGCGATTTCCGGCAGCCGCACTTGATCGAGCGCCTCCTGAACCCGTGCCCGGATTTCCGCGCGCGGCACGCCACGCATGAGCAGCGGGAAGGCAATGTTCTCTGACACGTTCATGTGGGGAAACAGGGCATAGTTCTGGAACACCGTATGGACCGGCCGCGCCTCGGGGGCAACCCCGGATATGTCATTCCCATCGAGGAATATTCGGCCGCGATCCAGCGGCTCCAAGCCGGCGATCAGCCGCAGCAGGGTGGTCTTGCCGCAGCCGGAGGGGCCCAGCAGCGTAAAGAACTCGCCGGAGTCTATCTGCAGGCTGACGTCATTTACGGCACTTAAGGAACCGAAGTTCCGGGTAACGTTCCGGATATCGAGAGATGTCATTGGCGTAATTCATCCAGGCGCCATCCGTGCCCGGCGCAGGCACTCGATGACTTCTGCATCTTCCACCTGTTTGAAACTTGCGTAGAACTGGCCAACGGCATAAAATGCCAGCGGCCGATGCAGACAGACCACCTCGTCGGCCAGCGCGGTCACCCGCGCCAGCGCCTCGCCCGACGCGACCGGTACGGCGCAGACGAGGCGGGCCGGCTTGCGGTCGCGCACCGCCTGCAACGCGGTAACCATGGTGGCACCCGTTGCCAGGCCATCATCGACGACAATTGCGATTCGCCCGGCCGGATCCAGGGACGGTGCCACGTCTTTCAGCATCTCGCGGCGCTCGCGGATATTGGCGCGTTGGGTCTCGATTTCCCGGCGCAGGTAGCCCTCGTCGGCACCCGTGCTGGCGGCGTAGTCCTCGACCTCCCTCCAGCCCGATTCCGCAACTGCGCCGATGGCAAACTCCGGGTTTCCCGGCGCGCGAAGCTTGCGCACCAACACCACGTCCAACTCGCCCTGCAGCTGTTTCGCCAGAATTTCCCCCATCGGCACTGCACCGCGCGGAATGGCCAATATCAGGGGATTCCGGCCGAGGTAGCTGTCCAGCGCCCTGGCCAGAAGTCTTGCAGCAGCGGCACGATCATCAAATATCATCTTCATCTCCTGCTTGACTTGTGTGCAAGATACGAAAGATTTGCCAATTATTTTTTCAGTATGCTCGTTTTTGGCTCCCTGGAACTTGTCGAAAATCACAACAATGTTCCCTGCCCCGTCACCACCGGGGTCTGATCTGGAGAATAATTTGGTCATTTGCAGCGGAGTCCTTCGCTGTGCCAACTCCCGGGAATGAACTGCAATGTTCCTGCCGACATCTGCTTTTCCTTCACCGGCTTCCAGGCTCGCGGCGGCGCCACCAACGTCCATCGTGACGGCTGGAGCATCGCATTTCCGAAGGTCGCGGGGTGCCTGTCTTCCTTGATCCGCAGTCTCCCTTCGCCGTTGCCTGTAGACCGCATAGTCATGTTTGTCGACGGCGCTTATCGTGAACCGTAGTTGGTGGATACCGCTCCTCGGCCTAAGCGACCTGTAATCAGCTGGCCAATTTATCGATCTGGAACGGCCGCTTGCAAATTTTGCGAATGCATACTTTCGACTGTTGCGGACATGCGATTGCTCCGAGGTGGGCGCTCAGAGTTCAGGTGAATGAAAGCTCCCGTTTAGTTTGCACAGATGCAGAGCGGAGTGATCACAAAGCGAACGCATTCTGTTGTCGTCCAATACCGACAAAGAATAAAGCAGAAAAACAACTGGTTGCAAGTGAATGGCTGTCATTGTGTCGGAGTATGGCGACAAACTCTTGTCATAGACATCATGGTTACATGCGCTGTATGGCAACTAACCAACTGAATGAATGGCGTAACTTATTTCCATGATCGGTCCGGCATGAGAATTGCAACAACGGACCGCTTAGCGGTCTGGGCATATTGCGCCGTACCTAACGTCTGAAGCTGATACTGCTGTCGTGCAACGGAATTATGTCGCGAGTGTCGCTCCATCATAAAGATCGCGTTAGGCATTTTGAATGCCGACGCACTTCAATTCTAGGGAGCCATTTTGGGAATCAAGATCAATGCAGTTGCGAAACTCCATTTGTTCGCTGACGCTCTTATCATTGCTCTGGACGAGCGTGATACTTATACGCGGAGCCACTGTAACCGTGTAGCGGTCCTTGCAAAAGAACTTGGCGAGGCATGCGAATTATCATGCAATGAATTGGAATTGCTCCACCTAAGCGCCCTTCTTCATGACATCGGGAAGATTGATATTCCTGACGAGATTCTACTAAAGTCATCGGCCCTCAATGGCGAAGAATGGTCGGTGATGAAGACACATTCCGAGAAAGGAGAGCAAATCGTCAGTTTCGCTGGCACAGAGTTCGTCAAAGATCTGGCACCAATAATTCGTCATCATCATGAATCGTTCGATGGTGGCGGTTACCCGGATGGCCTTTGCGGCGAGAACATACCGCTGCTATCGCGACTTTTGCTGGTAGTCGATGCCTATGATGCCATGCGCACATGGCGCCCCTATCATAAGGTTAGAACGCATTCCGAAGTGATGGAAATTCTGGATTCGGAGAATGGCAGGAAATTCGATCCTGATATTCTGCTGGAGTTTGCCGGGCTCATTGATAAAAGCCCTTCGCTTGCCAACTACTTCGACATGCGAAAAACCAACGTTAATGGCTGCTCGCGAGATAGCCGAACTTCCGCTTGGGTCGGCAACACCGATTGAGTCTTTTGAAAAGCGATCTCCCGTTCGTTAAAGAAAGCTCGCAAACTCACTTTAACTTCACTCCTGCCGCGGTAGGGGGAGACCGGTTAGATGATTTTCATTCCCGCTCCGATATTTTGTGTGCGCGGGCCACCAACAGCCGCTCCGGTCGAACTCCGGACCTACTCGGCAATCGTTCCTGATTCCGCTTGCTTGAGCGCAAACGCGATCTGCCCCTCCATATATCTCGCCTTCTTCGCAGCACAACATCCTTTCGTCATTGCGAAAATTGGGTCGGAATTGCAGTTCAAGACGGTTCTGATTTCTGGGTCAGCCTCAGTCTCAACCCTTGATGCTGATCAGCGGCTCCAGACGTGCCGCGATCCGCGCCAGGCCGGCATGCTCGGCCGCTGCGACGACGGCGCCGACATCCTTGTAGGCGAGCGGCGCCTCCTCGGCCACGCCGCGCATGCTCGGGCTGCGGATCAGGATGCCCTTCGCCCTCAGTTCGTCAACCACGGTCCGTCCATTCCAGCGCCTTGACGCTTCGTGTCGGCTCAGGCTGCGACCGGCGCCGTGGCAGGCGGAACCGAAGGCATTTTCCTTGTCGCCCGCGGCGCCGGCCAGAATGTAGGAAGCGGTGCCCATGCTGCCACCGATCAGCACCGGCTGCCCGGTGTCGCGAAACTGCGGCGGCAGATCAGGATGGCCCGGCCCGAAAGCGCGCGTGGCGCCCTTGCGATGCACGAACAGGCGGCGTTTCAAGCCGTCGACAGCATGCGTCTCTTCCTTGCAGGTGTTGTGGGACACATCGTAGAGCAGCGTCAATCGGCTGTCGGGGAATAATTCGCGAAATGTTTCGCGCGTCAGGTGGGTCAGGATCTGCCGGTTGGCAAGGGCGCAGTTGGCGGCGGCGCGCATGGCGCCCAGATAACGTCGTCCCAGGAGCGAGTCGAGATGCGCGCAGGCCAGCTCGCGGTCGGGAAGACCGATCCCCGCCTGGCGCGCGCCCTGCAACATCTCCTTCAGGTAGTCGGTGCCGATCTGGTGGCCAAGCCCGCGCGAGCCGCAATGAATGCTGACCAGGATGTCGCCCGCGCGCAAGCCGAATGCCTCGGCGATATGCCGGTCGAGAATTTCGGTCACATGCTGGACTTCGAGATAATGGTTCCCCGATCCCAGTGTTCCCATCTCGTCGCGCTGGCGGCGCTTGGCGCGCTCGGACACCTGTGCCGGATCGGCGCCGGCCATGCAGCCATGTTCCTCGGTGCAGTCGAGATCCGCGGCTTCGCCGAAGCCGCGCTGCAGTGCCCACTGCGCGCCGCCGCGCAGCATGGCATCCATTTCCGGCGGCGCCAGCGGGTACTGCCCCGTGCTGTAGACCCCGGCGGGAATGCGCGCAAACAGCGAATCGGCCAGTCTGGTCTTGACCGGCTCGATGTCGTGCCACGTCAGGCCGGTCCGCAACGTGCGCACGCCGCAGGAAATGTCGAAGCCGACGCCGCCGGCGGAAACGACGCCGCCCTGTTCGGCATCGAATGCCGCAACGCCGCCGATCGGGAATCCATAGCCCCAGTGCGCGTCTGGCATGGCGTAGCTCGCCTGGACAATGCCGGGCAGCATCGCGACCTGGGTCGCCTGCTGGTAAACCTTCTCGTCCATCGCGGCAACGAGTTCGACCGATGCGTAGATGACGGCAGGGACGCGCATGCGGCCATACGGCGCGACAACCCATTCGAACTCCGAGCGTCGCTGCAGCTTTGAGATGTCCATGGCCGGGCCGGCTATCGCATCAGCGATTCAATTGCCGCAGCTGCTCATAGAGCTTGCGCTGGGCGGTGGACAGGTGCTCGGGAACTAAAACGCGGAGCCGCAGCAGCAGATCGCCGCGTCTGCCGCCGCCGAAGTGCGGCAGCCCCTTGTCCTTCAGCTTCAGTATCGTTTCGGGCTGCGTCCCCGGCGGCACCTTGACCTTTGCCAGGCCATCCAGCGTCGGCACATTCAGTTCGGTGCCGAGAACGGCATCGGACAGAGGCAGTTCTTCCTGCCGCCACAGATCGGCGCCCACCCGCTCGAAGCGTGGATCGGGCAGGGCATGAACCACTACGAAGAGGTCGCCCGGAATTCCATTCGCTCCGGGTGGCGCCAGGCCGTGGCCGGGAATGCGCAATACCATGCCCTCCTCGACGCCGACCGGAACCTTCACCGTGAGCGTCTCGGCGCGCTGCACCTGACCATGACCATGGCATTCATGGCAGGGCTCGTCGATGAACAAGCCGCGCCCGCCGCAGGCCGGGCAAATCGTCACGCGCTGGAACATGACGCCGCCTTCGCGGCTGCTTTTTACCTCCTGGCCGCTGCCGTGGCAGCTTGCACAGGGACGCGGCGACGTCCCCGCCGCGGCGCCGCTGCCCTTGCAAGCCGGGCACTGTACCGGGCGGTCGATGCGCACCGGTTCGTCGCCGCCGCTGACGACGCGTTCGAGCGGAATGCGCAGCAGGGTTTCGAGATTCTCGCCATGCGGCGGCCCCGCGGCACGCCGGCGGCCGCCAAAGAAGTGATCAAAAATGCCGCCGCCGAAATCGAAGCCGAGTCCGCCGAACAGGTTGTCGAAGTCGATGCCGCCGAACAGATCCTCCGGCCGCATGCCCTTGATGCCTTCAAAACCGCCGGCGTCGTAGTCGGCGCGCTTCTTCGGGTCGGAGAGCACCGCGTAGGCCTCGGCAATTTCCTTGAAACGCTCGTCGGCCCCCGGTTCCTTGTTGCGGTCAGGATGGTATTTGAGGGCGAGTTTGCGAAAGGCGTCCCTGATGACTTTGGCATCGGCTTCACGGGGTACGCCGAGAACTTCGTAGTAGTCGCGCTTGGCGGCGGCGTTGATGGCGGCCCTCGTGTTCTGGCATCAATCAGTGGAAATCAGCATCGACGACACGGCCACCGGGGCCAGCGCCAGTGGGCCGCGCCTCCCCTCCTGCGGAGACGTTGGGCGCAGCGTTCGGCGCATTGTCGTCAGAGCCCGACGGCTGGTTCTGGGCGTAAATCGCCGTACCAGCTTCCTTGAGCAGGCGGCGCAGCAATTCGGCCTTCTCTTTCACCAGCGCCACATTGTGCTTGCCACAGACCTCCCTGGTCTCGCGCCGGGCCTGTTCCAGTTTTTCCTTGAGGTCGGCGGTCAGTTTGTCGGAGAAATCCGCCACCAGCTTTTCGACCTGGTAGCACAGGCTGTCGGCATCATTGAGTATTTCCGCATCCTCACGTCGCTTCTTGTCGGCCGCAGCATATTTCTCGGCTTCCTGCACCATGTGTTCCTTGACGTCCCGGGAGAGCCGCGTCGAGCCGCTGATGCGCACCGACTGGCTCTTGCCCGTCGCGGTATCCCTGGCTGTGACGTTCAGAATCCCGTTGGCATCGATGTCGAAGCTCACCTCGATCTTTGGAATCCCGCGCGGCGCCGGCGGTATGCCGTCGAGATTGAATTCGCCAAGGCTGGTGTTGTCGGCGGCCATGGCCCGCTCGCCCTGGTAGACATGGATGGTAACTGCGGTTTGCAGGTCGGCCGCGGTCGTGAATGTTTCGGTCTTCTTCACCGGCACCGGCGTGTTGCGCGCGATCAGCGCCGTTGCCACGCCGCCCAGCGTCTCCACCCCAAGGGTCAGCGGCGTCACGTCCACCAGCACGATGTCGCCTACCTCGCCGGTCAGCACGCCGGCCTGGATGGCGGCGCCGCAGGCGACGCACTCCATCGGATCGACGCCCATCTCGGCCTTGCGGCCGAACATTTCCTCGAAGAAGGCGCGCACCGACGGCATGCGCGTCGGTCCGCCGACGAAGACGATGCGGTCGACCTGCTGCGCACTGATGCCGGCATCGTGCAGCGCCTGTTCCAGCGGCTTGCGGCAGCGTTCGATGACGGGCCGCACCAGCCGTTCGAGTTCGGCGCGTCCGAGGTCCATTTCCAGGTGCCTCAGTTCGCCGCCAACGACGCCGATATAGGGCAGGCTCAAATGCGTGGTGACGCTTGTCGACAGTTCGATCTTCGCGATCTCTGTGGCTTCCATGAGCCGCGCCGCCGCTTTGGGATCGTCCCGCACGTTGATCCCGCTCTGCTCGGAGAAGCGGTGCGCCAGCGCGTCGAACAACGTCTGGTTCATGTCGGTGCCGCCCAGGCGCGTGTCGCCGCTGGTGGCCTTGACCTCGAACACGCCCTTGCCGAATTCCATGATGGTGACATCGAGCGTGCCGCCGCCAAGGTCGATGACGGCGATGCGCAGCTCCTGGCCGGCACGGTCCAGCCCGTAGGCCAGCGATGCGGCGGTGGGCTCATTCACCAGGCGCACCACCTCCAGGCCGGCAATCCCGGCGGCATCCTTGGTGGCGCTGCGCTGGTTGTCGTCGAAATAGGCTGGCACGGTCACCACGGCCTTGGTCACGGTTTCGCCGAGAAAGGCTTCGGCGTCACGCTTGATCTTTTGCAGCAGGAAGGCGGAAAGCTGCTCCGGCGAAAACTCGCGGCCACGCAGCCGGATATGCTCGCGCGCGCCCATCCTGCGCTTGAAGGCGGTCGCCGTTCCCTCGGGATTGGCAGCGGCCTGGCGCCGCGCCGGCTCGCCAACCAGCATCTGGCCATCTTCCGTGATCGCGACATGGCTGGGAAATGCCTTGCCGCCTGAACTTACACCTTCGGCACTGGGGATCAGCACCGGCCGGCCGCCGCGCAATACTGCCGCCGCAGAGTTGGAGGTCCCCAAGTCGATGCCGATGATTGTCATGATCGCATCTCCTTATCTGATCTTGCCATCGACTGACCCGGCAGGCCGGTATGGCTGCCCCATACGAGCCTTATCCCGTCGCGCATGTGGCTATTCATGAAATGAGCTCTATTATCGGTTGGCCATCGGGACTCAAGGAACCTCAGCGCTTCCAATGCACCTGAACCAAATTCTCATCGTGGCCATACTTGAGTTCAAGGTTGCCCTGATAAGCATGACGGACGGCTTCGCCGATGCCGCGCGCCAGATGGACGTCGGTGGTGGTGACCAATACCGCGCCCTCCTCGTCGGAGATCGCCATGATCCTTTGCAGCGGATGACTGGCTTTCTCCTGCTGCTCAACATGACGCACGAGATTGAGGATTTCTTCGCGGTGTTGCGCGAGGAACTCGCCTTCAAGCCTGACATACCCGGCAGCGATCGCGTCCCGGATACGATGGCAGGCCGGGCAAACCACTTCGTGCGCCTGGGCCGGCTTCGGCAACCAGCGCCACCTGCCTTCCTGATAAACAGCGCCGCACTCCGAACATATTGCAGGTTCAGGCAGCTTGCCGCGCGACTTGTAGCTATCGTTGACATGCTCCTGGAGCGGTTTACTTTGGTAAACCGGCTGAACACCCGGTATTGCGATCTTGGCGATTTCCTTGGACATTTTCGTGACTCCTTATCAGCAACAAAGCTACGGTCTGATAACAGTAATTGCGCCCTCTCGGGAGGGATTGCTGGCGGGTTGCCTCAGACTGCTCCCGCTTGTTAACAGAGATTTCCCGCAAATTCATCGAGCCTCACAGTACCGACGAGGCGACCATCGCCATCCAATACCGCAATCGCCTCGTCCTTGTCTGCCTGAAGGCGCCGCAACCTCTCGGCATCACTTTCTTCCGCATTTGCAGTGGGTATTCCCGGCCATGAAATATCACCTGCGGTCAACACGGGTGGGATCAAGCCCTGCGGCAATGACATGCATAACAATATCGTTCGCACTAACAAGGCCCAGAGGGACAAGCTTGCCATCGACCTCATCGGTGACAAGAAGCTCCATCCTGCCTGATTTGCGCATGACTCTGCTTACCTCGAACAAGCTGGCTTCCCGATGTACATGCGTCAGTTTGTGATTGATGATTTCGTCACCGGTCACGGTGGTTTGCAGGATCGTAATCATTCGACCTTCCAATCGCGATTTATCAGCAGTTACGCCATAAACGCGCAAAAAACATTCCCTGCACAAAGCTTGAGGCATCCAGCTGGCAACTCTATATGTTCTATTTATTACTGTTCTTCTGCTGCGGCAACAACTCGTTGCAGGTCAGTTGATGAATATCATTAAATTGCCGTTTTTCATCGCCGAATTCCGCCATGCAAAGACTTGGGCGAAAGCTTGGGCTCGCTCGTATTTCCACGCGACCTGTTTCCCGATCTATCGGATCGACAAGGTCCGGCGCGCCGACTCCATCGTGTTTGACCGGCAGCAACTCGAATACCTGAACTTCATCGAGAAATTCCACTGTACCTGTTGCGCCTATGGCACCGGGCTGATCGCCTATATCGGCGAGATCGTGGCGAGAACCGAGCAGTATTTTTGTCCGATCAAGCACGCACGCAGGATGCTCGGCATCCATTCGCGCTATGCCGGTTTTCTCGACTATGGAGATGCTGCTGACTATGAGGCCAAACCTGGGGAATTCAGGGCTGCGCCCGCCAAAAAAAGTTGAATGGCCAAGGGATGCGAAGTCGATGCCATTGACCGTCGTCAGACGGCTGCATAAGATGATGCCGTCAAACAGGTATCCGTGGCAAATGACATGACTGAAATCAAACCCCTTGAAGCGCAGCAGCTCTATCGCCGCTGCGACCCCGGTCTGCTCGATTTCGAAACCACCGGGCAACTGGATGACGGTACCGACATGGTTGGCCAGTCGCGCGCTGCCGATGCCGTGCAGTTCGGCATCGACATCAAGCGCCCCGGCTACAACCTGTTCGTGCTCGGCGCGCCGGGCAGCGGCCGCCATGCGCTGGTGCGGCGCTTGCTGGAAACCAAGGCGGCCGCCGAACCGGTGCCCGACGACTGGTGCTATGTCAACAATTTTGCCGAGCCCGACAAGCCGCGCCTGCTCAAGTTGCCGGCGGGGCGGGGCGTGCAACTGAAACAGGACATGCAGCAGTTCGTCAGCGAACTGCCGACCGCCATCTCCGCCGCCTTTGAAAGCGACGACTATCGCAGCCACGTCGAGGCAATCCACGACGAATTCAAGAAGCGCGAAGAAACCGCGCTGCGTGAACTGGGCGAAGACTCGGGCAAGCACGGAATCGCCCTGCTCGGCACACCTCAAGGTTTTGCCTTCATGCCGATGAAAGATGAGCGGACCATACAGCCCGATGAGTTTTCCGGCTTGCCCGAGGAGGAGCAGGAGCGTTTTGGCGAGCTGATCAGGCAATATGGCGCGCGTTTGCATAAACTGATGCAGCAGTTCCCGCGCTGGCGGCGCGAAATGCAGGGGCAGATCAGGAAACTTTCGCGCGACACCATGAGTCTCGCGGTAGGACATTTGATTGACGACCTGAAGGAGCACTACACCGACCTGCCCAACGTGCTCGAATTCTTCGATCAGGTCTGGCACGACGTGCTGGATATCGGGGCCAAGATGCGCGAGGATGGCGCCGAAGGCGAAACGGGCGGCGCCGAAGCGACCGGCGGCATCTCGGCGCAGCGTTATCTCGCCAACCTGCTCGTGGATCATGGCAATGCGCGTGCTGCGCCAATCATTTACGAGGACAACCCGACCTACCCCAATCTGGTGGGGCGGGTCGAACAGGTCGCCCACCTCGGCACCCTCGTCACCAACTTCACCATGATCAAGCCCGGCGCGCTGCATCGCGCCAATGGCGGCTATCTCATCCTGGATATCGAGAAAGTGCTGAGCCAGCCCTATGCCTGGGCCGGACTCAAGCGCGCGTTGAATTCCGGCCGGGTGAGCATCGAGTCTCTGGGCCAAATGATCGGCTGGGCCGGTACCCAGTCCCTGGAACCGGAAGCCATGCCGCTCTCGATCAAGGTGGTGCTGGTCGGCGAACGCCTGTTGTACTACCTGCTCAAGGAATACGACCCCGAATTCGAGGAACTATTCAAGGTCGCGGCGGATTTCGAGGACGCCGTCCTGCGCAGCGCGGACAATGTCCGCCTCTACGCCCGCCTGATCAATACCCTGGCGCGCAACAACCAGGTTCACGCCCTGACACGGGACGCCGTGGCGCGCCTGATCGAGCATTGCGCGCGCATCGCCGAGGACGCGGAACGCCTCTCATCGAGTACGCGGCGCATCACCGACATCCTGCATGAGGCGGATCATTTCGCGGCCAAGGCCGGACACGCCGCCATCCAGAAAGAGGATATCGAGCAGGCGCTGGCCGCCCAGCGCCGCCGTATCGACCGGATCCCGGGAAAAGTGCAGGAAGCGATTCAGCGCGACATCCTGCTGATCTCGGTCGAGGGCAGCCAAGCCGGCCAGGTGAATGGCCTGGCCGTGATGGATATCGGCGAAACCCTGTTCGGCCACCCGATGCGCATCACGGCAACGGCGCGCCTGGGCGACGGCAAGATCATCGACATTGAACGCGAAGCCCAGCTTGGCCGCTCGATCCACTCCAAGGGCGTCATGATTTTGTCATCATTCCTGGGGCAGCGCTACACCGGCAATGCGCCGTTATCGCTCAGCGCAACCCTGGTGTTCGAGCAATCCTACGGCCCTGTGGAAGGCGATTCCGCTTCGCTGGCCGAGCTCTGCGCGCTGCTCTCGGTGCTCGCCGCCGCGCCGATCAGGCAAACGCTGGCGCTCACCGGTTCGGTGAACCAGTTCGGGCAGGTGCAAGCCATCGGCGGCGTGAACGAGAAAATCGAAGGCTTTTTCGACGTCTGCAAGGCGCGCGGGCTCAACGGGGAACAAGGCGTGCTGATCCCGCAATCCAATGTCAAGCACCTGATGCTGCGCGAAGACGTAGTCACTGCCTGTAGTGCGGGGGAATTCCACATCTATGCCGTGACCGACGTCGATCAGGCCATGGAGCTGCTGACCGGGATGCCGGCAGGCGCCCTGGACAAAAATGGCGTAGCGCCCGAAGGCAGCATCAACCATCGGGTCGCCACGCGGCTCGCCGAATTCGCCAGGCAGCGCCGCGACTTCTCGGCCAATGCAAAGCGATCGCCGCGCAAGCGCGCGAAACCGGATGCAGCATGATTTAGCAGTAACCGCGATTGCCTCGCACCAATGAAAGACAAACCATGCTGACGCTTGCCGCGCTCACCCTCAAAAAAACGATCACACTTTTTGCATTGGCCGGACCCGTAACCATGATCCCGATTTTCCTTGCCGCGGCGGAAGGGCTGGATTCGCCCGGGAAAGCCCGTTTCGCGCGGACGATAGGGCTCAGTGTGACGGTTGCATTATTGATCGCAGCCTTTCTGGGCATGCCACTGCTGGGGCTGCTCGGCGTATCGCTCGGCGCCATGCAGATAGGTGGCGGAATCATTGTCCTGCTGCTGGCGATTGCGATGGTGCTGGGTCAGGAAACCAGCTTCAAGGGTTTGCCCATCGCCACGAACCAGGGGCGCGTAAAGGAAGCCTCGATTGTTCCCTTGGCGATACCCCTCTTGGCGGGACCTGCCGCATTCAGCTACGTCATGAGCAACAGCGAATGGCATGACTACGCCGACCTGATCCACGTCGTAGCGCCGATTTTCATCGTCGGCATCGCCTGCTGGATCACCTTTCATATTGCATGCCAAGCGGAAAATGAAATCCGGCAGTCGACCCTGGATATCGTGGAACGCGTCAGCGGTTTCATCCTTGCGGCAATAGCCGTCGAAATGATAGCCACCGGTTTGCGCGCCCTGTTTCCCGTTCTCGCGCCCGGTTGACACCTGTCCCTTTTGCCATTTCAGCGGAACGTCACCGCGTCAGGCGTTCCCCAACCCTTGCCCCTTCATACCAGGCGAGTAGTGCCTGCGCCTCGGCCTCGTTGGTCGTCCGGTGCCACTCATCATCACCATCATGGTGCTTGAAATAAAAGTGCCTCACGGCGAGGGCATTGAAGCGCTGCTGCAAATTGTTCCCGTGTTCCTGAGCTATGTTCTGAGCTTCATCCACGTCGGCATCTACTGGAACAACCATCACCACTTGCTGCATGCAACCGAGAAGGTGACCGGCGCAGTGCTGTGGCCGAATCTGTATTTGCCGTTCCGGCTATCGCTGTTCCCGTTTTCTGCAGCAGGCCATCATCTCCGCGCAGGGGCCGGCGTCAGTGCCAGATGTATGTGATCGATCCGTAGGATTGCCGGTGGCTAACAGACTCGACCATCGGGGTTGCGGATTGCAGGGAAAACGTTAGCGAAGACCGTGACCAGCCATAGGCAATACCCACCACTGGAACGACTTGAGTTTTTCGCAGCTGCGTATTGTTGCCCGGCGCATCGCTCCCGATGCCCGTATCACCGACGATGCGGTCGGCCGAAAAACCCGCATAGGCAAACCAGCTGTTGTTGATCGCGATCGGATCGCCGCGGCGCCCATTGAGTCGGGCGACTGTTGGAAAACTCCTGCCTAAATCAGTACCGTAGCGTGCAATCAAGGTAACGCCAACGGAGGATTCTCGATTTCCCAATGCCCCACCGCCGAGTGCCACGACATCCCCGCCTGTGCGTCCATTTCCTGAATCGGGCCAGTGGTAGCGCCATGCTCTATATGCATCGATTGCTACGAGCGGCTTGTTTCTCCCTTGGCTACTCCAACCTTTCGGCCGAGTAGTATTCAACATGCGGTGTATAAAACGTTGCATCTGGGCTGCCCCCGAGGCGGGGCCAAGTACACCAAGATCAAGCGCCAGCAGGTCAGCAACGTCATCATGTACGTATACATTGGCTGAGCGGAATATCAATCCGCCGACATAAGGCACATCGTTCGGATCCGGAATGCGCTGTTCAATCGCATGCGGGGTGATCATTATCTGGCCTAATGAAGAGGAAGCCAAAGTAGGCTTTGGCATGCCAAGCCAAGTCACCGTCGGATCGAGCAACAAAGACGAATCCACAGCATTTTCGTTCGGGGATGGCATTCGAACGCGCGAAAGGAAGATTCCGTTCGTATAGCCGTCCGCCTTACTGCCCGCGAAGTTGTGATTCTGGACTGTTACCGCATTTAGGCTCTCTTCTGCAATGGCATTGTCCGCATTGCCCAAGGCGGTTATGGCTGCAACCAACAAATTCATGTAGCCGAATTGCCTAAATCGAATTGACGTCATCTTATGATTCAGTTCCGAATAAATCAGCCAAATTGGATTTTAGCAATTCTGCGCATTTCGAGGGTGTATTGGATCACGTAGCCAAAATTTTATGTCAGTCAAACAACGTCGCACCCCTTGGCAGAGCACCTGCTGTGTTCCAAATATTTCCGCGCGATTCTTTAATGACGGATCGCATGCTCTTGAAAGCGCAATTTGCAGATTTGAAGCCGTCTGATTCATCTCCGAAAGCGGCCATCCAAGGTCGGCAGCATGAAGGGCAGCGCAGGGCACTTATGCAAAGCTTTACATAAGGGCATAATTGAAGCATGGATGGTTAAATGCACGGAGCAAACACCCGTAAAACTTATCGCATTGCAGCCTGCCATCAGGAATCAACTTGCACATGCATGACAGCCTGTCACCTTCTCACTGGGTACGCCGTTTCGCGCCGCTGATCTCGCAAGGCGGCATCGTGCTCGACCTGGCCTGCGGCCGCGGCCGCCATGCGCGTCTGCTGGCAGCGAAGGGCTTTCGCGTCGAAGCGGTGGACAGGGATGCGGAAGCGTTGGCGAGTCTGGCCGGCGTAGCGGGGATCACGGCCCGCATTGCAGATCTGGAAGGCGGCCCGTGGCCCTATGCCAGCGGTTATTTTGACGGAGTTGTCGTCACCAACTACCTGTTCCGGCCATTGTTCGACGCCCTGATCGGCGCGCTCAAGCCGGGCGGGGTGCTGATCTATGAAACCTTCATGATTGGCAACGAATTGGTCGGCCGGCCCGCGAATCCGGAATTCCTGTTGCGACCGGGGGAATTGCTGGACCTGGTGCAGCCGGCGCTGACCGTGGTAGCCTTCGAACAGGGCCGCATCGACAGCCCCAGACCCGCCGTCGTGCAACGCATCTGCGCCATTACCGGCGCTGCCCCCGCCTTGCTGCCACAGGCAACCTAAGCTGGCCGAGCCGGAACCCAACAGGGCCGCCTCCGATCATGCACTTGGTCTCTTGGCCGGAAAAGCGAATTGAAGGCCCACCCCACCCATCCGCCCCTCAAGGGGCGGCTACTGATTGGCCCGCTTCGCTCGATATTCTTCGCCAATTCTGCCAAGACTTGAGTGGTAAGAGACTAAAAGGTTCAATATAGCGGCTGTCCATCCGAGCGAAGCCCTCATTCACTCAATGAACATCCTCATCACCGGCGGTACCGGCTTGATCGGCCGCGCGCTTTGCGCGGCCCTGCTGCGCGACGGCCATGCGCTGACGGTGTTGAGCCGCAGGCCGCAAACGGTGGCGGCGAAGTGCGGGCCGGCTGTGCTCGCCCTCGGTTCGCTCGCCGAGTGGCCGCCGGAACAGCATTTCGATGCCATCATCAATCTCGCCGGCGAACCCATCGTCGATGCGGCATGGACCGCCGCGCGCAAACAGCGCTTATGGGACAGCCGCGTCAGCCTGACCGAACAACTGGTGCAGCGCATCGCGGCGGCACGGCAGAAGCCGGCCGTGTTGTTGAGCGGTTCGGCGATCGGTTACTACGGCGACAGCGGCGATACCGAGCAGGATGAGACAGGTCATGCCGGAACCGACTTCGCCGCGAAACTTTGTCTGGCTTGGGAGGCCGCCGCGCAGAAAGCTTGTCCGGCCGGTGTGCGGCTGTGCCTGTTGCGCACGGGCCTGGTGTTCAGCGCGGACGGCGGTATGCTGGCAAAAATGCGGCTGCCATTTGCGCTCGGTCTCGGTGCCCGGCTCGGTAATGGCCGGCAGTGGATGAGCTGGATTCACATCGACGATTACGTTGCCATCGTGCGTCTGCTGCTACTCCATACCGCTGCCGAAGGCGCGGTGAATATGACGGCGCCGAGGCCGGTGACGAATGCCGAATTCACCGCCGCGCTGGCGCATGCGCTGCATCGGCCGGCGTTTCTCGCCGCACCCGCAGCGCTGCTCAAGCCGCTGCTGGGCGAACGCTCGGTGCTGCTGTTCGGCGGGCAGAAGGTGCTGCCGCGCAAGGCCGAAGCGCTGGGCTATCGCTTCGCTTATCCAACGCTGGCGGATGCGCTCGAAGCCCTGTTTGGGACTACAGGCTGCTGAAATAATGCTCCGCCGCCGCGACAGTGGCGACGATGTCGGCATCACTGTGCACGGCAGAAACAAAGCCCGCTTCGTAGGCCGAGGGGGCGTAGTAGATGCCGGCTTCGAGCATGGCGTGATAGAAGCGGTTGAAGGCTTCCTTGTCGCAGGTCATGACCTCGGCGTAGGACGCGGGCGGTGTCGCGGCGAAGTAGAGCCCGAACATGCCGCCGACCGATTGCGCGCAGAATTTCACACCATGTTTTTTGGCGGCGGCGGTAAGTCCTGTGACCAGTGATGTTGTGCGCCTGGCGAGATTTTCGTAGAAGCCGGACGCCTGAATCTTTCTGAGTGTGGCAAGACCGGCGGCAACCGAGAGCGGATTGCCGGAAAGCGTGCCGGCCTGATATACGGGGCCGAGCGGGGCGATCTTTTCCATGATGTCGCGCCGTCCGCCGAAGGCGCCGAGCGGCATGCCGCCGCCGATCACCTTGCCAAAGGTCGACAGGTCGGGTTTGATGCCGTACAGGCCCTGCGCCGATTGCGGGCCGACGCGAAAGCCGGTCATTACTTCGTCGAAGATCAGCAGCGCGCCATGTTGTGTGCATAACTCGCGCATCGCCTGCAAAAATTCCGGCTTTGGTGCGATCAGGTTCATGTTGCCCGCGACCGCCTCGACGATGACGCAGGCGATCTTGCCACCGTGGGTGGCAAAGGCGTCGCGTAATTGCTGCGCATTGTTGTAATCGAGCACCAGCGTGTGCTGGGCGAGATCGGCCGGCACGCCGGAAGAAGAGGGGTTGCCGAAAGTCAGCATGCCCGAGCCGGCCTTGACCAGCAGGCTGTCGGCGTGGCCGTGATAGCAACCTTCGAATTTGACAATGGCATCGCGGCCGGTGAAGCCGCGGGCGAGGCGGATCGCGCTCATCGTGGCTTCGGTGCCCGATGAAACCAGACGCACCAGTTCCATGCTCGGCACCAGTTTGACGAGCAGCTCGGCGAGTTCGATTTCAGCTTCGGTCGGCGCGCCAAATGACAAACCATTGGCCGCCGCTTCCTGCACTGCCCGCACCACGTCGGGATCGGCATGGCCGAGGATCAGCGGGCCCCACGAGCCGACGTAGTCGATGTAGCGCTTGCCATCGGCATCCCAGGCATAGGCGCCGGCGCCCCTGGCAAAGAAACGCGGCGCGCCGCCGACGGAACGGAAGGCGCGCACGGGAGAATTGACGCCGCCCGGCGTGGTGGCCTGGGCGCGGGCAAAGAGTTGTTCGTTTTTGGTCATATTAAAACCTTAAAGACTTCGGCTACAGAGGACACAGAGTCCACAGAGAAAACCACTTCAAAAAATCACGCAGATTGGTTTTTGGTTTTCCTCTGTGTTCTCTGTGAACTCTGTGGCTAATGGGTTTTGTTTCAAAACAAGTCTTGATATTCCGCCGCTCGCGCAGCGATGTTCATGGTATCGAACAGATCGGTGATCACGGCCAGCATGTCGGCGCCGGCCTCGATCACGCTGCCAGCGCTACCGAGTGTAATGCCGCCGATGGCGGCAATGGGAAGACCGAAACGCTTCGCCTCCGCCAACAGCGAGAGTGGCGCATTCACCGCATCAGGCCGCGTTCGCGAAGCGAATACCGCGCCAAAGGCGAGGTAATCGGCGCCTGCCTGGGCCGCGGCTGCGGCGCGGGAAAGCTCGTTGTAACAGGAAACGCCGAGAATCTTGTCCGGCCCCAGCAAACTGCGCGTCGCGACAGGATTGCCATCATCACGGCCGATATGCACGCCGTCGGCGCCGATCTCCAGCGCCAGGGCGAGATCGTCGTTGACGATCAGCCTGGCGCCGGCGGCGCGGCAGATGCGCAGCAGCTCGGCGGCCTGCGCCCGGCGCAGTGGTGGCGCAGCAGTCTTGTTGCGATATTGCACCAGCTTGACGCCGCCCTTCAACGCCGCGCCCACCATGGCGGAAAGCCGCGGCAGCAAATAGTCGTCGGGCGTTACGGCATACAGGCCGCGCAGTTGATCGCGATCGCGCATCTCAGCCGGCATAAAAATCCCGTGAGCGCAGCGAGCAAATAGTCACCCCCGCCCACGGGGGTCGAGGCGTGGTTTCGCAAAGCACCGCTTTGCGCCGTCGAGACGGGCGAGCCATGCAGGGCGAGCCCTGGAGCAGGGCAGGGGGGTGGGCACATTTTTTTGCCCAAGGGCCCAACGGGCCCGTCTGGGCAAGGGAGGAAGATGATTTATTCATCATCCTCCCTTGCCCAGAAAAAGCGGTCGGGGATGTACTGCCCCATGCCGGGACGAAAGCCGTTGGCGAGCGTATGCCAGGTGTATTCCTGCGCTTCGAAAACGGCTTCGCCGATTTCGATGCCGCAGGCCAGATTGGCGGCGATGGCCGAGGCCAGGGTGCAGCCCGAGCCGTGATAACTGCCGGGCAACCGATCCCATTTGTCCTCGCGCACCTGGCCGCTCGCGCCGTAGAGAGTATTGACAACCTGCGGCGTGTTCTCGTGCGTGCCGGTGATCAGCACATATTCGCAGCCGCTCTTGAGCAACTGGTGCGCACAGGCCGCCAGGAGCGGCTGGCTATCGTCGTCGTCGTCCTGGGCCAGGCGCCGCGCTTCCAGGCTATTCGGGGTGAGGATGGTGGTCTGCGGCAGCAGCAGTTCGATCATGGCCTCGACCATTTCCTCGTCCGACAACTGGTCGCCGCGCCCCGAGGCGAGCACCGGGTCGAAGACAAGCGGAATGTCCGGGTAATCCGAGATGATTTCGGCAATCGCGGCGATGGTCTCGACGCTGCCCAGCATACCGATCTTGAAAGCGGCGACCGGCATGTCTTCGAGCAGGGCGCGGGCCTGATCGGCGACCCAGTCGGCATCCACCGCGAAAGCGGCTTCGACGCCGGCGGTGTCCTGCACGGTGATGGCGGTAATGACCGAGAGCGGATGACAGCCCATGCTCGACAGGGTCATCAGATCAGCCTGAATGCCGGCGCCGCCAGTCGGATCCGACGCCGCGAAGGTGAGGACCAGCGGAGGTTGGAAGTCGTCGGAAGCCATGGCGGGTGCCTGCGGTAAGATGTTGCAATTCTATATTAGAGGCGCAGTCGGGATGGTGCCGCGTTTCAACAAGGGATGTTTGGCGACAATGCGACGAGATGATGGAAATATGAAATGAGCCAACGTCCGCTTGATGGCATGAAAATCATGGTGATCGACGATTCGAACACCATCAGGAGGAGTGCGGAAATTTTCCTGCTCCAGACCGGTTGCCGCGTAGTGCTGGCCGAGGACGGTTTCGATGCGCTGGCCAAGATCGCCGACCACCAGCCGGACGTGATTTTCTGCGACATCCTGATGCCGCGTCTCGACGGCTACCAGACCTGTGCCCTGATCAAGAAAAACCCGCGTTTCGCCGCGACTCCGGTGATCATGCTATCTTCGCGCGACGGCCTGTTCGACCGCGCGCGCGGCAGCATGGCCGGTTCCGACGAATACCTTACCAAGCCGTTTACCGCAGCCAGCCTGATTGCAGCAGTCACCGCGCAAACCCACCCCGGCAAGCCAGCATGACGCAGCCCGATTTCCAGCAAATCGAGGCGGAAAAAACGCAGCGTGTCGGCGCGGAGACTGGGTCGCGATCGCTGCTCGGTTTCGAATCCGGCGGCGAGCACTGGCTGGTCGATCTCACCGCAGTAGGCGAAGTGTTGCCGGTGCCGGCCCTCGCCGAGGTACCGCTGACCAAGTCCTGGTTCCGTGGCATTGCCAACATTCGCGGCACACTCTACAGCGTGACCGATCTTGCCGCCTTTCATGGCGCCGATCCGACGCCGGCCACTATGCAAACGAGATTGCTGCTGGCCGGCCCGCGCAGCGGCAACGTGGCGTTGCTCGTGTCCAGCACACAGGGGCTCAAGGCGCTGGCGACACTGGAAGTTTTACTCCTCCCCAATGGGCATGCACCCGTGCAACCCTGGCGCGGCGAACGCTATCGCGACAGCGCGGGCCGAACCTGGATGCATTTGCTGCTGCCCGTGCTGCTGGGCGCCAGTGAATTTCTCAATATCGCGAATTGACGGAATCTGCTCATGGAAATCGACCTCAATCTCGACGAACCTATTGATGCTCCTCCTGATGGCGGCTTGCCTGAAGCACCGAAGCCGTCACCCAAGGCGCAAGCAGAACCCGCCGCAGCGCCGGCGAAACGTTTGCGTCTGCCGCTGAGTTTTCAATTGCAGGTGCTGGCAGCGCTATTCCTGATGTTCCTGGCCTGTGCCGCTTATTTTGCCGTCACCGACAGCCGTGCTGCGGCCAACCGGGCGGCGCACCTGAGCCTTGCCGGCGAAATCGGCGTGCTGACTGAACGCATGGCGCGCCTCGCCCCACCGGCGGCGCAAGGAATGGCATCCGCCCAGCAGGAATTGAAGGCGGCGCGCGCGCGCGAAGCGAAACTGCTGGCGCTGCTCGACGGCGGCGGTGAACTCGATGGCAAGACGGTTGCGCCCGCCGTCGAAACGCTGCGCACCACGCTGGCCGCCGTACAAACCTGCTGGGCGGCGTATGACAAGACTTTGCCGGGCGTGGCGGCAACGCCGGGAACAAACCCGCCCGACGGAATGCTGGAAGCGAACCAGAAATATGCCCGGCTGAGCGAAGCCGTGATGCAGTTGCGGCTGGGTGCGGACGATGCCCTCAACCAGCCCGCGCGCAATCGCGCCCTGATTGCCGGACTGGGTTCGCTGGCGATGCTGATGCTGGTGCTGTTCTTCCGCGTCTTCAATGCCGATGTCACGGCGCGCCAGGCCTTGCTGGCGCAGCAGCGGCGCTCGGCGGAAGAAGCCAATGCCGCAACGCAGGCCGCGATCCACCGCTTGATGGACGAGATCAGGCATCTTGCCGATGGCGACCTCACCGCGCGCGCCAGCATCGGCCAGGACATCACCGGCACGATTGCCGAAGCGATGAATTACGCCATCGCGGAACTCTCGGTGCTGGTCAGGCGCATCAACGACACGGCACACCGCGTCGCCACCGCTACCGGCGTGGCGGCGCGCACTTCGGAAGAATTGCTCGCCGCGAGCGAAGCCCAGTCGCAGGAAATTCGCCGCGCCGGCGGCCAGGTGCTGATGGTGGCGCAGTCGATGCGAGAGGCGTCGGGCAAGGCCGAGCAGTCGGCCGGCGTCGCGCGCCAATCGCTCGATGCCGCCAGCAAGGGCGCGACGGCGGTGGCCGCTTCGATCAGCGGCATGGATGGCATCCGCGGCCAGATCCAGGAAACCTCGAAGCGCATCAAGCGCCTCGGTGAATCATCGCAGGAGATCGGCGAAATCGTCGAACTGATTTCCGATATCACCGAACAGACCAATGTGCTGGCCTTGAATGCCGCCATCCAGGCCGCTTCGGCCGGTGAAGCCGGGCGCGGCTTCAGCGTGGTGGCGGAAGAAGTGCAGCGCCTGGCAGAGCGTTCCGCCGCCGCGACGCGCCGCATCGCAGTGCTGGTGAAGACAATTCAGTCAGACACGCAGGGTGCGGTAGCGGCCATGGAAAATTCCACGCAGGGCGTGATCGAAGGCGCACGCCTGTCGAATGCGGCAGGTGATGCGCTGGCCGACATTTCGATCGTGTCGCGCCAGTTGACTGAACTGATCGAAGGCATTTCGAATGACACGCGGCAACAAGCCGAAGTGGCGACGCAGGTGGCGCGAGCCATGCGCGAAATCCTGCGCATCACCGAGCAGACCGGCAACGGTACGCGCAGCACGGCGCTCTCGATCGGCGAACTGGCGGAGCTGGCGGTGGAATTGAAGAACTCCGTTGCGGGATTCAAGGTATGAAAAGCAGGTTCAAGATTCAAGGCTCAAGGGTCACGGAACCCCACTTGCATCTTACGCCTTGCATCTTGAACCTATGAACCTTGAACTCGACATTGGCCCGCTGTCCTGGGTCAAGGAAGAAATCGAACTCGCGCTGGGCCGTGCCGCCGAGCTGCTGCAGAAATACGCCACTCACCAGGATGCGGCGCTGCTCGCCGGGGTGCGCACCCACCTGCATCAGGCGCATGGCGCTTTGGCGGTGGTCGGACTGGACGGCATTACCGAGTTCGCGCGCGCCATCGAGCGCCTGCTCGATGCGCTGGCGCAAGGCGCGGCGTCCTGGTCACCCGCCCTTGGCGAAGCGGCGCAGGAAGGCATCGCCAGCTTGCGCCAGTATCTCGACGAGCTGATTGCCGGGCTACCCGATCAAGCGCTGCGCCTGTTGCCTGTCTATCGCCGCCTGAACGCGGCGTCCGGCACGCAGGAAACGGCCGCCGCCGATCTGTTCTTCCCCGATCTCACGCAGCGTCCGCCGAAACGCGCAGCCGGTTCAACGCAGCTCGACGAGCAGGCACGACAGGCACGGCTCCGGGCGGCGCGGCTCGGCTTCGAACGCGGCCGGGCGAAGTGGTTGAAGCAGGATGCAAGCGGAATACGCGACATGCGCAACTCGACCGCCATGATCGAGACGCTGCAGGAGCAGCCGGCGGCGCGCGCTTTCTGGTGGGTAACGCTGGCCTGGTTCGATGCCCTGGCCTTGGGTGGCATTGCCGATGACGATGCGGCGCGGCGTCTGTGCGGGCACATTGACGAGCAGGTGCGCCTGCTGCGCGATGGCGCTCAGGCGGTGCCCGAGCGCCTGATGCGCGATGTGCTCTACGACGTTGCCATGGCCGCCGTCAGCAATGAGCGCATCGATCTGGTGCGCGCCGCCTATCGTTTGCGTGAGTTGGTGCCGGTCGAGGCCACGGCGGGCGATCCGCGCGAAGCGGCCCTGCGCGAGATGCGCGAGCGTCTTGGCAGCAGCGTCGACGACTGGGATCAGTTCTGCGCCGGGGCGGCGATTGCCCTGCCGCGTTTCCACGAACAAAGCGCGCAACTGCTGACGCTGGCGCAACAATTGGGGCATGTCGATCTGGCGCGGCTGGTGGCGGCGCTGGCCAATGCCGCCAATCTGCTGCGCAAGAACCCGCTGCTACACAGCGATGCACTGGCCGGCGAGGTGGCAACGGCGTTGTTGCTCACCGAGAACGCAGTCAATCGATTCGATGCGCTCGATGGCGGCTTCGTTGCGCAGGTGGATGCGCTGACCGGACGCCTGAATGCATTGCAGCGCGGGGAAACGCTGCCGTCCCACGAATTGCCCGCGTTGCAGGCGCTCGCGCAGCGCGCCGGCAACCGCAGCGTCCTGCGGCAGCGAGGACGCGACCTGCGCGACGACCTGCGCCAGGTCGAACGGGCGCTCGACGTCTTCTTCCGTGACAGCGCCAAAGCCGAAGCACTGGCCGGCGTCGCCCAAACCCTGCAACAAATTGCCGGCGTGTTCGAGCAGCTTGGCCAGCCGCGCGCGGTGCAAGTGACACAGGAGTGCGCCCGGCGCATCGGAACATTCCTTGTTCCCGGTCACGAGCGCCAGCCCGGCGAGTTCGAGGAAGTGGCAAGAAAAATTTCGGCGCTCGATTTCTTTGTCGAACAATTGCAGCGCGGCCCGACCGACCTCGATGCCCTGCTTGCGCCGCCGCCGCTGTCCACATCCGGCAGCGAAACTGCACCCGCACCAGCGGCGGCGGGGATTCCAGGCGGTGCTGTCGCCGCCGAGTCGGTGACAAACGAAGCCGCCCGGCTCGCGCATGCCAACGCCGAGGAAGTGGATAACGAACTGCTCGCCGTTTTCATCGAAGAAGCAGCGCAGGCACTCGACACCATTGGCATACAGCTCGGTGGCTCGATGACCAGCCCGGCCAACCCCGAACCCCTGTCCATCCTGCGCCGCTGCTTTCACACTTTGAAAGGCAGCAGCAGCATGGTTGGCCTGATGGATTTCGGCGAAACCGCGCACGCCGTCGAGACCGTGCTTGAGCGCCATCTGCAAAGCGGGGGGCCGGCCACACCGGAGCTGCACGAAATGGTGGATACGGCGCGGCATGTCGTCTCCGACTGGATAGGGAATTTGCAACGCGGTGCGGGCACACCGGATACCACGTCTTTGTTGCGTCAGTGCGAAGCCATCCGGCAACAGCCGGCGCAGCATGCCGAGGCAGTTCGCACCAAACCGCCGGCAGTCGCGGATATGGAGCAGACCCGAGCAAAATCCCAGACTCTGCTGCCCGTGTTCCTTGAAGAGTGCGCAGATCTGATTCCGGCCGTCGCCGCCGGCTTCAGCTGCTGGCGCAACGAAGGCAAAAGCGGAGCCGAGTCACTGCAACGCATTCTGCATACGATCAAGGGCAGCGCACGCATGGCCGGCGCGGTCGATATCGGCGAGACCATACACAACATCGAGACCCGTATCGCCGCTGCGCAGGCCACGGCAGTTGTAACGCCGGAGCTGATCGATGAACTGGAAACGGGGTTCGATCGCATCGTCAACCGGATCGGCGCCTTGCGCGCGGCGCCGGAGGCAGGCGCGGAAGCACCGCAGCCGATGCTGCGCGTGCCGGCTGGGCTGGTCGACACCATGGTGAACGAGGCGGGCGAGATTGCGATCGCGCGCGCGCACATCGAGGGCAGCGCAAAATCGTTGCGGGCTTCGCTCGGTGACCTGACGGAAAACGTGGCGCGCCTGCGCACGCATTTGCGCGAACTGGAGATTCAGGCCGAGTCGCGCATACAGTCGAATGCGCAGTCACATGGCAGCGAGGAGAGTATTCAGGAATTCGATCCGCTCGAAATGGATCGTTTCACGCGCATGCAGGAACTGACGCGCATCCTCGCCGAGGACGTGAACGACGTCGCCACCGTCGAGCACGGCCTGCTGCATGACCTGGATCAGGTGGATGCCGCGCTGACGCAGCAGGCCCGCCTTGCGCGCGAACTGGCACAGCAGCTGATGGGCGTGCGCATGGTGCCATTCAGCACGATTGCAGAACGCCTGCGGCGGGTGCTGCGGATGACCGCCGGTGAAGCCGGCAAAAAGATCGGGCTGGTCATTGAAGGTGGCGCGGTCGAACTCGACCGCTCGGTGCTGGAGCGAGTGACGGGGCCGCTCGAACATCTGCTGCGCAACGCCGTCGTGCATGGCATCGAGACGGGCGACCAGCGCGCCGCGGCCGGCAAGCCGGCGCAGGGCGAAGTGCGGCTGGCGCTGCTGCAGGCCGGTAACGAGGTGCAGATCAGTGTCGGCGATGACGGTCGCGGCCTCGATTACCCGTGCATTCGGGACGAAGCGGTCAAGCGCGGCCTGCTCGGCGCGGATCAGGAAACCAGCGAAGCGCAACTGGAGCAGCTGATATACCGGCCCGGTTTCACCACCGTGACCCGCCTCTCGGAAAGTGCCGGACGCGGTGTCGGCCTGGATGTGGTCAAAAGTGAGATCGCGGCAATGGGCGGCCATGTCGACGTCAGGGCGCAAGCGGGCCGCGGCACCACTTTCTCGCTGCATCTGCCGCTGACGCAGGCGGTGCTTCCTGTCGTGCTGGTGAAATCCGGCAGGCGCACCTTTGCCATTCCGGCATCGATGGTAGTGCAGGCCAGCGACATGAAAGCCGAGGCGATGGTGCAATTGCGCTCCGCTGCCGAGCTGGAGTGGCAGGGTCAGCGCCTCGCCTTGCATTACCTGCCGCGCCTGCTGGGAGACAGTGCGACCCAGCCGCTGTTGCAGCACCGCCATTGGGTCTTGGTACTACGCGGTGGCGTGCAGCAGATTGCGCTGGAAGTGGATGCGCTGGTCGGCAACGAGGAAGTGGTAATCAAGAACATCGGCCCGCAGCTGGCGCACGTGCCGGGCATCAGCGGAGCCACCGTTCTCAGCCATGGCGAGGTGGTGTTGATCGTCAATCCGCTGCTCCTGGTCAACGCACAATTGGCGCAAACACAACCGCGCGCTCCGGTGCCGGTAGCTGAACCGGCGCCAGCCGCATTGCCGCCGCTGGTGATGGTGGTCGATGATTCGCTCACGGTGCGCAAGATCACCGGCCGCCTGCTCGACCGTGCCGGCTATCGCGTGATGACGGCGAAGGATGGCGTCGATACGCTGGAACAGTTGGCCGAGGCGGTACCCGCTGTGATGCTGCTCGATATAGAAATGCCGCGCATGGACGGGTTCGAACTGCTGCGCCGCCTGCGCGCCGATGCGCGCTTCAAGTCGCTGCCCGTCATCATGATCACCTCGCGCATCGCCGACAAGCACCGCAACTACGCGCTGGAACTCGGCGTGAATAATTATCTCGGCAAGCCCTACGACGAAGCGGAGTTGCTGGCGATGATCGCGGGATTCATCGCCAGATGATCCAGAAGAAACCCTTTCCATGCCTTTTGCCATGCTGAAGAAGCTGCGCCGGCAAACGGCCCGCCTCGCGCCGTGGCTCTTTTACCAGTTGGCGCGCAGTTGGCGCATTCGCGTGTCAGGCGAACTGCCCGAGGGTGCGGCGGTCATCGCTTTCTGGCACGGCGATATGCTGCCGGTATGGAAGCATTTCGCCGATACGCAAGCGATGGCGCTGATCAGCCTCAGCCGCGATGGTGGCCTGCTGGCGGATCTGGTCGGGCGCTGGGGTTTCGAAACCGTGCGCGGCTCATCGTCGAAGGGCGGCAGCGAGGCGCTTGCCAATATGGTCAGCGCGCTGAATTTGGGGAAGCGTGTTCTGATCACGCCCGACGGACCGCGCGGCCCGCAGCACAGCATGAAGCCGGGCGCGGTAATCGCGGCACACCGCGCCGGCGTGCCGCTGGTATTGTGCCGCGTCAGCGCCGGCAGTTCAGTCCATGGCAGCAATTGGGATCGCTTCCTGATCCCGCTGCCATTCGCGTCGATAGAGCTGGAATTCGTCACGCTCGTCATCCCCGCCGATGCAGACCGAAAAAAGCTGGATCGCCTTAATACCTATGCGGAAAGTTTATTGAAGAAGTTGACGCCGCTACTCTGATTCATGACGATGCGCTTGAAACAATGCCCGAAATGCGGCCATCTGCGGCAGTCCGGCGACACGTCGCCGCCAGAGCAATGCCCGGCCTGCGGCATTTATTTCGCCAAGTGGCTGGCGCGCGACAGCTTTGTGCCGCCCGCGCTGCGCAAGGAGGAGACGGAGCCGGATGCCGAGGCGGCAAACTGGCGCGACTGCATTCTTGAGCGCATCCTGCACGTGCCGCAGAACGTGAGCGGCGCGCAGATCTGGGGCCGCGCCGCGATCCTGTTATTCCTGCTGGTGTGGGGCGTTCGCCTCGGGATGATGAATTACCGCAATGGCGAGATGGGGCAATCGTTCATGCACAACATCCTGCTGCCGATCCACGAAGCCGGGCACATTCTGTTTATTCCGTTCGGCGAGTTGATGACCATCCTCGGCGGCAGCCTGTTCCAATTGCTGTTTCCGCTCATCATCGGCGGCGCGCTGCTGTGGCAGAACCGCGATGCCTTCGGCGGCGCGGTCGGCGCCTGGTGGGCGAGCGTCAGCCTGATGGATCTGGCGCCCTATATCTATGACGCGAGGGAACCGCAACTGATCCTGCTTGGCGGTCATACCGGCGATGACGGGCCGCACGACTGGATCTACCTGCTCGGCGAATTCGGCAAGGTGCAGCGCTCGCAAGCCTATGGCGCCTGGGCGCATCATCTCGGCTTTGCGCTGATGCTGCTGTCGCTCGCGGCGGCGGCCTGGGCGTTGTGGCACTGGCATAAACGCGCATAATCGCCAGTGCCACCCTAGAGGATAAAAATGCGCAAAGGCAAATTGAACGCTCCCACCCCCGGAGGGCTCGCTTTGCACAGCTCGCCCGCTTCGGCGGCGCAGCGCCTTGCTCTGCGAAACCCCGCCTACGCCCCCGCCCCAGGGCGGGGCTACCGATCAGCTCGCTACGCTCGATATCACAAGGCGCTCCGGCGCTGCTTTTCACGCTAAGCGAGGGAATCTACCGCGCGGGATAGCGTTACAATGCAATCCTGATGGACACGGTCAGCCTTGCCAACCACTTCCTGATCGCCATGCCCGCCATGGCTGACCCGAATTTTTCGCGCTCCCTCACCTACATCTGCGAACACAATGCCGAAGGCGCGCTCGGCGTCATCATCAACCGGCCGACAGATATGACGCTTGGCACATTGCTGGAACGCGTCGACATCGCCTATGAGGAAAAGGCGCCGGCCACGGCGCCGATCTATTTCGGCGGCCCGGTGCAGACCGACCGTGGTTTCGTGCTGCATCAACCGGCGCAGCAATGGCAATCGCAACTGCGCGTCGACAACAATATCGCCCTCACCAGTTCGCGCGACATCCTGCAGTCCATCGGCCAGACCGGCGAACCGTCGAAGGCGCTGGTCATGCTCGGCTATTCCGGCTGGGCAGCGGGACAGCTTGAGTGGGAACTGGCGCAAAACGCCTGGCTGACGGTACAGGCCGACCCGCACATCATTTTCGACCTGCCGCCCGAGGTGCGCCTTGACGCCGCGCTGCATCTGCTCGGCGTCGACTTCTCCAACCTGTCCGAGGTGGCGGGGCACGCGTGACGGCTGCCCGCTCCACTTCCGCGCCAAACAGCGCCGCAGGCGCTTCCGTACTGGCTTTTGATTTCGGCCTCTGCCGCATCGGCGTCGCCGTCGGTGCACCGATGCTCGGCAGCGCGCGCGCACTGGCCACGATCGATGCGGAAGACAACGCCAGCCGTTTCGCCGCCATCGCCAAACTGATCGCCGAGTGGGAGCCGCGGCTACTCGTGGTCGGCCTCGCGCTCGACCTGGACGGGGGCGAACACGAAATGACATTGCGCTGCCGCCGTTTCGCGCACCAGCTCGAAGGCCGTTTTCGGCTGCCGGTGACGCTGGTCGATGAGCGCCTCAGTTCGGTCGACGCCGAATCGCGGCTGGCGGCGCAAGGACAGAACTGGAAGCAGCGCAAGCAGACGCTGGATGCCGAGGCGGCGGCAACCATCCTGCACGATTACTTTTCGCAACAAGGGGTTTTCGGGGAAAAACAATGATGAACACTTATCGCTCATATCGCGCGGTCGGAGGCTAGCCATGAACGCCTCCAATCCGCAGCTGAACAAGAACGGCGAGCTGCAGCATCTGCTCACCATCGACGGCCTGCCGCGCGAGATCATCATGGCGATCATCGACCGCGCCATACCCTTCGCCAAGCCGGTCAGGGGCGAGGCGAAGAAGCTGCCGCTGATGCGCGGCAAGAGCGTGTTCAACCTGTTCTTCGAGAACTCGACGCGCACGCGCACCACCTTCGAGATCGCGGCCAAGCGCCTTTCCGCCGACGTGATCAATCTCAATATCAACTCTTCCTCGACCGCCAAGGGCGAGACCCTGCTCGACACCGTCGACAACCTGACCGCGATGCAGGCCGACATGTTCGTCGTGCGCCATGCCGAGAGCGGCGCGCCGCACCTGATCGCGCAGCACCTGGCGGCGACCGGCGGCAACCACATCCATGTCGTCAATGCCGGTGACGGGCGCCATGCGCACCCGACGCAGGGCCTGCTCGACATGTACACCATCCGCCACTACAAGAAGGATTTCAGCAATCTCACGGTGGCGATCATCGGCGACATCCTGCACTCGCGCGTGGCGCGCTCGCAGATCCTCGCGCTGACCGCGCTCGGCGTGCCGGAAATACGCGTCATCGCACCGAAGACACTGCTGCCGACCGGCATCGAGCGCATGGGCGTGCGCATCTGCAACGACATGAACGAAGGGCTGCGCGGCGTCGATGTGGTGATGACCCTGCGCCTGCAGAACGAACGCATGCAGGGCGCATTGCTGCCGAGCCCGCAGGAGTTCTTTAAGGTCTACGGTCTGACGCCGGAACGGCTGGCGCTGGCCAAGCCCGATGCCATCGTGATGCATCCGGGGCCGCTCAACCGCGGCGTTGAAATCGATTCGGCGGTGGCCGACAGCCGGCAGGCCGTGATTCTGCCGCAGGTCACTTTCGGCATCGCCGTGCGCATGGCGGTGATGAGCATGCTGGCGGAGAAATAACAATGAAATTACTGATCAAGAACGGCCGCGTCGTCGATCCCGCGAACGACCTCGACAAACAGGCCGACGTCTTCGTCGTTGCCGGCCACATTGCCGCGATCGGCCAAGCGCCCAAGGGTTTCGAGTCGGCCGCGGTCATCGACGCCGGCGGCTGCGTGGTAGCGCCGGGCCTGGTCGATCTCGCCGTGCGGCTGCGCGAGCCGGGCTATGAATACAAGGCCACGCTGGAATCGGAAATGGCGGCGGCCGCCGCGGGCGGCGTGACTTCGCTGGCCTGCCCACCCGACACCGACCCGCCGCTCGACGAGCCGGGTTTGGTCGAAATGTTGAAACACCGGGCGCGGCTGCCCGAGTTCGCTCATGTCTATCCGGTGGGCGCATTGACGCTTGGCCTCAGTGGCGAACGCATTACCGAAATGGCCGAGCTGGCCGAGGCCGGCTGCGTCGCCTTCAGTCAGACCGGAACTGCCATCGTCGATACCCAGGTACTGCTGCGCGCGATGCAGTACGCCGCAACTTTCGGTTTCGCGGTGTGGTTGCCGCCGGTCGATCCGCATCTGGCGCAGGGCGGCGTCGCACACGACGGCGAAGTCGCCGCCCGCCTCGGCCTCGCCGGCATCCCTGTGGTCGCCGAAACCGTGGCTCTGTCGACCATGCTGCAACTGGCACGCGAGACCGGCGCGCGCCTGCATGTGCGGCGCATTTCCTCGGCCGCCGGGCTGGAGATGATCGAGGGCGCGCGTGCGGCCGGCATCGCCGTGACCTGCGACGTGTCGGTGCATCACCTGCATTTGTGCGAGGACGCTATCGGCTATTTCGACCCGCTGGCGCGCTTCGATCCGCCGCTGCGCGCGCAGGGCGACATGCAGGCACTGCGCCACGGTCTCGCCAGCGGAGCGATCAATGCGCTGTGCTCGGATCACACCCCGGTCGATGACGACGGCAAGCAGGTACCGTTCGCCGAAGCCGAACCCGGCGCCACGGGACTGGAACTGCTGCTGCCGCTCGCGCTGCGCTGGGGGCGCGAACTCAAGCTGCCGCTGGCCAAGACGCTGGCACGCATCAGTGCCGATCCGGCGCGCATTCTCGGCATCGACGCCGGGACGTTGAAAGTCGGCGCCGCGGCGGACATCTGCATTTTCGATCCCGAGGCGAGTTATCGCATCACGCGCGAATCACTCAAGAGCCAGGGCAAGAACACGCCCTTCCTCGGCCAGGAACTGCAAGGCCGCGTGCGCTACACCCTGATTGACGGACACCTTGCTTATGATGGAAGCTGGGCATAGGAATGGAATGATCAATACTCGTCTCGGTTTGGCCCGGCCTGAGGGGCGCCCCTTTATCCCTTCCATCTCTGTCCGGATGATTATCAATAAGCGGACAAAGCCGTCCGACCAATAGCTGTTTGACATAACAGGTAACAATGAACAGACACATTGCTGCTCTGCTTTTGGCGTCGGCGGCCGCTTTCAGCAGCACTGTCCTGGCGACACCGTTGAATGACATTCGCGACGCACCGGTATCCAAGCTCGAGTTCGGTAGTTTCAGACTGGAGGTTGCTCTGGCCGGAATCAAGGATTGGCCCTTCCCAATCGAAGATGCCAGCGTTTCCTACAAAATTGATCCGGACCAAATCGAAATAGTTGTCGCCATACGGAAAGTCCGCGCCGAGTCATTTCGCACTGCCTGTGCCCAAACGGTCGAGCGAATCCGTAAGCTTCTGTATGTGAATGCTAATGGGGTTGCGCCTATGGGACGGTCTTACTTGGGCTCCTACTTCCGTGGTCCGTGGCGTGGTGATGCACGTGAGGCCGTTTTTCGTGCGCTGGATGCGAATACGCTAATACGGGTGGACGTCATTCAGAGCGGGAGTTGCCAAGCCGCGCTTATAAAGGCTCCTGTCACGTTTGAAGCGACATCCCCGCGCTGATTGCCAAATCACGTGAGAACTTATGCCCAACAAACACCGTTACGATTAGGAGTCAATATCATGCCAGAACAAATCCATGGCCACGAAGTCATGCACATGATGATGGAGGAGGGCCGGGTTTATACCAAGGCCGCACTGCGCGCTGTCACCGTCGAGCGTTTTGGCGCGGAAGCCAGGTTCTTCACCTGCTCCGTCGCAAACATGAAGACAGAGGAATTGATTGGGTTTCTGGAGTGCCGCAGCAAATTCATCGATAAGGGTGAAGGGTTCAGAACCGAACTGGACAGGATATGTCAGCACTGAAGAGTAGGCACTTACAAGGGGCCTGAGTTCGGCATAACGCTACGCGGGCAAACCAATCTGCGATCAACAAAAAGGCAGCCGTGGCTGCCTTTTTGCTGGGTGCTGCAAAAGCACTCAATGCCCGCGTTTGCGCAGTTTCTGGATCGCGGCGAGTTGCGCCGCCATCATCGCAAACTCGGACTGGGCGCGGGCCAGATCGAGGTCGCTGCCGGCGTTCTTCATCGCCTCTTCGGCCTTCTGCTTGGCTTCGAGCGCCTTTGCTTCGTCGAGATCCTTGCCGCGAATCGCGGTGTCGGCGAGCACGGTCACCAAGCCCGGCTGCACTTCAAGCAGGCCGCCGGCAACGAAGATCAATTCTTCGTGATCGGATTGCGGCGGCTTGATGCGCACGGCGCCGGGACGGATGCGCGTCATCAGCGGCATGTGGCCGGGCAGGATGCCCAGCTCGCCAGCTTCGCCGGGCAGAACCACGAATTCGGCCAAGCCGGAGAAGATGGACTCTTCCGCGCTGACGACGTCTACATGAATAGTCATTGCCATATGTTAACTCCGTTAGGGGTGAGGAGTGAGGAGTTAAAGTCACCGGCCGACTGCGTCGGCCGCAAATGCTGACTCAGCGCTCCCATCTCTTCTCTCCTCACTGCAATGTCTTGGCTTTCTCGAAGGCTTCTTCGATGCCGCCAACCATGTAGAAGGCCTGTTCGGGCAACGCATCGCATTCGCCGTCGACGATCATCTTGAAGCCCTTGATGGTGTCCTTCAGCGAAACGTACTTGCCGGGCGAACCGGTGAACACTTCGGCAACGTGGAAAGGCTGCGACAGGAAGCGCTGAATCTTGCGCGCGCGGCCCACGGCCAGCTTGTCTTCGGGCGCGAGCTCGTCCATGCCGAGAATGGCGATGATGTCGCGCAGTTCCTTGTAGCGCTGCAGCGTGGATTGGACGCGGCGCGCGACAGTGTAGTGCTCTTCGCCGACCACCAGCGGATCGAGCTGGCGCGAGGTGGAGTCGAGCGGGTCGACCGCGGGATAAATGCCGAGCGAGGCGATGTCGCGCGACAACACGACGGTGGAGTCGAGGTGGCCGAAGGTGGTCGCGGGAGAGGGATCAGTCAAGTCATCGGCCGGCACATACACGGCCTGGATCGAGGTGATCGAGCCGACCTTGGTCGAGGTGATGCGCTCCTGCAGACGGCCCATTTCCTCGGCCAGCGTCGGCTGATAGCCCACGGCGGATGGCATGCGCCCGAGCAGCGCGGACACTTCGGTACCGGCCAGGGTGTAGCGGTAGATGTTGTCGACGAAGAACAGGATGTCGCGGCCTTCGTCGCGGAACTTCTCGGCCATGGTGAGGCCGGTCAGCGCCACGCGCAGGCGGTTGCCCGGCGGCTCGTTCATCTGGCCGAACACCATCGCCACCTTGGAGTTGGCGAGGTTTTCCTGGTCGATGACTTTGGCATCAGACATTTCATGGTAGAAGTCGTTGCCCTCGCGGGTGCGCTCGCCGACGCCGGCGAACACGGAGAGGCCCGAGTGCTGCTTGGCGATGTTGTTGATCAGCTCCAGCATGTTCACGGTCTTGCCGACGCCGGCGCCGCCGAACAGGCCGACCTTGCCGCCCTTGGCGAACGGACACATGAGGTCGATCACCTTGATGCCGGTTTCGAGCAGGTCGATCGAGGCGGAGAGTTCGTCGAACTTCGGTGCGGGCTGGTGAATCTCGCGCAGCTCTTCGTATTGCACCGGGCCGCGTTCGTCGATGGGACGGCCCAGCACGTCCATCACGCGGCCGAGCGTACCGCCACCGACCGGGACCGAGATCGCCGCGCCGGTGTTCTTGACCTTCATGCCGCGACGCAGGCCGTCGGAGGAGCCCATGGCGATGGTACGCACGATGCCGTCGCCGAGTTGCTGCTGCACTTCGAAGGTCAGGCCGGCTTCGCTAAACGCAGTGCTCTCATCGAGGAGGAGGGCGTCATAGACCTTGGGCATGGCTTCGCGGGGGAACTTGATGTCCACCACGGCGCCGATGCATTGGACGATATTTCCGTTGCTCATGGTCGTTTCCTTAATACAGTAATCGTTAACCGGCAATCGCGGCGGCCCCGCCGACGATTTCCGAAATTTCCTTGGTAATTGCTGCCTGACGGGCCTTGTTGTAGACCAGTTGCAGCTCCTTGATGACGGTACCGGCGTTGTCAGTGGCGGCCTTCATGGCCACCATGCGCGCGCTTTGCTCGGAGGCCATGTTCTCGGCCACCGCCTGATAGATCAGCGCTTCGACATAGCGCACCAGCATTTCATCGATCACCACCTGTGCGTCGGGTTCGTAGAGGTAGTCCCACGATCCCTTCGGCGTGCCGAGGCGCTCGCCGGTCAGCGGCAGCAACTGCTCGACTATCGGCTCCTGCTTCATGGTATTGATGAAGCGCGTATAGGCGATATACACGGTATCGAGTTCGCCGGCCTGAAACACGTCGATCATGGCTTTCATCGGCCCGATCAGCTTGTCGATGTGCGGCGTATCGCCGAGCTGTGTGGCGCTCGACACGATATTGGCACCCAGGCGCTGCACAAAACCCAGCCCCTTGTTGCCGATCGCGGTGACGCGGATGTCATCTGTGCCGCCCTCTCCCCACTGTTTCATGTTGCTGACGAGCAGGCGCAGCACGTTGGTGTTGAGGCCGCCGCACAGACCCTTGTCCGTCGTCACCAGAATCACACCGACGCGCCCAGGCTTGCCATCGGCGCGTTTGGCGAGAAAGGGATGGCGATATTCCGAAAGATTGGCATGCGACAGATTGGCTGCCAACTGACGGATTTTCTCGCTGTAGGGACGGGCGGCACGCATGCGCTCCTGCGCCTTGCGCATTTTCGACGCGGCCACCATCTCCATCGCCTTGGTGATCTTCTTGGTGTTCTGGACGCTATTGATCTTGGTGCGGATTTCTTTCCCGGCGGCCATGATCTTTCTCCTTGAAAGGGATTACGCCCAGGACTTCTTGAACGTGGTAACCGCAGCCTTGAGTTCGGCTTCGGCGTCCTTGTCGAGATCTTTACTGCCCATGATCTTTTCCATCAGCGCGGCATGCTTTTGCTTGATGTACTGGTGCAGCGCGGATTCGAACGGCAGGATGCGCGCGACATCGATATCATCCATGAAGCCTTCATTGGAGGCATACAGCGACACCGCCATATCGGCCACCGACAGCGGCGCGTATTGCGGCTGCTTCATCAGTTCGGTGACGCGGCGGCCGCGTTCGAGCTGCTTGCGCGTGGCTTCGTCGAGGTCGGAAGCAAACTGCGCAAACGCGGCGAGTTCGCGGTACTGCGCCAGCGCCAGACGCACGCCGCCGCCGAGCTTCTTGATGACCTTGGTCTGGGCGGCGCCACCGACGCGGGACACCGAGATACCGGCGTTCATGGCGGGGCGGATACCGGCGTTGAACAAGTCGGTTTCAAGGAAGATCTGGCCGTCGGTAATCGAAATCACATTGGTTGGCACGAAGGCGGAGACGTCGCCGGCCTGGGTTTCGATCACCGGCAGCGCCGTGAGCGAACCGGTTTTGCCCTTGACTTCACCTTTGGTGAACTTCTCGACCCATTCCTCGGAGACGCGCGCGGCGCGTTCGAGCAGGCGCGAGTGGATGTAGAACACGTCGCCGGGATAGGCTTCCCGGCCAGGCGGCCGGCGCAGCAGCAGCGAGATCTGGCGATAGGCCCAAGCCTGCTTGGTGAGGTCGTCATAAATGATGAGAGCATCCATGCCGCGGTCGCGGAAATATTCACCCATGGTGCAACCGGCATACGGCGCGATGTACTGCATCGCAGCCGATTCGGAAGCGGTGGCGGCAACCACGATGGTGTATTCGAGCGCGCCATGTTCTTCGAGCTTGCGCACCACGTTGGCGATGGTCGAAGCCTTCTGCCCGATCGCCACGTAGATGCAGAACAGGTTCTGCCCCTTCTGGTTGATGATGGTATCGACAGCCACCGCGGTCTTGCCGGTCTGGCGGTCGCCGATGATCAGCTCGCGCTGGCCGCGGCCGACCGGCACCATGGCATCGATCGCCTTCAAGCCAGATTGCACCGGCTGCGATACCGACTGGCGCCAGATCACGCCCGGCGCGACTTTTTCGATCTTGTCGCTCTCCTTGGCGTTGATCGGACCCTTGCCGTCGATCGGCTCGCCCAGCGCATTGACGACGCGGCCGAGCAGCTCGCGGCCGACCGGCACTTCGAGAATGCGGCCGGTGCACTTGACAGTATCGCCTTCGGAGATGTGTTCGTACTCGCCGAGCACGACGGCGCCGACGGAGTCGCGTTCGAGATTGAGCGCGAGGCCGAAGGTGTTGCCGGGGAACTCCAGCATTTCGCCCTGCATCACGTCGGCCAGGCCATGCACGCGGCAGATGCCGTCGGTCACCGAAACCACGGTGCCTTCGTTCTTCGCCGTGGCGGCGAGCTGCAGGTTCTGGATCCGGCTCTTGATCAGGTCGCTGATTTCGGAGGGATTGAGGTTGCTCATGGAATTGCTCCTAATGCGCGTGACGATCAGTGCCACCTGTGGACGGAAGAAGGCGCAAAGGCATAGACGCCCACCCTCTCCCATCCTCCCCCTCGCGGGGAAGGTGACTACTGGCTCGCTGCGCTCGATTAATACAAATCACGGTGTCTTGTGCCTGGGTTCGTTAGCTCTTTAGCGCGCTGGCCATCGCAGCGAGCTTGCCGCGTACGGATGCGTCGATCACTTCGTCGCCGACAGCGATACGAACACCGCCGATCAATTCGGGCACGACACGGACTGTTGCGTTGATCTTGCACTGGAATTTGCGCTCGATATCGACAACGAGCGCCTTCACCGCAGCATCGTCCATCGGGAAGGCGGATTCCACGGCGGCGACCTTGACGCCGTCGTGGCCGTTCTTCAACTCGTTGAATAGCTGCGCGATCTCGGGCAGAGCACCAAGCCGGTCGTTGTCGATCAGCACGCGGACAAAGTTCTGCTGCTCGGCCGAGAGATTGTCTCCAACCACGCCCGCAAACAGCTTTTCCAATTGCCCGGAATCAAGTTGCGGATTGGCGATGCATTCCTGCATCTCGGCGTCGCTGGCAACCGCAGCCATGCGGCCGAGCGTCTGCGACCAGGCGGACAGTGCAGCCGGGTCTGCCTTGGCCAGTTGGAAAGCGGCTTCGGCGTAGGGACGCGCCAGGGTGACGTTCTCGGCCATGGTGAATTACAGCTCCGACTTCAATTGCGCCAGCAGATCGGCGTGGGCCTTGGCATCGATTTCCCTGCGCAGAATCTTCTCGGCACCGGCAACGGCGAGCTGGGCAACGTGGTCGCGCAACGCTTCCTTGGCGCGCTGGGCAGCGGCACCGGCTTCGGCTTCGGCGGCAACGCGCGCGGCAGCGATGATGCGGGCGGCTTCGGCGCGGCCTTCATCCACCAACTGGCTGGCCTGCTTCTCGGCGCCGCCGCGCAATTCAGTGGCGGCTTCGCGCGCATGGCGCAGTTCCTCGCCCACGCGTTTCTCGACGAGGACGAGGTCGTTCTTCGCTTTGTCCGCTGCCGCAAGCCCGTCGGTGATCTTTTGCGCGCGTTCATCGATGGCCTTCATCAGCGGCGGCCACACGAATTTCATCGTGACCCACGCCAGTACGAAAAACACAACGAGCTGCGCGAACAGGGTTGCGTTCAGATTCACGGTTTCGCTCCTTTAAGTAGGCGGGAGACGATTAGTGGAGAACGAACGGGTTGGCGAAGGCGAACATCATCGCGATACCGACGCCGATCAGGAACGCGGCATCGATCAGACCGGCGAGCAGGAACATCTTGGTCTGCAGTGCATTCATCAGTTCGGGCTGACGCGCGGAAGCTTCGAGATATTTTGAACCCATGATGCCGATGCCGATACACGCGCCGACCGCGCCGAGACCGATGATCAGGCCTGCGGCCAGGGCAACGAAACCAAGAACATGTTCCATGACAACTCCTTTTGATTAATTAAAAATACGAAACAAAAAACAAAACTTGCGATCAATGCCCTTCGTGTGCCTGACCGATGTACACCAACGCCAGCATCATGAAAATGAAAGCCTGAAGCACGACAATCAGGATGTGGAAAATTGACCAGGCTGAACCGGCCAGAACATGACCGACGAAGAGGGCAACACTGGTACCGGTACCGGCCCAGGCGGCGCCCATCAGGGCGATCAGCATGAACAGCAGTTCGCCCGCATACATGTTGCCGAACAGCCGCATGCCGTGGGAAATGGTCTTGGCGGCAAACTCGATGATCTGCATGGCGACATTGACCACGCCCAGCAGCAGCGCCAGCAATGGATTTTTGCTGGTGCCGAACGGCGCCGTCACCAATTCATGCAGCCAGCCGCCGAGACCCTTGATCTTGATGTTGTAATAGATGCAGAGCAGCAGCACGCCCATCGACATGCCGAGCGTTGCGTTAAGGTCCGCGGTTGGCACCACGCGCATGAAAGCATGGTGGTTGCCCGTCGCTGTTTGCCATGCATCCGGCAGCAGGTCGACAGGAAGGAAATCCATCGCATTCATCAGCAAGGTCCAGACAAACACGGTCAGCGCCAGCGGCGCGACAAATTTGCGCGACTCTTCGGAATGGATGATGGACTTGGCCTGGTCGCGGACGAATTCAAAGAGTATTTCGACCATGCCCTGAAAGCGGCCCGGCACGCCCGAAGTCGCCTTGCGCGCGGCTAACGCCATGATGCCGACGGTAATAAGGCCAAGGGTGATGGAATAGAACAGCGTGTCGTAATTGATGACCGACCAGTCGATGATGGCGTCCTGCTTGTGGCCGGTATTGTTCAGGTGCGTCAGGTGGTGGACGATGTACTCGCCCGCGGTGGGGGCTTGGGATGCGGCTTCTTCGAGACCGGTCGTCATGATCAGGTTTTCAGCAAAAAAGCAAACAAATTGGTCTGCAGTACGGCAAACAGTCCACCCAGCATGGCAAGCCAATGCAGGTCGACCCATCGCTGTACAACGACCAGCGTTACGATCGTGGCGGTGACCTTGAACAATTCGCCGACTGCAAAAGTCACCACGTTGGCGCGGCCAGCAGCGGCCGCAAATTCGAGGCGCAGGACAAAAAGCAGATTTGGTATCAGATAGGCGCTGCCGCCGATCAGGGCTGAGACAACGCCGCGTTCCCCTACCCAGAACCCCGCGATAAGCGCTGCCAGAATCAGCGCCGCCACCTGCAGGGAAATCACTTTTAGCATGGCCGTCTGACGCTCCCTGCAAACCGCCAGGGACACCCCTGCGTCAAGAGCGCGCGCAGTGTATGTTTTTTGCGATACGAAGTCAATGGATATGCTGCGCCAATTTCAGGCATGGCAGGATCGCTTTAAGCCTCAACTGCGCCGCATGCGCTCGATCAATCCATCGAGCTGATCGAGGCTGCCAAAACGAATGCTGACGCTGCCCGCACCCTTGCGATTGGCGGAGATTTTCACGGTAGCGCCAAGGCTGTCCGACAAATCCTCCTCCAGCCGGGCAAGGTCACGATCCGTCTCCCGATGCGGGGCTTTTCTGGCCGGTGGATTGATTTCGCGCGCCACGATGCGCTCGGTCTCGCGCACCGAATAACCTTTCTCGACCACCAGCGCGGCAACCCGGCCCTGTTCCGCTTTCGCCAGCGGCAGCAGGGCGCGGGCGTGCCCCATTTCGATATCGCCCGCCATCAACATGTCCTGCGCCGGCTTGGCCAATTGCAGCAGGCGCAGCAGGTTCGATGCCGCCGGGCGCGAGCGGCCAACGGCATCGGCGGCCCGCTGATGGGTCATGCCGAATTCATCGATCAGGCGCTGCAGGCCGGCAGCCTCTTCGAGCGGGTTGAGGTCTTCGCGCTGGATGTTTTCGATCAGCGACATGGCCAGCGCCGCGTCGTCGGAAATTTCGCGGACCAGCACCGGCACTTCGGCGAGATCCGCAATCTGCGCCGCACGCCAGCGCCGCTCGCCGGCGATGATCTCGTAGCGGCCCTTGCCGACGGGGCGCACGGAAATCGGCTGAATCAGCCCCTGGGCCTTGATCGACGCCGCGAGTTCCTCGAGCGAACCGGGATCCATGTGCGTACGCGGCTGGTACTTGCCGGGCTGCAGCATGCCGACCGGGAGCACTTCCTGGCGCTGGCTGTCCGGCGCATTGTTGGCCGCCAGCAGCGCGTCGAGACCGCGGCCAAGCCCTTTCAATTTGGGTGGACTCATTTTTCCTTGTTCTCCCTAACTCACGCTAGCGCTGGCATCGAATGACACCTGCAATAGCACGTAACAGCATACAAATAGGCCCGGCCCTCCCGGGGGAGGCGATCAGCAGCTCGCTGCACTCGAAAGAGACCGGACGCCACATTCAACTTTCTTTGCCGCTAAATGCTTTTGACGCGTTCGATCATTTCCGCCGCGAATGCAAGATAGGCCTGCGCGCCTTTCGATGACTTGTCGAAAATCACGCCGGGCACCCCGTAGCTCGGCGCCTCGGCCAGCCGCACGTTGCGCGGCACCATGGTCCTGAAGACCTTGTCGCCGAAATGTTCTTCGAGCTGAGCCGAAACCTGGTTCGACAAGGTGCTGCGCGGATCGAACATCACGCGCAGCAGACCGATGACCTTGAGCTCGCGATTGAGATTGGCATGTACCTTCTTGATGGTATTCACCAGATCGGACAGGCCCTCCAGCGCGTAGTATTCGCATTGCATGGGTATGACAACGCCATGAGCGGCGCAGAGTCCGTTGAGGGTCAGCATCGATAGCGAGGGCGGACAATCGATCAGAACGAAATCATAGTCGTCGCGATGCTTGTCCAGCGCCTCCTTGAGCCGCGCCTCGCGCCGTTCCAGATCGACCATTTCCACCTCGGCGCCAGCCAGTTCACGGTTGGCCGGCAGCACGTCGAATCCCCCGGAAGGTGACGCGGCACGCACCTCGGCCAGTTCGGCCATGCCGAGCAGCAACTGGTACACCGAACGCGTCAGCCCGCGCTTGTCGATGCCGCTGCCCATCGTAGCATTGCCCTGCGGATCGAGATCGACCAGCAGGGTGCGCTGTCCCTGCTGCGCCAGCGCCGCCGCGAGATTGACGCTGGTGGTGGTCTTGCCGACCCCGCCCTTTTGATTGGCCACCGCAAAAATGTGCATTCAGTTTCTTTCCAGAATCAACAAATGTCTCTCGGCGCTCAAGCCCGGCACCAGCAACCTGGGGGTTGCCGCAACATGCCAAGGTGCAGGCAAGGCCGCCATCTCGTCCTGCGGCAACACGCCTTTCATGGCGTAAATACGGCCGCCGGGCCGCAATAGCGGCCCGGCGGCTTTTGCCAGTAGCGGCAAATCGGAAAACGCCCGCGCGGTCACCGCATCGAATTCATCATATTTCCGGTAATCTTCAATACGCCCGGAGTAAATGCTCACATTCGTCAGCGCCAGATCGATTTTCGCTTGCTGCTGAAAGGCCGATTTTTTCTGCACTGAATCAATCAAGGTCACTGCCAGTTGAGGTTGTGCAATGGCCAAGGGAATGCCCGGCAGTCCCGCCCCGCTACCGATATCCGCCAGGCTCTGCACGTCTTGCAGAAAGGGCAGGATCGAGAGCGAATCAAGCAGGTGCTGCGTCACCATCTCATCGCCATCCCGTATCGCCGTCAGATTATAGGTGCGGTTCCATTTGACCAGCAGATCGACATAGGCCAGCAATCGCTGGGTGGCCGTTTCCGGCAAGTCAAGCCCCAGAGCATTCAACCCCGCGCGCAATATCTCGTTCCGATTCATGCGCGTTTCTTCTCGCGGCGCTTGAGGTGCACCAACAGCAACGAAATCGCCGCCGGAGTAACTCCCTGGACGCGCGAGGCCTGCCCCAGGGTTTCCGGGCGATATTGGTTAAGTCGCTGCCGCACCTCGATCGACAGACCGCGCACCTCGGCATAGTCGAGGTCGGTTGGCAACGCCAGGGTTTCGTTGTTGTGAGCCCTCTCGATCTCATCGCGCTGGCGCTCGATATAGCCACGATACTTGGCCTGGATTTCAGTCTGCTCGGCCACCTGCGGATCGGTCTCTCCCGCGCCTGAACCGGGCAGGGTAAGCAGGCTTTGATAGCTCACATCGGGCCGGCGCAACAAATCGAGCAGGCGGTATTCGCGTTCCAGCGGCTTGCCCAGAACCCGCACGGCGTCGGCTTCGGGCACCAGTTTCGGGTTGACCCAGGTGCTGTGAAGCCGCTCGGTCTCACGCGCCACGGCATCGCGTTTGCGGTTGAAAGCGTCCCAGCGCGCATCGTTGACAATACCCAGTTCGCGGCCGATTTCAGTCAGGCGCCAGTCGGCGTTGTCTTCGCGCAGCGAGAGCCGGTATTCGGCGCGACTGGTAAACATGCGATAAGGCTCGGAGACGCCACGCGTGACCAGATCGTCGACCAGCACACCCAGATAGGCCTGGTCGCGGCGCGGGCTCCAGGCTTCCTTGCCCTGCACCTGCCGGGCGGCATTGACCCCGACCAGCAGGCCTTGTGCTGCCGCTTCTTCGTAACCCGTGGTGCCATTGATCTGGCCGGCAAAGAACAGTCCGGCGATCGACTTGGTTTCCAGTGATGCCTTCAGGTTGCGTGGATCAAAGTAGTCGTATTCGATCGCATAACCGGGGCGCAGGATATGCACATTCTCCAGTCCGGCAATACTGCGCACCAGCGCCAGTTGCACATCGAACGGCAGACTGGTCGAAACCCCTTGCGGGTAGATCTCATGCGTAGTGAGGCCTTCCGGTTCCAGAAAAATCTGATGGCTGTCCTTGCCGGCGAAACGATGAATCTTGTCTTCGATCGAGGGGCAGTAGCGCGGCCCGATGCCTTCAATGACACCGGTAAACATCGGCGAGCGGTCGAGTCCGCCGCGGATGATGTCGTGCGTGCGTGCGTTGGTCTGCGTAATCCAGCACGGCACCTGGCGCGGATGTTGTTCGCGGCGGCCGAGGAAGGAAAACACGGGGGCAGGATCATCGCCGGGCTGGATTTGCGTCCTGGAGTAATCGATGGTGCGACCGTCGAGACGCGGTGGGGTCCCGGTCTTGAGCCGTCCCACCGGCAACCGCATTTCGCGCAGGCGCTGTGCCAGCGAAATCGAAGCCGGATCGCCGAAACGCCCGGCACGATAGTTCTCCAGCCCGACATGCACCATCCCGTTGAGAAAGGTACCGGCCGTCAACACCACGGCAGCAGCTTCGAAGCGGATACCAAGCTGGGTAACGACACCGGCAACACGGTCGCCGTGCAGCATCAGGTCGTCAGCCGCCTGCTGGAACAGCGTCAGGTTAGGGTGATTCTCCAGTCGATGCCGGATTGCCTGCTTGTAGAGCATCCGGTCGGCCTGGGCGCGAGTGGCGCGCACTGCAGGGCCTTTCGAGGCATTCAGGATACGGAACTGGATGCCGGCTTCGTCCGTGGCGGCGGCCATCGCCCCGCCCAAGGCATCAACCTCCTTGACCAGATGCCCCTTGCCGATGCCGCCAATGGAAGGATTGCAGGACATCTGGCCCAGGGTTTCGATATTGTGCGTGAGCAGTAGTGTTTTCGCCCCCGCGCGCGCCGAGGCGAGCGCCGCTTCGGTACCGGCGTGGCCGCCACCGACGACAATCACATCAAAGCGAGCCGGGAAAAGCATCGAAATGGGAAATCCGCAAACCGAAAAGAGGCGCAATGATACGCCTCTAGCTTGCAATTCAGAACTGACAAAGTTTCACGTGAAACACAAGACCGGCGGGTTGACCTTGTTTCACGTGAAACAAGGTTTGTGGCTATTTGCCGATGCAGAAACGTGAAAATATCTCGCCGAGCAGGTCGTCAGCCAAAAATTCGCCGGTGATACGCGACAATGCCGCCTGGGCAAGGCGCAATTCTTCGGCGCAAAACTCAATCCCAGAGAGCTGCGCTGATGCAGTATCAAGTCGTTTCGCGACTTCGGCCAGTGCATCGAGATGCCGCACCCGCGCCAGCACCACATCCTCGCCATGCTCGTGCCATCCCGCAACGCGCAGCAATTCGCGGCGCAGTAGATCGACACCCTCCCCGGTCTTGGCCGATAAGCGCAGATGAGTCAAGCCACCTTCAGTGCGGCTGGCCGCCGCCTTGCCGGTCAGGTCGCACTTGTTCTCCACGACAAGCTGCGGCAGCGCCGCCGGGAAGCGGGCCGCGAGCGCGGCATCGTCGACGGTAATTCCATGGCGCGCATCGACCACTTGCAGGATCAGGTCGGCGCGCTCGATCTCCCTCCAGCTACGTTCGATGCCGATACGCTCGACAACGTCCTCGCTCTCGCGCAGGCCCGCCGTGTCGACCACATGGAGCGGAATGCCTTCGATCTGGATGGTTTCATGGAGAGCGTCACGTGTGGTGCCGGCGACATCGGTAACGATGGCGCGCTCAAAGCCCGCCAGGCGATTGAGCAGCGACGACTTGCCGACATTGGGCTGACCGGCGATCACCACATGCAGGCCATTCCGCAGCAGGCTGCCCTGCTGCGCGCGATCACACAGGCCCGCAACTTCGGTTCGCAATTTCTGCAAGCGCTGCACAGCATCGGTGTCGCGCAGCACGTCGACTTCCTCATCGGGAAAATCCAGCGTGGCTTCAATCAGCATGCGTAACTCGATCAGCCCTTTCTGCAGTACATCGATCTCGCGCGAAAAAGCGCCTGACAGCGAACGCAGCGCGGAACGCGCCGCCGCCGCGGTGGAAGCCTCGATCAGGTCCGCAACCGCCTCCGCCTGCGCCAGATCGAGCTTGTCATTGAGGAAGGCGCGGCGCGAGAATTCACCCGGTTCCGCGAGCCGTGCGCCGAGTTCGATGCAGCGCTGCAAAAGCAGCTGCATCACCACCGGCCCGCCATGCCCCTGCAATTCGAGCACATCTTCCCCGGTGAAGGAATGCGGCGCGGGGAAATACAATTGGATGCCTTGATCGATGGCCTGCCCGTCGTCAGTCTTGAATGTGGTTAGAACTGCGCGCCGCGCTTGCGGCTTCTTGCCGGAGAGGCGCTCAGCGAATTCGGCTAGCGCAGGGCCGGACACACGCACAACGCCGATGCCGCCACGGCCCGGTGGCGTGGCAATGGCGGCAATGGTGTCAGGTTGTTGTTTTCTTTCCACCTTCGATCATGCGCGTGATCTGCCACTGCTGGGCGATCGACAGCACGTTGTTGACCACCCAGTAAAGGACGAGGCCGGACGGAAAGAAGAGGAACATGGCGGTGAAGACGATGGGCATGATCATCATCACCTTGGCCTGCATCGGATCCGGTGGCGTTGGATTAAGCTTGGTCTGGATCAGCATCGTTGCGCCCATGATTAGCGGCAGAATGTAATAAGGATCCTTCACCGAAAGATCGGTGATCCAGCCCAACCAGGGCGCATTGCGCATTTCCACGGCGCCCAGCAACACCCAATAGAGCGCGATGAAGACCGGAATCTGCACCACGATCGGCAGGCAACCGCCCAGTGGATTGATCTTTTCCTTCTTGTATAGTTCCATCATTTCCTGGTTGAGCCGGGCGCGGTCGTCACCGTACATTTCCTTGAGCTTGGTCATTTTCGGCATGACCAAACGCATCTTCGCCATCGACTTGTAGCTCGCGGCCGAAAGCGGGAAAAACACCGCCTTGATCAGCACCGTCAGCAGGATGATCGACCAACCCCAGTTGCCGACCATACGGTGGATCAGTTCCATTACCCAGAAGATCGGTTGAGCAATTACCGCCAGCCAGCCGTAGTCGACCACCAGGTCGAGGCCCGGCGCGATCTGTTTAAGCTTGTTCTGCTCCTGCGGTCCGGCGTAGAGCCGCACTCCGAGATTGGCGCTGGCGCCTGGCGCCACGGCAGGGAAAGGCACGATCACGCCGGCCGAGTAGAGATTGTCGCCAAGCTTGCGAATATAGAACTCGCGCGCAACGCCTTCCTTCGGCAGCCAGGCGCTGACGAAATAATGCTGTACCAGGGCTATCCATCCATCATTAGCACTGGTGGCGTACTTGGCTTTGTCCTTGTCGATATCGGCGAAGGTAACCTTCTGGAACTTCTCCTTATCGGTGTAGATCGCAGGACCGGTAAATGTCACCGCACCCATTCCCATTACGCTCGGGCTGGCGCTCTCGGCCGGCTTCCCGTCACGCGTTATCTGGAAGTAAGCGCTTGTTTGCAGAGGTGCGATACCTTGATTGAACAACTGATAATCGACGTCGATCAGATAGCTACCACGCCGGAAGGTGTAAGTCTTTACTACCTTGCCGCCGCTCTCCAATGGCGCCTGAAGCGCAACACGTACGACGTCTTCACTCTGCTTCAATTCAAGGCTGCCGGGCACCAGTTGCCAGAGTGTCTTGTGGTTGGGCAAGCCCCTCCCAATCAGCCCGCTCTGACCCTCGTAAATGTTTTTTTCGCCGGAGTCGAAAAGCAGGAAATTTTTGTCTGTATCGTCGGTTGCCTTGTGCTTGAGCAACTCAAGTCGCACCAGATCGCCGCCTTGCGCCGATATCTCCGCGACCAGCACATCGGTTTTCACCGTCGCTTTCGCTGTTGCGGCGCCGGCAGTACCAACCGCTTCCGGTACCGCACTCGCGGTCGGCACGGCAGCATTCGGCACCGACGTAGTCGGCACTGGAACACCCGCAGAGGACGCCACCGGCCGGGCAATACTGGCGACGGTGGCGGGTAACGGGGCCTGATGTTCCTTTTGCCAGGCCTCCCAGAGCATCAGCAGCGAAAAGCCGAAGATGGCAAGCAACATCAAACGACGGTTATCCATAGGGTCTGGGCAGCAAAAAGTCAGGGGACAGGATCGAAGCCGCCGGCATGCCAGGGGTGGCAGCTGCCGATACGGCGCAGCGCCAGCCGCGAGCCCTGCCACAAGCCATGGCGCCGCAGCGCTTCGAGGGCGTATTCGGAACAACTGGGATGAAAGCGGCAATGACGGCCCAATAAAGGACTCACCAGCAGCCGGTAAGCGCGAATCAGCAGAACAAGGAAAGCCAACAGTAGATGTTTCATCGCGGCAATCGTTTCAGCAGCTTGTCGAAATCCTCGCGCAAGGCAGGCCCCAACGAGTCATGGAACTCGCGACTTGTCGATTTGATGGGTCGCGCCAAGCGCAACACCAGATCCAGTGCAGGCAACCCGGCACGACGTTGCCGAAAAAACTCGCGAGTCACCCGCTTGCAATAATTGCGTGTCACCGAAAGCGCGGCATTGCGTTTGGGAATCACCAGACCCAGACGAGCCGACTCTGTGGCGCCAGGCTTGAAATGCAAATCAAGCAAAACCCCACGCAAGACTCGACGTTGCCCAAAAACACCGGTGTATTCAGCAGCCTGCAGCAAGCGGTGTCGCGGACGAAAACAGAATTCACCAGCCACGCTCATTGGCCAACTCGGGCCACCTGCAATTAGACAGACAGGCGATGACGGCCCTTGGCACGACGTGCGCGGATCACCGCACGACCGCCTTTGGTGCGCATACGAACGAGAAAGCCGTGAGTACGCTTGCGACGCACGACGGAAGGTTGATAGGTACGTTTCATGGGGGTGCCTTCCGGCAGAAGAGAAACGCGCAATTGTATAGTTTCCGCACCACTCTGCCAAGCCAAAAGAAAAGATCGCTTTCAGATAACCAACGGCAATCGGGGACTTAAAAAATCATTCTTGGGTTGTGGATAACTTTCCGATAAACGGCTAGAATCCCCTCTCGCATTTGGGACCTGCTCCCGCGAAAATCCTTTACAAAAAAGACCACACGCATACAAAAGATCTTTTGATCTTGGCTGTTTTCAGGGGATAACGAGAACATGAGTGAATTCTGGTCGGCGTGTTTGAGCCAGTTTGAGCGTGAGTTGCCCGCGCAACAGTTCAACACGTGGATCAAGTCCCTGCGCTTTGAAGATGCGGACGAAAAACCGCGCCGCCTGCGAGTTCTTGCCCCCAACCGCTTTATCCTGCAGTGGGTGCGTGAGCGCTACATGAGCAAGATAGAAACCTTGAGCCGTGAGTTCTATGGCGAGCCAGTCAACGTCAGTCTCAGCCTGTGTGAAGCCCTCAAATCGGAACCCGCAGCTGAAGCAGCTAATGATGCCGCTGCTCCGGTACCTGCTGCTTCTCTGTTGCCGATTTCTTCATCGCGCAATCATATTGGCGACCCGTCCTACGACAGAACCCGCCTCAACGCCGATTTCACTTTCGATACCCTGGTCACCGGGCGCGCCAACGATCTGGCTCGCGCCGCCGCACAACAGGTCGCCATGAATCCCGGCACGTCGTACAACCCGCTGTTTGTGTACGGCGGCGTCGGTCTTGGCAAGACACACCTTATTCATGCCATCGGCAATGCGGTGCTGATGGCAAACCCCAAGGCAGTAGTGCGCTACAGCCACGCCGAAGACTTCGTCTCCGATGTCGTGCGCGCTTACCAGCAACGCGCATTCGATACTTTCAAGCGTCTTTATCGCAATCTCGACCTGCTGCTGATCGATGACATCCAGTTTTTCAACGGCAAGGACCGCACCCAGGAAGAATTCTTCTACGCCTTCAATGCGCTGGTCGAAGCCAAGAAACAGATCATCATTACCTGCGATACCTATCCGAAAGATATCCAGGGCCTTGAAGACCGCCTTATTTCCCGCTTCGACTGGGGCCTCACGGTTCAGATTGAACCACCCGAGCTGGAAATGCGCGTCGCCATCATCAAGAAAAAGGCTGAAGCCTCGCGCATCGACATCAGCGACGATGTCGCCTTTCTGATCGCCAAAAACCTGCGCTCCAATGTGCGCGAACTCGAAGGCGCCCTGAACCGGGTCCTTGCCTTCGCCCACTTTCATGGCCGTGACATCAACATTGAAGTCGCCAAGGAAGCCCTGAAGGATGTGATCGGGGCCACCAACCGCCAGCTCACGCTCGACCTGATCCAGAAGACCGTTGCCGACTACTACAACATCAAGGTTGCCGACATGTATTCACACAAACGCACGCGCGCCATTGCGCGCCCGCGCCAGGTTGCCATGTGGCTGTCACGAGAGCTCACTGCCCACAGTCTACCCGAGATTGGCGAGGCATTCGGCGGACGTGATCACACTACCGTACTGCATGCCTACCGTACCATCATCGGTCTGCGCGCCAAGGACGGCGTTCTCAACAACGATTTGCTCGTCCTCACGCAAACGTTAAAAGGGTAATCAAGGCAAATGATCACTATGTATAACCCCTTGGCGAACATTGTATAGATTGTGGACAAAAGACCATAACCCAGCCAAGTGCCAAACTGCCCACAATCATCCACAGTGTCGAATGCAAGTTGCCCAGAACTTTATACAGTAACTAAGTCGATGATTACAAAATACAATATCGTATTTTCCACAGAACGGACCAATGTCCTATTGTTAACAGGAGTTATATAAAGATGCTTTTATTTAAAGGCCCCCGCGACCAACTTCTGTCTCCGTTGCAATCCGTTTGCGGCATTGTCGAGAAGCGGCATACCCTGCCGATTCTCTCCAACGTGCTGATGGAAAAAGACGGCGATCAGCTCACCCTGCTTGCCACCGATATTGAAATCCAGATTCGCACCGCGGCAGTCACCGGCGGCAGTGACAAGGCTGCGCTGACCGTCGCCGCGCGCAAACTGCAGGACATCCTGCGTTCACTGCCAGAGACTGCCGAGATCAGCCTGAATTATGAAGACCGACGCCTGCAGCTTAAGGCCGGCAAGAGCCGCTTCAACCTGCAAACCCTGCCGGCGGAAGATTTCCCGCGCATGGCGGGAGCGGACGGCGCAAAAACCAAAATCAACATCACGCAGAAACAGTTCAAGCGCCTGCTTGCCCTGGTGCAGTACGCCATGGCCCAGCAGGATATCCGCTACTACCTCAATGGTCTGCTGGTGGTGGTGCAGGACAACGAGATGCGGGTCATCGCCACCGACGGCCATCGTCTCGCCTACGCTGCCGAAACCCTGCCCGATTCGCATCAGCGCCAGGAAGTCATCCTGCCGCGCAAGACCGTGCTCGAACTATCGCGCCAGCTCGCCGACAACGACGACCCGCTGGAAATCGTGCTCGCCCCGACCCAGGTGCAGTTCCGCTTCGGCAACATCGAATTCGTCTCTAAGCTGATCGACGGCAAGTTCCCCGACTATGAGCGTGTCATCCCACAGAATCACACCAAGATCATCAAGCTCTCACGCGACGGCCTGCTGCATTCGCTGCAGCGCGTGGCAATTCTCACCAATGAAAAATTCCGCGGCGTGCGCCTCGTCCTCGGCGCCGGCAGCCTGAAGATTATTTCCAACAATGCCGAGCAGGAAGAAGCGCAGGAAGAAATCGAAGTCGAGTATTCCGCCGAAGCCCTCGATATCGGCTTCAACGTCACCTACCTGCTCGACGTGCTCAACAACCTGAATTGCGAAACCATCGAGTGTCATCTCGCCGATTCCAATTCAAGCGCGCTGTTCATGCTGCCCGGACAGCAGAACTTCAAGTACGTCGTCATGCCGATGCGAATTTGAGAAACAACGTAATCTGTTCGCCCTGAAGTCCTGAGCCAGACGAAGGATGATGGGCATTTGCAAGTACGCAGTTCGTTCATGGTTCGACAGGCTCGCCACGAACGGTAGCAACCCGCAGTAGATACTGGAAAACCATGACTGAGCAGAATCTCGAGCAGCAACCCGCAACATTGTCGCAGGGCAATGGCGGCTACGACGAATCATCGATTCAGCAACTCGAAGGGCTGGAGGCCGTGCGCAAGCGCCCCGGCATGTACATCGGCGACACGTCGGACGGCACCGGCCTGCACCACATGGTGTTCGAGACCGTCGACAACGCCATCGATGAAGCGCTGGCCGGTTATTGCGACGACATCACGGTCACCATTCACGCCGACAATTCCATCTCCGTCGCCGACAACGGCCGCGGCATTCCGGTCGGCGTCAAGATGGACGACAAGCACGAGCCCAAACGCTCGGCGGCCGAAATCGTCATGTGCGTGCTGCATGCCGGCGGCAAGTTCAACCAGAACTCCTACAAGGTCTCGGGCGGCCTGCACGGCGTCGGCGTCTCCTGCGTCAATGCGTTGTCGAAATGGCTGCGCCTAGTCATTCGCCGCGACGGCAAGAAACACTTCCTCGAATTCAATCGCGGCCACGTCACCGACCGTATCATCGAGAAAGTCGGCGGCGTCGAAGTCAGCCCGATGAAGCTGCTCGGCGATACGCAAAACCATGGTACCGAAGTGCATTTCTTGGCCGACGAAGAAATTTTCGGCGCCGTCGAATTCCACTACGACATCATCGCCAAGCGCCTGCGCGAGCTCTCCTTCCTCAATAATGGCGTCAAGATCAAGCTGGTCGATCAGCGCAACAACAAGGAAGAAGACTTCGCCTTCTCCGGCGGCGTCAAGGGCTTTGTCGACTACATCAATCGCAGCAAGACCGTGCTGCACCCCAACGTATTCTTCTCCTCGGGCGAATCAAAAGTCGGCGACAGTGGCGTCACCATTACCGCCGAAGTGGCGATGCAGTGGAACGACAGCTACCAGGAACAGGTGCTCTGCTTCACCAACAACATTCCGCAGTCTGACGGCGGCACCCACCTCACCGGCCTGCGCGCCGCGATGACGCGGGTGATCAACAAGTACATCGACGAACACGAAATCGCCAAGAAGGCCAAGGTCGAAATCAGCGGCGACGACATGCGCGAAGGCCTCGTCTGCGTGCTTTCGGTGAAAATGCCCGACCCAAAATTTTCCTCGCAGACCAAGATGAAGCTGGTCTCTTCCGAGGCGCGTCCCGCCGTCGAAGATGTGGTTGCCGCCAAGCTTGCCGAGTTCCTGCTGGAACGCCCGGCCGATGCCAAGATCATTTGCGGCAAGATCGTCGAAGCCGCCCGTGCGCGTGAAGCGGCGCGCAAGGCGCGCGACATGACGCGGCGCAAGGGCGTGCTCGACGGCGTCGGTCTGCCCGGCAAACTCGCCGACTGCCAGGAAAAGGATCCGGCACTTTCCGAACTGTATCTGGTCGAGGGCGATTCCGCCGGCGGTTCCGCCAAGCAGGGCCGCGACCGCAAGTTCCAGGCGATCCTGCCGTTGCGCGGCAAGGTGCTCAACGTCGAGAAGGCGCGCTTCGACAAGGTGCTCTCCTCGGAGCAGATCGTCACCCTGCTCACCGCGCTCGGCTGCGGCATCGGCGCCGACGACTTCAACATCGACAAGCTGCGCTACCACCGCATCATCATCATGACCGATGCCGACGTGGATGGCGCCCACATCCGCACCCTGCTGCTTACCTTCTTCTACCGCCAGCTGCCGATGCTGGTCGAGCGCGGCTACATCTACATCGCGCAGCCGCCACTGTACAAGATCAAGCACGGCAAGAGCGAGCTCTACATCAAGGACGAGGCCGCCCTCAACCAGCATCTGCTCGCGCTTGCCATCGAAGGCGCATCGCTGTTGCCGAGAAGCGGCGCCGCTGAAATCACCGGTGATGCATTGAACGAGCTGGCGAAGAGCTACATCACCTCGCAAGCCATCATCAATCGCCTCGCCGACTTCGTCGATAGCGAAGTGCTGCACACCGTGCTCGCGCGCGGGGTGGTGCTCGAACTCGGCGGCGAACAAAAGGCCAGCGCCAGCGCCGCCGCGCTCAAGGCGCACCTGCCGCATCTCGCCATCAAGGCCGAATATGACGACAAGATCGAGAGCTGGTCGATCGGCATCGAACGCATGCGCCACGGCAACCTGCGCGTCTCGAACATTGACGAAGGCTTCCTGATCTCCGGCGACTGGCAGCAGATCAGCCAGACCACGAAGATGATCGCTGGCCTCATCAATCAGGGCGCCGTCATCCGCCGCGGCGAAAAATCATCCGCGATTGCCAGCTTTGCCGATGCCATCACCTGGCTGCTCGCCGAAGTCGATCGCGGTCTCAGCAAACAGCGCTACAAAGGTCTCGGCGAAATGAACCCCGAACAGTTGTGGGAAACCACCATGGACCCCGCCGTGCGCCGCCTGCTCAAGGTGCAAGTCGACGACGCCATCGCCGCCGACGAAATCTTCACCACATTGATGGGCGACGACGTCGAACCGCGCCGCGCCTTCATCGAGGGCAATGCGCTGTATGCGCGCAACATCGACGTATAAGCTGGTATGGATTTGGGATTGAAGGACAAGGTTGCGATCGTTACGGGTTCGGGCCGCGGCCTTGGGGCTGCCACTGTGAGGCGGCTGGCCCAGGAAGGAGCGAAGGTGGTCGTCACCGACATCTTGCGCGAACATGCCGAAGCAACCGCAGCGAAGCTGCGTGCCGAGGGCCTCTTGGAGCACTGCGTGATTGGGGATATTACCAAGGCCGGCGACGTACAGCGGCTGGTCGACGAAACCGTTGCCACCTTCGGTGGTGTGCATATCCTGGTCAATAACGCCGGTTTCCCGCGTGACAATTACCTCGTGAAGATGAGCGAGGAAGACTGGGATATGGTGATCCATGTGATACTCAAGGGTGCATTCCTGATGACTAAAGCAGTGATGCCGCACATGATCAAGCAGGGCTGGGGGCGCGTGATCAACATCAGTTCGCGCGGGCATCTTGGCAGCCCGACGCAGGCCAATTACTCGGCCGCCAAAGCTGGCCTGATTGGTATGGCGAAGGCGCTGGCGAAGGAGGAAGGCCGTTTCGGCGTTACGGTTAACTGCATCGCGCCCGGGGTTATAGAAACGGAGATGGTGCAGACGCTGCCCACCTACGAGACCATCAAGGAACAAGCCGTGAAGATGCAGTCAATCAAACGTGTGGGGCAGCCCGATGACATCGCTGATGCTGTGGCTTTTTTGGCCAGCGAACGCGCCGGCTTCATTAGCGGCGAGGTACTGCACGTCACGGGCGGGCGCTATGGTTGATACGCCGGTAGGCGCGTTTTCCGGTTCGCTGAAGAGCGAATCCCGTTGAGGACACGAGGCTCAAGTCGCTCAGGATCTCTTCGGTAACTGGCGTTCCGCTTGCGTCAAGCGGACTTGGGTGAGGTTTTCTCCGCCACCATCGCGCCGTAGGCCTTCGCATACTTTTCCAGACTGTTCGCCGTACCGCAGATGAACAGCGTATCTGCCCGCGACGATGATGGATGCATCGTCGAACTCGGTGAATACTTCCGTGCCGCGCTCGATGGCGATGATCGCGGCGCCGCTTTTCCTGCCGGTGCCGGCGCGCCATGGGTGGGCACCGATCAGGCTGCCGGCAGTCATGCGCGTGAACTTGAGATTTTGCTCGACCACGTCGCTGCCTTCTTCGAACAGGCGGTAGGCGAGCCCGCCGCCACGTCGTAGCCGAGATCGCGCAGCGCCCGCGCCCGGCCATCGGCGGCAGGTGGCGCTGCAGGCGCGCTTCGAAGCGCTCTTCCGTGTAGGGCAGCACGCAGATCGGGAAAAACAGCACGACGAAGAACTTGCCGAGCAGTTCGGTGGCGATCACCAGCAGGTTCGTCAGCGGGTGCTGCCAGTGCAAGTCGTAACCATAGCTGGTGGTGGTGAGGGTCTCGGCGGCCCACTCGATGTTTTGTCAGAAGCCGCGCGGCGAGTTTTCGAGAAACTCCATGCCGAACATGTAGAGCAGGCCCAGCCAGACGATGGTGAGCGGCAGGCTGGCGAGCAGTACCAGCGGACGTTGCATCGAGCGCTGGAAGTGGATTGTCATGCGGGGGCCTCCCCTTTTCCTGTTGTGTGCCGGTCTTTTCGCCCGGGCCGGCTGGTGTTGCCGAATCAGACGAGCTGCTGTGCGTCGTTGGTCTTGCCTGACTGCCGGTTGGCCCACAGCCCGTGCAACCAGGCCCCGGCGAAAATGCCGGCCAGGGCGATGAGCAGATCGAAGTTGCCCGCGCCGATACCGGTCAGCGCCGGCCCCGGGCAGACGCCGCAGATGCCCCAGCCCACGCCGAACAGCGCGCCGCCGAGCAGGCTTTGCCGATCGAGCGTGAAGGGCCGCTTTTCGAATTCTGCGCCGAGCAGGGAGCGTGCGCGCAGGCGCGGCACGAGCTGGAACACGATCAGGTTGAGGCCGGTGGCGCTGCCCAGCACCAGCAGCAGGCCGAGGTCGCGCCAGGTAAGGAAGTTGATCACCGATTCAGGCCGGATCATGGTGGCCCACGAGAGACCGAAGCCGAAGATCACGCCGCTCAACAGGGTGGCAAATGAGGTGGCGATTTGACTGAGTGTTGTGGATGTCTTTGTCATGTCAGCCGCCGAGCCTTGCGATGACCATCGCGGTGATGATGCCGGTGCCAAGGAAGGTGCACACGATGGCCAGCGAGCCGGCCGAGAGCGAGGCCATGCCACAGATGCCGTGGCCGGAGGTGCAGCCGCCGCCGAGGCGTGCGCCGAAGCCGATGCACACGCCGCCCAGCGCGAGCTTCCAGGCTGGCATGGCGCTGGGCAGGATGGGCAGGCCAAGCACGGCATACAGCACGCCGCCCAGCAGCAGACCCAGCGCATAGATCGAACGCCATTGTCGCGTGTTGCGCAGCAGCGGCTGCTGGAAGAAGGGCGTGTTCGACACATACGACCAGGCCGCGCTGAAAAAAGTGCTGGCGCCGCCCTGGCGTCCGGTGGTGACGAACAGCAGCGCGATGCCGGCGCCGATCAAGAGGCCGCCGATCAGGTACTGCTGCACGCCATAGGGAAAGAATTGCGCGATCATGTCTGGCCGGGTGGAGTGTTGTGAGTGAGGATTGTCGCATTGCTGCCGGATCGATGGCAATGCCATCTCGCCGCCGCACCTGCCGGCTACGGTACGCGGGGTAAAATCTCCGGCAAATAATTGCACGGGAGAACGCCATGGACCGCTATGCCACTGAAGCGATTCGCAGCATTGCCCTCGTCGGCCACGGCGGAGCCGGCAAGACCACGCTCGCGGAAGCGCTGCTCCATGCCGTCGGCGCCATTGCGGCGCGCGGCGCGGTGGAAAAGGGCAACACGGTCTGCGATTTCGATGCGCAGGAAAAAAGCGCCGGGCATTCGCTGAATTCGGCCCTGGTGAATTTCGCCTGGGAAGATGTGCATCTGCACCTGATCGACACGCCGGGCTATCCCGATTTTTCCGGCCCCGCCCTGGCCGCCCTGGCCGGGGTGGATACGGCGCTGGTGGTGGTGAATGCGCAGACCGGCATCGAGCTCGCCACCGAGCGCATGATGCGCGCCGCCGCGGCGCGCAATCTGGCGCGCATGATCGTGATCAACAAGATCGATGCCGATAATCTCGACCTGCCCGGCCTCGTCGCCGAATTGCGCGAGCGCTTCGGCAGGCAGTGCATGCTGCTCGACCTGCCCGCGCATGATCGCCACGACGTGGTGGAAGTACTGGAGCACGACAGCGGCGATGCGGATTTCGATTCGGTGCAGCAGGCGCACCGCGCCCTCATCGATCAACTGGTGGAAGAAGATGAAGACCTGCTGGCGCGCTATCTGGAAGAGGGCGCCGACCCCAATGCCGGCGAACTGCATGCCCCTTTTGAAAAGGCCCTGCGCGAAGGCCATCTGGTGCCAATCCTGTTCGTCTCGGCCAAGACCGGCGCCGGCCTGCCGCAATTGCTGCACGCCCTGGCCGCGCTGGCGCCCAATCCGGCGGAAGGCAATCCGCCGCCCTTTTACCGCGGCGAACCCGGTACTGCGGGCGAACCCTTCAGCGCCGTGCCGCAACCCGATCGTCATGTGCTGGCGCATGTCTTCAAGATGGTGGCCGATCCCTACATGGGCAACGTCGCCATCTTCCGCGTGCATCAGGGCACGCTGCGGCGCGACAGCCAGCTCTTCGCCGGCGATGGCAGGAAGCCCTTCCGCATTGGCCACCTCTACCAGTTGCAGGGCAAGGACTATGTTGAAGTGGATGAGCTGCTGCCGGGCGACCTCGGCGCCATCGCCAAGGTGGAGGACATCGTGTTCGACTGCGTGCTGCACGATTCGCACGACGAGGACCACATCCACTTGAAGCCGCTGGAATTTCCGCAGCCGATGCAGGGCCTCGCGGTGGAAACCCGGCGCAAGGGCGACGAGCAGCGCCTGTTCGACACCCTGAACAAGCTGGTGCTGGAAGATCCCTGCTTCGAGATCGAGCGCCACCCCACCACGCACGAGACCGTGATTCGCGGCCTCGGCGAAATGCATTTGCGCTACAAGCTGGAACGTTTGGCAAGCCAATACAAGCTGGAGCTGGATACGCGGCCGCCGCAGATTCCCTACCGCGAAACGGTGACGGCGCCGGCCGAAGGCCACCACCGCCACAAAAAACAATCGGGCGGTGCCGGCCAGTTCGGCGAGGTGTACCTGCGCCTCGAACCGCTGGCGCGCGGCGCCGGTTTCGAATTCGTCGATCAGGTGAAGGGCGGCGTCATCCCCGGCGTCTTCATCCCCTCGGTGGAAAAGGGCGTGCGTCAGGCACTGGCCGACGGCGTCATCGCCGGGTTCCCGGTGACCGATCTGCGCGTCATTGTGTATGACGGCAAGAGCCATCCGGTGGACGGCAAGGACGTGGCCTTCTTCTCCGCCGGACGCAAGGCGGCGCTCGCCGCGATCCGCGCCGCCCATCCCATTGTCCTGGAGCCGATCGTCGCCATCGAGGTGGCAACGCCGGAATCCGCAATGGGCGACATTGCCGGCGACCTGTCGAGCCGGCGCGGCCATGTCACCGGCACGCAACCACGCGGCTACGGCAATGTGGCGCTGAGCGGCGAAGTGCCGCTGGCCGAAATCGCCGACTACGCCTCGCGGCTCAAGTCGCTCACCGGCGGCAAGGGCAGCTACAGCATCGACCTGGCGCGCTATGCTGCCGTGCCGCCGCAGACGCAGAAGAAACTCAGCGACAGCTTCCGGCCGCAGGAAGTCGAAGAGTAGCGGGTGTGGTATTGCATTCTTGACGGAACCCTCAATAAAAGCACCCGTCATCCGCACGGGGATTCTCTTCGGTCATTCCCGCGAAGGCGGGAAACCAGCTTTTTTAATGCAAAGCCACTGGGTCCCCGCCTGCGCGGGGACGACAAACTCGGGACTTATACGAACGTTATTTCCCCTGATAGCGCTGCACGATGCGCCCCATCTTGGCGGCGACCGCTTTCTTCTGATCGCCTTTCGATGGCGCGAGTTGTTTGAGCGCCGGATTCCTGGCGGCGCCGGGTTGCTTCGGGATCGGGAGGGGCGCTTTGCTGCGCGGCGGTTTCATAAAGTCATGTTGACCTGGAAGTGTCTGAGGATAGGCCCATTTAATCCGTTATCCTAATGAAGGACGCCTTTTTTCGCTAGCGGGGAGTGCTCGCAAAAGTGCAAGTCTTGCCATTTCATTAGCGTGCTGTTATTGTCCTGTCATTCACATCACGTGATGACGTCATGCCACCGACAGCACTCGCGACCATAGAACTCATCGTCGATGCACAACCCATCGCAGCTACTGCCGCAAGCGCGTTGGTTGCAAGATGCCTAGATATGGCAATTATTCCCACATATGGCTATTTGTATCCATATGTGGATATTTTTGATGACGTCTGCATTACGTTAGAATTTTTTCTACGACAATTGAACCAGTAAGGCCCGCAAGCATGAAAGCTGACAATTTTGCACTTCAAAGCTATCTCAGCAGAATTGGTTACCACGGCGGTGCCAAAGCGGATATTGCCACCGTAACTGAAATGATGAGATGCCAGTTATTCACAGTACCATTTGAAAACCTTGATGTTCAGGCCGGAAAAGTCATTTCATTGGTCCCAGAGGAAATTGTCGAAAAGATACTCAATCGAAATCGTGGCGGATACTGCTACGAGGTCAATGGCCTCTTTGCCATGGCACTTCAGTCGCTTGGCATTCCTTACCAGTTTGTGGCGGCTCGGCCTATGTTCTACCCGGTCAAAAGACCGAAAACGCATATGGCAATTGTGTTGAGAGTAAATGGCGAGGAATGGCTGTGTGATTTGGGCTTTGGCAGTTATGGCATCAGAGCGCCCATGCGGCTGAGCCTGGTTGATGTTGAAGTAAAACAAGACGCAGATACGTTCGTGCTGAACAAGATCAACGACCACGAGTATTTGTTGAAAGCGCTTGTTGATGGGGAATGGGCGAATCAGTATGCGTTTGATCTATCTCCGCAAGACTGGATTGATTTTGTGCCAGCCAATTACCTCAACTCCACGCACCCGGATGCAATTTTTGTGCAAAAACTATTGATTGTGCTGCATGACTCTGCAGGAAGAAAAATTCTCTTCGGCGATATGCTAAAAACCGTAAAAAATGGGAGAGTGGAAAAACAAACCATCGCCCCGGAAGATATCGTGTCCATCCTGTCCGATAAGTTCGGACTTACGCTAAATGCCGAAAATTGCTCAACTCCCCACAAATTCTAACCCTACGCTCAAGCGGGCCTTGCCGCCGATACTGGCCGGCAATGCGCTGGCCGTCACCGGGCCGATGCCGGGGCGCTCCATCAGCCGGTTGTAGGTGGCCGTTCTTTCTTCGAGGAATCCTTGCCGGGTGCGGTGCAGACACAGGATGACCTGCTGGTGTTCTTCCTTGATCGGGACGAAGCGCATGTGGGGCCGGGTCACGGCTTCGCAAATCGCGGCCGCGTCGGCCGCGTCGTTCTTGCCACGTTTGCCGCTCATGCGGTAGGGGGCAACAAACTTGGGTGCCATCAGCTTGGCGGCGTGGCCGTGCTGGCGGAAGCGCCGTGCCCAGTGGTGCGCGCCGGAGCAGGCTTCCATGCCGATCACACAAGGCGCCAACTGAGCGATCAATGGCGCCAGATCGGCGCGCGCCACTTTCGGCTTGACCAATGCCGGCTTGCCGTTATCATCAATACCATGCACGGCAAAAACGTTCTTGGCGAGATCGATTCCCACGATGATAATGCTCATGGACTTCCCCTTTCGTGGTCTGAATGATGTGGACTGCAAACTTCATCATGGCACTTGTTGCCGACTGCAGCTAACGCCGCACCCGCGGGACGGGGAAGTCCCTTTCATTCGTCAGGCCCAGGAAGTACAGAAAGGAGAGCACGATGAGCAACGAACAGGTGGCACCTGAGACGAAAGGTATTACGGTGAAGTTACTTGCAACGGTTGACCTTGGTCCTGAGATCGAGGGCATGGCAGGGCGCAAACTTCGAATGCGTATGGTGACCATCGAGCCTGGGGGCGTCTTCGGCCCGATTCACGACCATAAAGACAGACCAGGCACGGTCTACATACTGCAAGGAACGATCACTGACCATCGGAATGGAGTCGCTACGGACTATGGGCCGGGAGTGGGTTGGCCCGAGGATAGGAACACCACACACTGGCTTGAGAACAGAGGAACGATTCCGGCGGTGGAGATCTCGGTCGATATAGTCAGGCAAGAGTAAGCTCAGGCCCCGCTTCTAACACGGTCGGGCCTAACACGCGGCTCAACCGGACGCGCTTCAGTCGGCTTCACCTCCTTTCCGCGCCGGTTGGCCACAACGTAAGGCACCTGAATGATCTTACCATGTTACGTTCCGCCGTCGCCCTACTCGCCAGCGCCGCATTACATGGCTGCTCGTGGTACGTCTACGAGGCCTCGAACAGACCGATCGCATCAAACATCGCCGGCAGGTGTTTTGCGCTCCGCGAGAATGCGATTCTCGCGGAGCACTTCAGTTACTTCACTGCTTACATGCTCAACTTGTCCGGTGCCAACGATTGCATCCCGCAAGACGTTACACCCACGACCAAAGATGAGGCGCGCTACAAGCTCAGTGGTTTGAAGTATCCGAAGTGTATCTGGGTCCCGGTCGCAAATGTCGCGAAGGAGACAAAGTTCAAAGTTACGACGGTCACCGAACAACCGCATGGAAGGTCCGGACGATGCTGGAAGGTCGAAGTCACACTCATCACCGGCGAGAGCGCCGGCATCAAGTCTGGCATACCTGCCTGCCATTTAGATTTTACCGAATCCGAACTATGGGTCAGGATGAAGTCAGGGCATGAGTACGTCGAGCCGTTAGAGCTTTCCGACCGCGTCACGAGACCATGCACGGAGTAGATGAGTTTATGCCAACATTCGGCTGCAGCGGACGCGAGAAACAGCGGTATTGTGCTTTGCTGACGCGGTTTTCGCGCGCTGCTGAGCCGAGGCGTTAGCAGCTAAAGGGGCCAGGCTCGCGCCAAATTTTCCGGTTGCTCTTTGCATATGTTTGCATTGTTCGAATAACGGCGAACCCGTTCTGTCGTTCAGCCGACCACGCGCAGCAGAGCGGCGGCAGCAAGATCGCCGATGCGCGACAGGTACAGCGTGCCCATGTCGGAGTAGAAGCGATAGGGGTCTTCGCTGGCAAGTACGAGCAAGCCGAAACAGGCGCCGCCGAAGCCCTGCTCGCGCAGCGGAATTTGCGTCAGGGAACGGATCGGTGTGCTGCGTTCGCCGAACCACAACGCGGCCTCCTGGCCCTCCACCGGGCCGCAGTAGGGATGTTGCAGACTGTTTACGACCAGCTTGATGGCGTCGGATACGGGCTGAAACTCTTCCGCCGTTTCCGCATCGCCCGCGGCGATGCCCCACAGGCGCACCGCGACGCAAGGCACGGTAAAGGCGCCCGTCAAGTGGGTATACAGGGCGCCGACCGCACGCGACATGTCGTTGGCGCCTTGCAGGTCAACCGCAAGGCGGTGCACCTTCTCGGCGATGATGTCGTTTTCCTCGCCGAAACCGATCAACTCGCCGAGCTTGCCTTCGAGCAGCTTCGCCTTGTCGCGCAGCAGGCCGACCTGGCGTTCGACCAGCGATACCGCGCTGGCGCCATGCGTGTTGGAAAAATTCATCTCGGCCAGCAGTTCGGCATGGTCGATGAAGAAATCGGGATGGGCATGCAAAAAGCTGGCAACTTCGTCGGCGTTCATAGTTCCTCCGGGAGTTCGATTTCACCTTCAAATACGTTAGTGGCGGGGCCAGTCATCAATACCGGCTGGCCCGGCCCGTTCCAGGCGATGGACAATGCGCCGCCGCGCATGCTGACGCGCACCGGCGAGTCGAGCAGGCCGCGCCGGATGCCTGCTACCACGGCGGCGCAGGCGCCCGTGCCGCAGGCTAGGGTTTCGCCGGCGCCGCGCTCATACACGCGCAGACGAATGGCATGGCGGTCGACCACCTGCATGAAGCCGGCATTCACGCGTTGCGGAAAGTACTCGTGCGACTCGATCATCGCCCCCTCGACCGCGACCGGCGCGGTATTGACATCACTCACCACCTGCACCGCATGCGGGTTGCCCATCGACACCACGCTGATGTCGATATCATGCGCGCCCAGCCGTAGCGGCTGCACCGCGGCATCCGAGTCGCTGATGAAAGGGATCTCGTTCGGCGCAAAGCGCGGTACGCCCATGTCGACCGTGACCTCGCCATTGTCTTCGAGGCGTGGCGCAATGATGCCGGAGCGCGTTTCCACCTTTATTTCACGCTTGTTCGTCAGCCCATGATCGACCACGTAGCGCACGAAACAGCGCGCGCCGTTGCCGCACTGTTCGACCTCGCCGCCGTCGGCATTGAAAATCCGGTAGCGGAAATCGATGCCGGGCAAAGTCGCTTTCTCGACGACGAGGATCTGATCGCAGCCGACGCCGAAATGGCGGTCGGCAAGATAGCGCGCCTGTGCCGGGTTCGGCACGAAGCGCTGGCTGATGGCGTCGAGCACGACGAAGTCGTTGCCCAGGCCGTGCATTTTGGTGAAGCGGATCTTCATTACACCCTCGCCGGTGTGGCGCGGAAAAAGCCACATTGTTGAGCTTCCCCTCCCTTCCTCCCCCTCCAAGAGGGGGAGGTGACTAATTGCCCCCGCCCTTGGGGCGGGGGATAGGGGGTGGGCCCACTTATTCCCTTAGGGATTGCTGGCCTGAACTTGTTCATGCCAGCAATCCCTGGTCACGCAGCGTGCAGCGATCCATGACCACCGTCATGCCCACCGCTTGTGCGCGCAGCGCGGCCGCTTCATTGATCACACCGTCCTGCAGCCAGAGGTTCTTCACGCCTAGCGCGATGCAATCGTCGACGATGGCATCGACCGCCGCGGGCTGGCGGAATACGTCGACGAGATCGGGCACCTCGGGCAAATCGGCGACGCGGGCATAGGCTGTTTCGCCGAGGCCTTCGCTGATTGCCGGCCGTACCGGAATGATGCGATAACCGCGCGCCTGCAGGGCCGCCGCGACACGATGGCTCGGCCGCTCCGGCCTGGGCGAATAGCCGACGATGGCGATGGTCTTCACCTTTTGCAACAGGCTGCGGATTTCGGTGAGAGGAGGATTGGTAAACATCGGATCATGGTAACCGCTGACGCCCCGGACAATGGCGCGAGACACGGCTCAATAAACCCCTTTTTCTCCGGGCGGCCGCGTCTTGAAACGCTTGTGCGACCACAAATACTGCTCGGGCATTTTCATTACCTCGGCTTCGATGAAAGCGCTCATGCGGCTTGTATCGGCTTCCAGGCTTTCGCCCGGATAGTTTTCCCAGGGCGGCAGCAGCGTGATGTCATAGCCATCTTGCGTCATGCGCGCGATGCAGGGCACGACCCTGGCGCGGGACAACCGTGCCAGCCGCGATACGCCGGTAATCGTGGCCGTGGGTACGCCGAAGAAAGGCACGAAAACGGCATCCTTGGCGCCGAAATCCAGGTCCGGCAGATAGAAAAACGGGAAACCCTCCCTGAGCGCCTTGAGCACGCGGCGCATGCCGTCCTGGCGCGAGAGCAGCAGGGGCTGGTTGAAGCGCATCCGTCCGGCGTGAAACTGCGCGTCGAAGTAGGGATTTTTCAGGCGTGAATAGACGCTGATCGCCGGCGTTGCCATCGACACTACTACGCCGGCGGCATCGAGACCGATGAAGTGCGGCACCAGCATAATGGTCGGTTTGCCTGATGCGTCCTTGAGATGTTCCCGGCCATTCAGCCGGATCAGGCGTTCAAGGCGTTGCCGGGACGACCACCAGAAATAAGCGCGATCAAGCGTCGAACAGGCGAAGGCAATGAAATGGCGGCGCGCGATGGAACGGCGCCAGGACTCGTTCCGCTGCGGAAAGCACAGGCGCAGATTGGTCATCACAATCCGCCGCCGCTGTGGAATGGCGAAATAGAGCGCGAGGCCGAGCGCGGTGCCGCAAGCCCGCGTCACGCGCAGCGGTAGCCAGTGCAGCAGCCACATCAATGCCAGCGCCAGGTAGCTCAACAAGGCGGTCATGGCGGAGGCTCGGCTCCGGCCGGTACCTTGTAGCGGTTGTAGTTCCACGCGTATTGCTGCGGACATTCGCGGACTAGGGTTTCAATGGCGCGGTTGATTGCGGCAGCGTTTTCTTGCAGCGTGCCGGTAAGCAACTCCGTAAACGGTCGCACCTTGATGTGAAAGCCGGCTCCCCGCGGCAGGCGCTCGGCGTAAATCAGCAGCACTGTGGTGTCGCTGGCGGCCAGCCGCGCGGCGAGCGTCATGGTATAGGCCGGCTTGCCAAAGAACGGCGCCCAGACGCCTTCGCCGTTGCCCGGCACCTGGTCGGGCAGGATGCCGATCGCTTCGCGTGCGCGCAAAGTCCTCATCAGCGCACGTACTCCCGATATGTCCGCCGTGGCCAGGCGGAAATTCGCACCGCGCCCTTTTTCAAGCAATGGCATCAGCCAGTCCTGTTTCGGCCGGCGGTACATCACGGTGAGCGGTTCTTTCACGGCATAGTATTGCGCGGTGATTTCGAAACAGCCCAGGTGTGGCGTGAAAAACACAATGCCCTTTTTGCGCTCAAGCGCATTGTCGACATGGTGCCATCCGCTGACTGTGACCACCTTGGCGACGATTTCCTGCTGCGGACGCAACCACAGCCAGGGCAGTTCCATCATCGTGCGGCCCGCCTCGATCATCACGCGCCATGGTGAAACCTGTTGCGCCAGGCCGGCGATGGCGAGGTTCTGCCGGATGTAGCGACGGCTGCGCTCCGAAAGGACGTAGGCCACGACGCCGAGTGCGGTACCGAACGCATGCAACACGCGCAGCGGCAGATAACCCAACAACCTGAACAGGAGCTCCATTAACGTGAAAAAGTAGAAACAGCGCTTGTTGTGATATCGAGCGCAGCGAGCTGATTGGCAGCCCCGCCCTGGGGCGGGGAATGGGGGTGGGGGGCGTTCAATTTGCCTTTACGCATTTTCATCCTCGGGTGTGGAGCTGGCGACCATACGCGTTAGGGGGACGTCGTCTTGCATCGAATAGAGCGGAAGTGTAGATTATCGCCTTCCGCCGAGTTAAATAGACAACTTGCGAGGCGGAGAAGACCGCAAATATGCCGTCGGAAAACAAATATCGCTAAAGCGTCGGCTGCTCGATTCCCCAGGAGCCTGTCACGCGGGCCAGATTATTGTTGGGGAACATTTAAGGAGCAGTCTCCATGTCTGAATATTTTTTTACCTCCGAATCGGTATCCGAAGGCCATCCTGACAAGGTCGCCGACCAGATTTCCGACGCCATTCTCGACGCCATCCTGGCGCAGGACAAACATTCGCGTGTTGCCGCCGAAACGCTGTGCAATACCGGTCTTGTCGTGCTCGCCGGTGAAATCACCACCGGCGCCAACGTCGATTACATCCACGTCGCGCGCGAGACCATCAGGGGCATCGGCTACGACAACACCGAATACGGCATCGACTACAAGGGTTGCGCCGTGCTGGTGGCCTATGACAAGCAGTCGCCCGACATCGCACAGGGCGTCAACAAGGCCTATGACGACAATCTTGATCAGGGCGCCGGCGACCAGGGCCTGATGTTCGGCTATGCCTGCGACGAAACCCCGGTGCTGATGCCGCTGCCGATCTATCTGTCGCACCGTCTGATGGAGCGACAGTCGCAACTGCGCAAGAACGGCGTACTGCCCTGGCTGCGTCCCGACGCCAAATCGCAGGTCACCATTCGCTATCAGGACGGCAAGGCGGTCGCCATCGATACCGTAGTAGTATCCACGCAGCATGCACCGGAAATGTCCGACGGCCCGAAAATGAAGCAAGCGGCAATCGACGCCGTGATCGAGGAAATCATCAAGCCGGTGCTGCCCAAGGAACTCATCAAGAACGGTATCAAGTATCTGGTCAATCCCACCGGCCGCTTCGTGGTCGGCGGCCCGCAGGGCGATTGCGGCCTCACCGGGCGCAAGATCATCGTCGATACCTACGGCGGCGCAGCACCGCACGGCGGCGGCGCGTTCTCGGGCAAGGACCCGTCCAAGGTGGACCGTTCCGCCGCCTATGCGGCGCGTTATGTGGCCAAGAACATCGTCGCGGCCGGACTCGCCAGCAAGTGCCAGGTACAGATTTCCTATGCCATTGGCGTTTCGCAGCCGACCAGCGTGTGGGTGACCACGCAAGGTACCGGCAAGGTTTCCGACGAGAAGATCGCCGAACTGGTGAAGAAGCATTTCGACCTGCGCCCGAAGAGCATCGTCAACATGCTCGACCTGCTGCGCCCGATCTACCAGAAGACCGCCGCCTACGGCCACTTTGGCCGCGAGGACGCGGATTTCACTTGGGAAAATACCGACAAGGCGTCGGCACTACGTGCCGACGCTGGTCTGTAAGGCCAGCGCGTAGCGCCTTGTCGGTATTTCGTCGTAGGCTCACCTTGCGCAGCAAGGTTAAGCGGGGCGTCAGCCCCACGGCCGGAGACAAAGCTGCATGGCAGCCGCATGTAACGCGGCTGCGCCTTGCTTTCTTATGGAGCCTTGGGTTCCTTGAAACTTGCCCCGGACTTGTTGGCCATGTAAACAATCGCCCGGGCCAATTCGGTATCGGTGGCATCGGAACCGCCGCGCGGGGGCATGGCGTTCTTGCCGGCCAGCGCCGACTTCAACAAGCCATCGAGACCTAGTGCGATGCGCGGCCCCCAGGCGGCGCTGTCACCGATCTTCGGCGCACCGCCGGCGCCAGTCATGTGGCAGGCGCCACAAACTGCCTGCACTATCTGTTCGCCGCTACGGCTGCCGCTGGTGGCGCCTGCCGCCGCCAGTTCAACTTTGGCCACTGGCTGGATCCGGGCATTTACTTCTTCCTCGTCGACCTGTTTCGAATCGCGACTGATCACGACGGCCAATGTGACGAGAATGGCGACGACGACAACGGTGCCGGCGATGAGGGGAACTAGTTTGAATTTGTGTTCGTCGGACATGGTGTTTCCTCTGCAAGCAGGAAAGGCGGTAGCGGAAGCGGGTGATTATAGTAGCGAATCTGCCTTGCTCCACTTTGCTTGCTTGATGGACGGACCACGGGAAAAGCGCTATTCTTCGCGCCCTCGCGCTCGTAGCTCAATGGATAGAGTACTGGCCTCCGAAGCCAGGGGTTGTGGGTTCGATCCCCGCCGAGCGCGCCAAATCCCTTGTCCCGCAAGACATTACGGGACTTGTTGAAACCCGGGTCCGTGACGCAGATTCAGGATTTTCTGGAGCGAGAAAAGAAGGATCAAGCAGCAGGCTCTGAATACACTCAGGTCGACACGAAACGTCCGCAGGCAAATTTACGAAAACGAGTTGAAAAAACGCTTGGCGGCAATTGAAGCTCAGGTTCAAGCCGACATCGGCGAGATCGATCAGGTCATTGCATCAGCAAAATCATCCTGCAATCAGGATATCGGCGCTCTGAATCAGGAGTTGGACTCGGCATTGAAGACACGTGGCGTGGACACTGCCTCGCTTGAAAAACTACAGAAGGCAGAAGGAGAAATCGGAGGCGCAAGGGAAGTTACAGAAAGCCCGATCCAATGAGGCGAAGGTACCCACTTCTGGAACACGAGCGTGGGCTTGTACCCGAGGTCATCGTCGTCGAAGCCGAACCGCTGTCCTAACCGCGCTCGCCGGTGAGCATAAAAAGTGTGGCTTGAGGTGTGCACGCCGCTGCCGCTGGCGATGACATCCTGTGATCGCCGCGGCCAGCCGTTTCGTTTCTTCGACGGCGACTAGGTCGTGTATGACGACTGCTGCAATCGCATCATGGATGGCAAACATCCGTACTGGTCATGGGGGACTGTACACGCCTACAATGTACAGACGAACCGCAAGACGCGTATCAAGCGGGTACGCGAGGTGGCGGGTGGATACAGCATGAAAGTCAACGATTCGGGGATCTATGAGAAATACCCGACCATCACTGCCATCCAGCGCCTGGGGGGATGACCCTACATTTTCTCTTTTCGAATATGGATATACCAATGAGCAACTTCATCGTTAGTAAAGTGGCGGTACTCGGCGCCGGCGTCATGGGCGCGCAGATCGCCGCTCATTGCGCGAATGCCGACGTGCCGGTGCTGCTGTTCGACCTCGCCGGCAAGGACGAGCCCAACGGCATTGTCAGGAAGGCGCTCGACGGCCTCAAGAAGCTGGAGCCTTCGCCGCTGGCGGCGAAGGACCGCGTCGCCTACATTGACGCTGCCAACTACGACCAGCACCTCGATCAGCTCAAGGGCTGCGACCTCATCATCGAGGCCATCGCCGAAAAGATGGAGTGGAAGGAAGACCTGTACCGCAAGATCGCGCCGCACGTCGCGCCGCACGCGATCATCGCATCCAACACCTCGGGTCTGTCGATCAACCATCTGGCCTCGGTGCTGCCCGAAGCTTTGCGCACGCGCTTCTGCGGCATCCACTTTTTCAACCCGCCGCGCTACATGCATCTGGTCGAACTCATCGCGACCAGGCAGACGGGAGCGGCGTTGCTCGACAACCTCGAATCCTGGCTGGTGACGCGCCTCGGCAAAGGCATCGTGCGCGCCAAGGACACGCCCAACTTCGTCGCCAACCGCGTCGGCGTGTTCTCGATTCTGGCCGTGATGCATCACACGCAGCGCCTGGGCCTGGGCTTCGACGAGGTCGATGCGTTGACCGGCCCGAAGATCGGTCGCCCCAAGAGCGCCACCTATCGCACCGCCGATGTGGTCGGTTTGGACACCATGGCGCACGTGATCAAGACCATGCAGGACACGCTGCCGAACGATCCCTGGCACGGCTACTACGCCGCGCCGGTGTGGCTGGCGGCCTTGATCGGCAAGGGCGCGCTGGGCCAGAAGACCAGGTGCGGCATTTTTCGCAAGGCGGGCAAGGAGATTCAGGTGCTCGACCTTGCGGTGCAGGACTATCGCGCTGCGACGGGCGCCGTCGCCCCCGAAGTCGACGCCATCCTGAAGATCAAAAACCCGGCCGAGAAGTTCGCTGCGCTGCGCGCCTCGCCGCATCCTCAGGCGCAGTTCATGTGGGCGATCTTCCGCGATGTGTTCCATTACTGTGCCTACCATCTGGCCGACATCGCCGACAACGCGCGCGATATCGACTTCGCCATGCGCTGGGGCTTCGGCTGGAGCCAGGGGCCGTTCGAGACCTGGCAGTCGGCTGGTTGGAAAGCCGTCGCCGCAGCGGTCAAAGCTGACATTGACGCCGGCAAGGCCATGTGCAACGCGCCGCTGCCGGACTGGGTGTTCGAGCTTGAGGGCGTGCATGCCGCAACGGGTTCGTACTCGGCGGCCGACAAGGTGCTGAAGGGCCGCTCCCAGCTACCCGTCTATCAACGCCAGATTTTCCCCGAGCAGGTTTTTGGCGCCGCGCAGATCGCACCCGCCAAGGCCGGCGAGACGCTGTTCGAGAACGCCGGCGTGCGCCTGTGGTGCCTGCCCGTGGTCGATGCCGGCATCGCCATTCTTTCCTTTAAAACCAGGATGCATACGCTGGGACGCGACGTCATCGTCGGCCTGCGCCAAGCCATCGCCTACGCCGAGCAGCACTGCCAGGGTGTCGTCATCTGGCACGAGGCTCCGTTCGCCGTCGGCGCCAACCTGCAGGAAATCGCCCAGGCCGTCGAGGCCGGCCAGTTCGATCTGCTCGACAAGTTCGTCGCCGAATTCCAGCAGGCGTCGATGACATTAAAATATGCCAAAGTGCCGGTCGTCGCTGCCGTCAGCGGCATGGCGCTGGGCGGCGGCTGCGAGTTCCCGATGCATTGCGCCCGCCGCGTGCTGGCGCTGGAGTCTTACATCGGCCTGGTCGAGGCCGGTGTCGGCCTGATCCCGGCGGGAGGCGGCTGCAAGGAATTCGCCCTGCGCGCCGCGCGCAATGCCGCCAGGACCGCGAACAACGTGCCCTTCGATTTCATCCAGCCGGTGTTCACTACCATCGCCATGGCCAACGTCTCGAAGAGCGCGTTGAATGCCCGCGAACTGGGCTTCGCCGATGAGGCCGACGTCGTGATCTTCAACCCGGACGAGCTGCTCTACGTCGCGTTGCATCAGGCGCGCGGACTGGCGGAGACCGGTTACCAGCCGCCGCTGCCGGCGCGCAACATCCCGGTCTGCGGCCGCACCGGCATCGCCACGCTGGAGATGATGTTGGTCAACATGAAGGAGGGCGGCATGATCTCCGCGCACGACTATGTCGTCGCCAAGGCTGCCGCCACGGCGCTGTGCGGCGGCGACATCGAGGCCGGCAGCCTGGTCGACGAGAACTGGCTGCTGACCGTGGAGCGCAAGCTCTTCATCGAGCTGCTGAAGAATGAAAAGACCCAAGCCCGCATCGTCCACATGCTGGAAACGGGAAAGCCGCTGCGCAACTGAGAAACGCAAAGGACATCGAAATGAGCAAACAGATTCAAGACGCCTACATCGTCGCCGCCACGCGCCTGCCGGTGGCCAAGCGCCGCGGCATGTTCAGGAACGTGCGTCCCGACGACATGCTGGCCCACGCCATCCGCTCCGTCATGGCGCAGGCGCCGGGACTCGATCCGGCGCTGATCGGCGATGTCATCGTCGGCTGCGCCATGCCGGAAGCCGAGCAGGGCATGAACGTCGCCCGCATCGGTCTCTTGCTGGCGGGCCTGCCCAATACCGTGCCGGGCATGACCATCAACCGCTTTTGCTCCTCGGGCGTGCAGGCCGTGGCCGACGCGGCGGCGCGCATCCGCCTCGGTGAAGCCGATGTCATGATCGCCGCCGGTACCGAGTCGATGACGGTGATGCCGCAGATGATGGGCAACAAGATCGCCATCAATCCGGCCTTCTTCGAGAAGGACGAGAACCTTGCCATCGCCTACGGCATGGGCCTTACCGCCGAGAAGGTGGCGCAGCAATGGAAAGTGACGCGCGACGAGCAGGATGCCTTCGCCGTGCACAGCCACCAGAAGGCGGTGGCCGCGATTGCCGCCGGCAAATTCAAGGCCGAGATTTCGCCTTACGCGTTTGCCGAGCACCTGCCCGACTTGAAGAGCGGCGCGGTGAAACTCAAGCAGCGCAGCGCCGACACCGACGAAGGCCCGCGCCCGGAGAGCAGCCTGGCCGATCTCGCCAAGCTGCGCCCAGTGTTTGCGGCCAGGGGCTCGGTGACGGCGGGCAACAGCTCGCAGATGTCGGACGGCGCGGCGGCGGTCTTGCTGGTCAGCGAAAAGATGTTGAAGCAGTTCAACCTGGCGCCGCTGGCACGCTTCGCCGGCTACGTGGTGGCCGGCGTGCCGCCCGAGATCATGGGCATCGGCCCGATCGAGGCGATTCCGCGTGCGCTCAAGCAGGCCGGCATTGCCAAGTCGGACCTCGACTGGATCGAGTTGAACGAAGCCTTCGCCGCGCAGGCGCTGGCGGTGATCAAGACGCTCGAACTCGACCCGGCCAAGGTCAATCCGCTTGGTGGCGCCATTGCGCTGGGCCACCCGCTCGGCGCCACCGGCGCGATACGCACCGCCACCGTCGTCCATGCGCTGCAACGCGAGAAGCTCAAGTACGGCATGGTGACGATGTGCATCGGCACCGGCATGGGCGCCGCGGGCGTGTTCGAGCGCACCTGAGTCCAGGGATTCCCATCCAGGCCGGCGAGCGCTGGCCCGGCTACTTTTCCGTCATTTGATTATCCTGAGGCTGACATTCCAATGAGTTATCGTTTGCGGATGGCATCCCGTTGCATGAGTTCAGTGGAGCTTTACTGTCGAAGAATTGTATATGCCTGACGCCGATTACCCGCCCGAGCAAGATGCGATATGACATTGACGCCGCTTTACATAAGTACCGCGGCTGCTATGATTTCCTTAGAACTCCGATAACGGCTGGATGCTCTGGCGTCTCGGCTACCCCTGATACGCGACAATATGAGAGATACAACAAATGAATGCCTCCATCGCCTATCGACCTATACCGCAAACCATCATTTCCTCCATTGGCTGCTACGTTCTGGAAGCTTTTAATCCGCCCCCAGTCAATGCTGATTCTGCGGCGGTTCAGGTCATGACGGACCTTTCCCGGGTGCCTTCCGCGACTATTGCAGGCGATGCCACTCTTGATCTGGCCAACCAGTCCATGATCTTGCGCAGCGTACGCCTGCTGCTGGTGGTAGGGGAGGCAAGCAAGATTGTCGGGGTGATCACGTCCAACGACATACTTGGGGAAAAACCTGTGCTGGTGGCCCAAAATCGCCATTGCAGGCGAAGCGACCTATGCGTTGCCGATGTCATGGTGCCGGTGAAAAGCATGGAGGCATTGCGCATCGAGGACGTAACGAAGGCTTCCGTCGGCAACATCGTGGCCACCCTGAAGGCCGTTGGCCGCGCCCACGCACTCGTCGTAGGGCAGCGCGAAGATGGCAAGCAGTCTCTGCTGGGTATTTTCTCGGCCTCGCAGATCGCCCGTCAGTTAGGCGTGCAAATCCAAACCTATGAAGTGGCAAGAACCTTCGCTGAAATCGAAGCACTGATTGCGGGAATTTGAATCCGCTTCAGGCCCGCTTCGCACCTCCGCCGGCACCGCTGCGCTGGCATGGATGCAATTTCAGGCTGAATCGTGCGCGTCACCCTTCCTATTTCAAAAGCGGGTGATTTGCCGGAAGCTGTTTTGAATACCAGATGGCAAGCTTGTGGCGCAGGGTTTTTTCGGCAACCTGATCTTCAGGCAGGGGCTGGATGACTTTGTCATGGACCAGCAATCTGTAGATGTAAAGCAGCTTCTCGCTTGCCGAGTCCGTCGGCTCAAACTCGACGACACCCCGTCCTTCGGCATACTCTACACCCGCGAGCAGGGCGGCCTTGAACAGCTCGTTTTCATGTTTCATTTTCTTCATTGCAACACCTCCAGTTTCAGACCGCCGGTACCGAAAGGTTCCACGGCAAAAGAATGAGGAAAGTATAGGCTACATGGTAGAGTCACTTTTCCTGAGACTGCATTCCTCGCGCGTTTGTCCGGCATGAGATTCCAAGAGCCTGCTCTTCACAGCACCCGAGGCGAAGCTGCTGTTCGCGCGCTGCTGCTCGCGCTGGCCATTCTGCTGGCGGCTTGCAGTCCGGAATCCGCGCACTTCAATGCCACCGATGTCACCGGTGGCGACTGGGGCCGTGATTTTCGTCTTGCCGATGCAAGCGGCAAGACGCGCCAGCTGGCCGATTTCAAGGGCAAGGCGGTGGTGATTTTCTTCGGCTATGTGCAGTGCCCCGACGTTTGCCCGACCACCATGAACAAGCTGCGCGAAGTGATGGAGGCTTTGGGCGGCGAAGCGGATCGCGTCCAGGTGCTGTTCGTCACGCTTGATCCCGAGCGCGATACGCCAGAACTGCTGGCGCAATACGTGTCCGCCTTCGACGCGCGGTTTCTCGGCCTTTACGGCGATCCCGACAAGACGGCCGCGATGGCGAAAGACTTCAGGGTTTTCTATCAGAAGCAGGCGGGATCAAAACCCGGCCGCTATACGATCGATCACACGGCGGGACTTTATATCTATGATCCGCAGGGCCGCCTGCGATTGTTCGTGGCCAGCGACGAAGAGGCGGCGAAGATCGCCGCCGACCTCAGGCAGCTTTTGGCGGGACGCTGACTCTGCTCGCAACTGATGAACCTGAAAGCCTCATTTGAACCACGGCGACACGGCGGGCATGACCAAAGGAAATAACCAGCGGGAATCCCTGTGGTATCCCCGTGGGACGGCGAAAAATCAAGAGTTTGCCAATGGACTTCATTTCACCCAATGGGCGAGGGCCGCACGCCTCCCATGCTCCGTGTTTTCGCCGTGTTTGCCGTGGTGAACTGCTTTTTCCAGGATGAATCTTGCCAGCCGGGCTAGCCGAACCGTAAATACGAATGGCATAACACTTGTCGAGACCGTCAGGAAGTGTCATGATTGGAAAAATTTCATCGGTCTATGTCATTGATGACCGCTGAAGTTGTTGTACCCGAACCGTTGCATCAACGCGTGGCGGTTTGTCGGGCTTCGAGATCGAAGCGTGTCGGCGTTTGAAAACGGAGGTTCAGGGGTGCGGGCAAGATTCCTGTCGTTGGAGTTCTCGCGATGAGCGCGACGATCGGAACCCCGCTACTGCTCGCTTATGCAGCGGTGATGTGCACCTTGTTGTCAGGCGCCGTTTCCCTGCTGGCCGTGCGCCGCCATCCGGGCTTCCTGCATTTCGGTTCCTTCCTGTTTCTTTTCCTCTCCGGCGCCACCAGCATCGGAGCCGGGATATGGACGCTCCTCGCCAAGCTCACCGTCATCGACCGATTCGCGCTCGGCTTGCCGTGGCTCGACTGGCATGTACGGATCGATCCACTTTCCGGTCTTTTCCTGGTGCTGCTCGGCACGCTGGTGGTCGCGGTTTCGTTCTATGGCCCCGGCTACACGCGCGAGTTCGCGCGGGGCGAGGCAGCGCAGCCCCTGCCCCCGCTTGGCGTGTTCACCGCGCTCTTCGTGCTCGGCATGCAGATGCTGCTGCTCGCCGATGATGCCCTGGTGTTCATGATCTTCTGGGAAATGATGTCGCTGAGCGGCTATTTTCTCGTGGTCTATCAGCACCAGCATGCTGCCAACCGTCAGGCCGCTTTCCTATACCTGTTGCTCGCACACGTAGGCGCGCTGGTCATCCTGCTTTCCTTCGGCGTGCTCGCAGCCTTTGGCGGTGGTCTCACCTTCGACCAGATGCGCGCAGCCAATCTGACGCCACTGTGGGCGACGCTCGCTTTCGGCTGCGCTTTCCTCGGCTTCGGCATCAAGTCGGGCATGGTGCCGCTGCATGTGTGGCTGCCGGATGCGCATCCCGTTGCGCCGTCGCACATCTCGGCCCTGATGAGCGGAGCCATGATCAAGATGGGCATCTACGGCATTGTGCGCGTGAGCTACGATCTGATCGGCGACGTGCGCTGGGAATGGGGGATGGTCGTGCTCATCGTCGGCACCGCCTCGTCTTTGCTCGGTGTGCTCTACGCGCTGATGCAGCACGATCTCAAGCGCCTGCTCGCCTACCACTCGATCGAGAACATCGGCATCATCCTGATGGGCCTCGGGCTGTCGATGATTTTTTTCGGCAGCGGGTATCGCATGCTCGGCACGCTCGGGCTGGTGGCGGCGCTCTACCATACGCTAAACCACGCGCTGTTCAAGGCCTTGCTGTTCCTCGGTGCCGGCGCGGTGCTGCACCGTACGCACGAGCGCGACCTTGATCGCATGGGCGGACTCATCCATCGCATGCCGGTCACCGCGCTCTTCTTTCTCGTCGGCTGCGTTGCGATCTCGGCGCTGCCGCCTTTCAATGGCTTCGTATCCGAGTGGCTGACCTTCCAGACGGCGTTGCAGGCCCCCGTGCTGCAGGATGGTCTGTTGCGCACCATGATTCCCATCGCGGCGGCGCTGCTGGCGCTCACCGGGGCGCTGGCGGCGGCCTGTTTCGTCAAGGCCTTCGGCATTGCCTTCCTCGGCAAACCACGCACGCGCCGCGTCGGCCGCGCACGCGAGGTTCCGCCTGGCATGCTGGTTGGGATGGGGCTGCTGGCGACATTGTGCCTGCTGCTCGGCGTGTTTCCGACCACGGTGATCGAAACCATGGCGCCCATCACCCAGCTCCTGGTGCGTGACGCGCTGCCTTCCGCGGCGGCGCAAGGCTGGTTGTGGCTGACCCCGATTTCGCCCCAGGTGGCCTCGTACTCCGCGCCCTTTGTGGTGGTCGCCATCGTCGTGGTGTTCGTCTTCGGCTTTCTGTTCCTCAAGCGTGGCGCCGTTCCGGCGCGCAGAACCGACGCCTGGGACTGCGGCTTCGGCCATCTGACGCAGCGCATGCAATACACCTCGACCGCTTTCAGCCAGCCGATCCGGCGCGTTTTCGTCGGGGTATGGAAGGTCGAGGAGCACATCGACAGCCTCGCCGGCGAGGGGCAGATTCCACGCGTGACGAGCCTGCATTACAGCGTGCACACCCACGACTGGGCGTGGCTCAAGTGCTACGTTCCGATCGGACGCATGGTGCTCGCCGCGGCGAATCGCATCGGTTTCATCCAGACCGGCAACATCCATACCTATCTGAAATTCTCCTTCGTCACGCTGCTGGTGTTCCTATGGATCGTGAGCTGACGGCCTGGATGCTTGCCGCAGGGCAGACACTGCTGTTCATCGCCGTCGCGCCACTGCTCGCCGGCTGGTTGCAACGCGTCAAATGTCATATGCAGAACCGCGCCGCGCCGCCACTCTGGCAGCCCTACCGCAACCTGGCCAAGCTGCTGCGCAAGAACATGGTCATTGCCGAGAACGCCTCCTGGCTGTTCCGCGTCGTTCCCTACATCGTCTTCAGCGCGATGTTGCTCGCCGCTGCCGTGGTTCCACTCGTTGCCGTGCACCTGCCGACGGCCGCGATTGCCGACATGATCGTGCTGGTCGGTTTTTTTGCCCTGGCGCGTTTCTTCACCGCGCTGGCCGGCCTTGACATCGGCACTGCCTTCGGCGGCATGGGTGCCTCGCGCGAAATGATGGTATCTGCGCTGGCCGAACCGGCCATGCTCATGGCGGTGTTTACGTTATCGATGACCGCGACCACAACCAACCTGTCCGTAGCGACGGGGTACATTCTGCAAGCCGGACTGGTGCTGCGGCCATCGTTCCTGTTCGCGCTGCTGGCGCTGGCCATGGTGGCAGTAGCCGAGACCAGCCGCATTCCGGTGGACAACCCCGCCACCCATCTCGAACTCACCATGCTGCACGAGGCCATGATCCTCGAGTATGGCGGGCGCCACCTGGCGCTGATCGAGTGGGCTTCGCAAATCAAGCTGATGATCTACGCGGTGCTGATCATTGATTTCTTCGTCCCTTTGGGCATCGCGACCGACTTCAGCGCCATGGCCCTGGCGGCAGGCGTCGTTGCCGTGATGGCGAAACTGATGCTGCTGGCCGTGTTGTTGGTGGTGTGGGAGACCGTGCTTGCCAAGATGCGCCTGTTTCGCGTGCCGCAGTTTCTCGGCTTCGCCTTCATGCTCTCGTTGCTCGCCATGCTCACCCACGTGGTGCTGGAGACCGGCTAAATGGAATTTGCCTCTCTTGGTCTCTACAGCCAGGCGATTATTCTGTTCGCAGCGCTGGCCTTGTTCACCTCGTTCATCATGCTTGCCCAGGCACGCATGATGCCGCTGATTTTTACCTTCGCCTGGCAGGGCTTGTTGCTCGCAATGGTGTCGGTGCTAACGGCCATTGCGTCCAAACATCCCGAACTCTACGTTTCAGCGGCGCTCACGTTCATCCTCAAGGTGGTGCTGATCCCATGGTTGCTCTACCGCCTCAGCATCAAGCTCAACATGCAATACGATGCCGAGGCGATCGAGCACCCGACACTGCTGCTGCTCGGCGGCGTGGTTCTGGTGATCTTCAGCTATTTCGTGGCGCAGTCGATCATCCATCTGTCGGGGTTGGCGACGCGGAATACCATTGCCGTGAGCATCGCCATCGAGCTGCTCGGCATGCTGCTGATGTGCGTGCGCAAGTCTGCGGTGGCGCAGGTGATCGGCTTCATGTCGATGGAAAGCGGGATATTCTTTGCTGCTGTGGTATCCACCTACGGCATGCCGCTGATCGTTGAACTGGGCGTGGCCTTCGACATCCTCGTCGCGGCGATCCTGTTCGGCGTCTTTTTCTTCCATTTGAAAGACTCGTTTGGATCACTCAACGTCGGCCAGTTCAACCGCCTGTCGGAGGCGAATCAGCCCATGCCGCTGCGTGACGCGGCCGCTGAGTCTTCTTCGGGAGATCCCTCGTGACGCTGACGCTGCTCGAAGTCACCCTGCTGGTCCCGCTCCTTGGCGGTCTGCTGCTGGCAATCGTCGGCCACCGTCCGATCGCCGGCTGGATCAACGTGGCGGTCGGCGTGGTGACTTTCGGCGCCGCGCTCACCATGGCGCTGGAAGTCTTCGAAAACGGGCCGCAACTGTCCCCCAGCCGCATGTTTTACGTAGATGCCTTCAATGTTTACCTGGTGGTACTGACCGCATTTGTCGGCCTGACGACATCGATTTTTTCACGCCCCTACATGCGCCACGAAGTCGAGCGCGGGCGCGTCACCGACAAGCGCTTGCGTCTGTATCACGCGATGTACCAGTGTTTCCTGTTCTCGATGCTGCTCGCGCTGTCGACCAACAATCTCGGCGTGCTGTGGGTGTCCATGGAGTTGGCCACCCTGACCACTGTTCTGCTGGTTTCCCTGTACCGCACGCCGGAGGCGATCGAGGCCGCGTGGAAGTATTTCATTCTTTGTGGCGTCGGCATCGCCCAGGCCCTGTTCGGAACCGTGCTGATTTATTTCGCCGCCGAAAGCAAACTTGGCGGCGCGCGCGATGACACACTGCTATGGACTGTGCTGCATAGCGCGGCAAGCAGCGGCCTGGACCCGGCGGTGATCACGCTGGCCTTCGTCTTCCTGCTGGTCGGCTACGGCACCAAGGTCGGTCTGGTGCCGCTGCATAACTGGCTGCCGGATGCCCACTCCGAAGGCCCGACGCCGATGTCCGCCGTGCTCTCCGGCCTGCTGCTCAATGTCGCGCTGTATGCCCTGGTGCGCGTCAAGATGCTGGTGGATGCCTCGCTGCACACTCACCTCGCCGGCCATCTGATGATGGGCTTCGGCCTGCTGTCGTTCACCGTCGCCGGCCTGTTCCTGCACCGCCAGCACGATGTCAAGCGCATGTTCAGCTATTCCTCCATCGAGCACATGGGGTTGATCACCTTCGGTTTCGGCATCGGCGCGCCGCTCGCCACCTTCGGCGCGCTGCTGCACATGACCGTGCACTCGCTCACCAAGTCCGCCATCTTCATCACCGTCGGCCATGCCTGCCAACTGGCGGGCACGCAGCGTATCGACCAGATCCGCGGCCTGATCCGCACCCAGCCCGCAATCGGCTGGGGGCTGCTGCTCGGCACGGTGGCGATCGCCGGTTTTCCGCCGTTCGGCGTGTTCATCAGCGAGTTCCTGCTGCTGATGGCTACCATGAAGACCTGGCCGTGGCTGACGATTCCGCTGCTGGTCGGCTTCGGCGTCGCCTTCGCGGGGCTGTTCCGTCACCTGCAAAGAATGGTCTTCGGCGAGCCGCCACCGGGACAGAAGCCGGTTGAGGCCAACATGCTGCCGGTGGTGGTGCATTTGTTCTTCGTGCTTTGGCTCGGACTGACGATCCCCGGCTTTCTCTCGCGCTGGTTCGAGCAAGCCACCGTGCTTATCTCCGGGGCTTCGCCTCTATGACACCGCAGGATAACCTCGCGTCATTTTTGGACCGCCTCGCGAATGCCGGCTTGCGCATCGAGGCACCAGTGGCGCCGGGACTCGCACCGGCGCAACTCATCCTGGTTCAGGCCGAGGATTGGGGCCAGCTCGGCAAGGAGGCCAAGGTTTGGGCCTGGCGCTGGGTTGCTGGCTGGGGCGAGGACAGGGGCGAGACGATTCGCATCAACGCCTGTTTCGAGAACGCCGGCGCCTACCTGCTCGCACGGACGGAGGTACCCCGCGCTGCGCCCGTCCTGTCATCGCACGCGACCTCCCATCCCGGCGCCGACCGTCCCGAACGCCACATCCGCGACATGCTGGGCGTCGCTTTTCCCGACCACCCGGACGCGCGCCGCTGGACCCGCCATCAGGCGTGGCAGGATTTCGAGTTTCCGCTACGCCGGGATTTCCCTGTGGCCGGCCGACCGCCAGCGCAGACTCCGGCCGATCACCAGTACAACTTTCTGCTTGCCCAGGGCAGTGGCGTCTACGAAATACCGGTCGGGCCGGTACATGCAGGAATCATAGAGCCGGGGCACTTCCGTTTTCAGGCGGTGGGCGAGACCGTGCTCAAGCTCGAAGAACGCCTCGGCTACACGCACAAGGGCATCGAGAAGATCGCCGAGGGTCGCGATGCCGAGGGTCTGGCACGGCTCGCCGGGCGTGTCTCGGGCGACTCCACCGTTGCGCACACCTGGGCGGCGTGCATGGCGATGGAGAAGGCGGTCGGCCTCGATCTGCCGCCGCGCGCTCTCTGGCTGCGCGCCCTGATGTGCGAGCGCGAGCGCGTCGCCAATCATGTCGGCGACATCGGCGCGATGCTCAACGACATCGCCTTCGCCTTCGGTTTCTACCAGTTCGCACGGCTGCGCGAGGAATGGCAGCGTGTCTCGCGCGAGGCCTTCGGCCACCGCTTCATGATGGATTGCGTCGTCCCCGGCGGCGTGGCGACGGATCTGGAGCAGCGCTTCATCGCGACCATGCGCGATGAAGCCCGCACCCTGCGCAAACAGATCGGCAAGCTGATGGCCATCATCAACGATCTGCCCTCGGTGGCGGACCGGGTGCGCGGCGCCGGTGTGCTCAAGCCTGAATATGCGAAAGCGCTCGGCTGCGTCGGCTATGTCGGGCGCGCCTCGGGAATGGATTTCGATATTCGCCGCGATGCGCCCTACCCGCCCTACGATAGCCTGACAGTCAAGGTGCCGCTGCATCATTATGGCGACGTCAATGCGCGTGCGCGCGTGCGTCTTGAAGAAATTACCGCCTCCTTCGAATTGATCGAGGCATTGTTGGCCGGACTGCCTGCGGGGCCGATCCGCATCGACTGGAAACCTCCTGCGGCAGGCGCCGAAGGTCTCGCTCTGGTCGAAGGCTGGCGTGGAGAAATCCTGAGCTTCGTGCGTTTCGGCGCGGACGGCCGGGTTGCGCGCTTCTTCCCGCGTGATCCGTCGTGGACCACCTGGCCAGCGCTCGAACTGTTGATCCATGACAACATCGTCCCCGACTTCCCCGTCTGCAACAAGTCGGTGAACGGTTCCTATTCAGGGCACGACCTGTAACGCTCATGATCGCTGAAAACTACCCTCTGATGATGAAACACGCGAAAGGCAAATTAAAGACCCGCCCCTCCCATCCTCCCCTCGCGGGGAGGCTTCTAGTCAGCTCGCTTCGCTCGACTATCACCAGTCGCTCCGAAAGAGTAGTTTCACGTTAAGTCATGCTGCGCATTCTCGGAAAAATCCAGCGTCTGGGCATTGTCACCGAGCCGATTTCAAGGGTCGACGAACCCGCGCTGACCGAAATCGGCGAGCAACTGAAGGCAGGCATCGGCCAACTGTTCGGCGGCAGCCTTGCCATCCGCGAAGTGGATGCGGGTTCGTGCAACGGTTGCGAACTCGAAATCCACGCGCTCAACAATCCCCTTTACGGTATCGAGCGCTTTGGCGTGCATTTCGTCGCCAGCCCGCGCCACGCCGACATGCTGCTGGTCACCGGCCCCGTTTCGCGCCACATGGAGATGGCATTGCGCCGCACTTACGACGCCATGCCCGAACCGAGGCTCGTCATCGCGGTCGGCGAGTGCGGCGCCAACGGCGGCGAGTTCGGCACCAGCTACGCTTCGTGCGGCGCCGTAGCGAACGTGATCCCGGTCGATGCCGTCATCCGCGGCTGCCCGCCGCCGCCGCTCGCCCTGATGCGCGGCATCCTCGAAGCCATTGGCAAGCGTACTTCCGTCTCCTGAGTGTATGGCCCGACCCGGTAGTTCCAAGGCCATGGATCGCCGCACGCTTGGTCCTCCCGGAGCGCCGGCATAACAAAACGCCCTACTTGGCGGCAGTAACCGCCTGCAGAATGCCGCGCAGAATTTCGATAGGTTCCGGGGGGCAGCCGGCAACGGTGACGTCAACGGGTATGACATTGGCGACCCGGCCACAGGAAGCATAGTTTTCGCCGAATATCCCCTCGCCGCAGGCACAGTCGCCGATGGCGATCACCAGCTTAGGATCAGGCGTGGCGTCGTAAGTCAGCTTGAGCGCGGGTGCCATGTTGCGCGACACCGGCCCGGTGACCAGCAGCATGTCGGCGTGGCGCGGACTGGCCACGAATTTGATGCCCAGCCCCTCCAGGTTGTAATAGGGATTGCCGAGCGCATTGATTTCCAGTTCACAGCCGTTGCACGAACCCGCGTCGACTACGCGGATGGCGAGCGCCTGGCCAAGAATATCCAGAATCTCCCGTTGAATGCGCGACGCTTCCGCGTCTGGCGCATGGCCAACCATGGGGGCTGGTTCAGTCCGTATGCCGTTGCGGACGATTTGTTTCAGGATATTCCACATGTCAAGTTGCACCCATTAACGTGAAAAATAGCAGCAGCGGGGAACGTCGATCCTCGTACCGATCGAGCGCAGCGAGCTAATGAGTAGCTCCGCCGTGTGGCGGGGACGGGGGCGGGGGGTGTTCAATTTGCCTTTGCGTTTTTTCATCTTCAGTGGTGCAACAATCATTGCCTGGGCATTACCGGTCGTGCCCCGCATAACTGAGGTTGAAGGACTTGTTGATGAGCGGAAAGTCGGGAACGATGTTGCCAATCACGGCGTGTTCCAGCACCGGCCAGTTGTGCCAGGAAGGGTCATGACAGTGGCAACGCCGGATACGGCCACCGCCGATGTCGAGCGCGACCAGTATTTCGCCGCGCCAGCCCTCGATCCAGCCGGCGCCGAAGCCCGTCAGCGAATCGGTATCCGCATCGATCGCCACCGGGCCGTCCGGAAGGTGATCGATGAAAAATCGGATCAGACGCAGCGATTCCAGCGTTTCCTCAAAGCGCACCGTCACTCGTGCCGCGACATCGCCATTGCGATGCGTGGCCATGTTGAAGTCGGCCGCGGCGTAGGGAGCGAGCGGGAAATCGTTGCGCAGATCGCAGGCGATGCCGCTGGCGCGTCCGGCCAGGCCGCACAACCCAAGTTGGGCGGCGAGCTTCGGATCGACATGCCCTGCACCGATGAAACGATCCTGCAGTCCTGCGTGTTCATCGTAGATGCCGCGCAGAATGCGAACTTCATCCTCGACAGCAGCGCACTGGGCGCGGATGAGTTGTCCGGCCGCGGCCGTGAGATCGCCGGCAACGCCGCCCGGAACAATGCGATCCATCATGAAGCGATGTCCGAAGATCGTCTTGTTCAGGCGCAGCCAGTCTTCCTTGAGGCGCATGAACTGGGCGAGGCCGAAGGAAAATGCGGCGTCGTTGCCGAGCGCCCCGAGATCACCCAGATGATTGGCCACACGCTCCCGCTCCAGCATCAATGCGCGCAACCATTGGCCCCGCTCTGGCGCTTGCAGCTTCCATGCCGACTCCAGCGCCATGCAGTAGGCCCAGGCGTAAGCCACCGTGGAATCGCCCGAGACGCGACCCGCCAGGCGATGGCCTTGCAGCGGCGAGAAACTTTCGAAGCGCTGGTCGATACCCTTGTGTTTGTAACCCAGTCGCTGTTCCAGGCGCAGCACTTTCTCACCGACCACCGAAAAGCGGAAATGCCCCGGCTCGATGATGCCCGCATGGACAGGCCCGACGGCAATTTCGTGCACGCCCTCGCCTTCGACGTTGACAAATGGATAGTTGCCCGGCGCGCAATGCGAAAAGCCGGTGTTGCCGGCGGCGGCCTGCCTTAATGGAAAATAGTCCGCCGGCCAGGCGCCATGATTGAGCCACGGGCGTTGATCTTCCAGGCCGGCGGCAGCGATGCCGAGCAAATCCGCCATAGCCCTTTGCATCCGGTTTGCAGCGGGAAATATTTGCGACAAGTCCGGATAGGAAACCTCACCCGCCGGCAAGTGCAGGTCGAGCCAGGCCAGGCCGTCCTGTGTTGCGTAGGCGGCCGAAACGGCAAATCCGGATGCGCTGCTGTGCCGCTCCGTGCCCCACAACGACACCAGTCGGCCGCCGTTGTCAGCCACCGCCTGCGCCGCAGCCAGCCACGACCCGGCATCCAGTACGCCGAAACGGACCGGTGACGGCGTGAAGAGACTTTCCAGATTCAAACCGGGAATCGACATGGTTTCAACCGGTGATCATGCTGGCCGCCTGGCGATACCAGGTGTCCAGATAGGGGGGAATGTAGAGACCCAGCATCAGCCCCAGTCCGAGGTGGACAAAGACCGGCAGCAAGGCCGGAGAATGTGCAAGAGGGCGGGCCGTGGTATCGCCGAAGACCATGGGCTGGACACGTCCGAAAATGGAGGCGAAGGCGACGCCCAGTGCGAGCAGTAGAAATGGCGTTGCCCAGGGCAGTTCGCGCATGGCGGTGGTGAGAATCAGGAACTCGCTGGCAAAAACGCCGAACGGCGGCATGCCGAGGATGGCAAACGTTCCCAGCAGCAATCCCCATCCGACCGTGGGGCTGACTTTGATCAAGCCGCGGATCTCGTCCATGATCTGCGTTCCCGCCTTCTGCGTTGCATGGCCCACGGCGAAGAAGATGGCGGACTTGATCAGCGAGTGCACAGTCATGTGCAGCAACCCGGCAAAGTTGGCGACCGGTCCGCCGAGACCGAAAGCGAAAGTGATGATACCCATATGCTCAATGGATGAATAGCCGAACATGCGTTTCACGTCTTTCTGGCGCGAAAGGAGGAATGCTGCCACTACCACCGAGACGAGACCGAAGCCGATCATCAACTGGCCCGCGAGCGGTCGGTGCAAGGCCCCGTCGGCCAGCATCTTGCAGCGCAGGACGGCATACAGCGCCACGTTGAGCAGCAGGCCCGAGAGCACGGCCGAGACCGGCGTAGGTCCTTCGGCGTGTGCATCCGGCAACCAGTTGTGCATGGGGACCAGGCCCACCTTGGTGCCGTAGCCGATGAACAGAAAGGCGAAGGCGAGCGTGATGATGTTCGGATCCAGCTGTGTCTTGACCGTGTAGAGACTGGTCCACAGCAAAGCTCCGCCCCCTGTGGTAAGCACCTTTGCCGACGCCATGTAGAGCAGCACCGTCCCGAACAGCGCCAGGGCGATGCCGACGCCGCAGAGGATAAAGTACTTCCACGCCGCTTCGAGACTGGCGGCAGTCCTGTAGACGCTTACCAGCATCACGGTCGTGAGCGTCGCCGCCTCCATCGCCACCCACAGAATGCCCATGTTGTTGGTCATCAGTGCCACCAGCATCGTGAAACTGAATAACTGGTACATGCTGTGATAGAGGCGAAGACGGCGCGGTGTCATCCTGCCGTGGTCGCGCTCCACCCGCATATAAGGCCGCGAGAACAGTGAAGTCGTGAAGCCGACAAACGCGGTCAGCGTGACCAGGAATACATTCAGCGGGTCAATAAAGAATTGCCGGTCCCAGGCGAAGACGGGGCCATAGTTGATGACCTGGGTCGTCAGTGCGGCAGCGGCGAGCAGGGTGCCGAGACTGAAAATGACATTCAGTTCAGGCGCGTAATTGCGATGCCCGACCAGAGCCAGCACCAGAGCACCGAAGAGCGGGACACCAAACACGACGGGTATGACGATGGGTATCGTGTTCATCCCTCTAGTCTTCCTTCATCTTCTCGAGGTGGCGTATATCCAGACTGTCAAACTGCTCGCGGATCTGGAACATGAACACGCCGAGAATCAGGGCGCCCACCAGTACGTCCAGCGCGATACCCAGTTCGACGACCATCGGCATGCCGTAGGTGGCCGATGTGGCGGCGAAGAACAGGCCGTTTTCCATCGCCAGGAAACCGATGACTTGCGGCACCGCCTTGGATCGGGTGATCATCATCAGAAAAGAGAGCAGCACACAGGCCAGTGCGATCCCCAGCGTGCCGCGGGCGATAGAAGGTGACAACTGGGCGATGGGGGGTGCAATGGCGAAGGCGAAGATAACCATGAAAATGCCGATCAGCATCGTGGTCGGAATATTGATCAGCGTCTCCACATCCCACCTGACATTGAGCCGGTCAATCAGGCGATGCAGCAGGAAGGGAATCAGGAAAACCTTCAGCATCAGCGTCAGTGCCGCGGAGTAATAGAGGTGGTGCTGATGGGTGACATAGGCGACGACGGTCGTGGCGCCGACCACGGTCAGTCCTTGCAGCGTAAACAGGTGAATGAGACTGAGGATGCGCCGCTGCGAGAGCATGGCGAAGGCCAGGATCAGCATCGCTGAGGCGAACAGATTGATCAATTGTGCGATGAGCGTATTCATCGCTATGCGCCCAGCAGGACATGCACCAGCATCCCGATCACCGCCAGCATAAAGGCCGTGGCAAGGAATTCGGGGACGCGGAAGATACGCATCTTGGCGGAGAGAGTTTCGATCAGGGCCAGCAGGAAACCGCCGATGGCAAGTTTGAACACCAGTACCGGCAGCGCCAGCAAGAGTGCCAATGGCGCTTTTGCCTCGGCGATTCCCCAGGGGAAAAACAGGGCGAGGCCGATAGAGGAGTAGGCAAAAAGTTTGAGGCTCGCCGCCCACTCAAGCAGGGCCAGGTGCCGTCCCGAATATTCCAGAATCAGCGCCTCGTGGATCATGGTCAGTTCCAGATGCGTGGCCGGGTTATCCACCGGCACGCGGGCGTTCTCGGCGAACGAAACGAAGGTAAAGGCGAGGCCGGCAAAGGCCAGACTCGGGTAAATCGCGAATTCACGCCGGGCGATTGTTTCCACGATGTTGGGCAGCGCAGTGGATTGACTAATGAGCGAGGCGGAGAACAACACCATCAACAGCGCCGGCTCGGCCAGGAACCCGATCAGCATTTCGCGCCGGGCGCCGAGGCTGCCGAAAGCGGTGCCGATGTCCATCGCGGCCAGCGAAATAAAAACCCGCGCGACGGCAAACAGACCCACCAGGGCGATGGCATCGGCGGCGGGAGACAGCGGCAGATCGGTGGACAGCGTCGGAATGATGGCGCACGCCAGCGTCATGCAGCCGAACACTACATAAGGGGCACCGCGGAACAGCGGCGACGCGTTTTCCGCCACCACCGATTCCTTGTTGAATAATTTGTGCAGCAGTTGGTAAGGCCGCAACAGGCCAGGCCCCGATTTGTTCTGCAGCCAGGCCCGCCATTGATTGACCCAGCCGGTCAGCAGCGGTGCCAGGGACAGGGCCGCCAGGATCGCCAACAGTTGGGAGATCACTCCGGAAAGGTTCATCGCGTCACCACAAACAGCATGACCAGAAGGGTCAGGAAGCTGTAGAGCAGATAGACCGAAATCCGGCCCTGCTGCAGTCGCCCCACCTGGCGCTCCAGAAATTCGATGACGCGTGCGATGGGCACGTAGAGCCAGTACCAGAAGTGGTCTTCGACCACGACCTTGTAGCGCGGCGCCGTATCGAAAGGGGAGGGCAATTCCCGCTGCGTGCGAAAGAAGGGTTCGAATATCTGGCGGATGGGCTGCCCGAAACCTTCAGCGGTATCCTGCATGCGTGGCGTCTGCCGGGGATAGCCGCAACCCCAGGGTGCCGCACGCCGCAGCCGGCCATGGTAGAGCGCACGCAGCAGCATGAAGGCCAGCAGGCAACCGGCGATTATGCCGAGCAGGAAATACACCGGACCATAACTGGCCCGATCGATGCTGGTCGGCGCCAGCAGCAGCCATCCGTTGGCGCTGGCGGCGGTACCCAGCCCGGTGCCCACCAAAAGGTGCGTCACCGGGTCAATGAATTGGATCACGATGGTAGGCATCAGGCCCAGACCGATGCATCCCGCCGCCAGCCACAGCATCCCGAGCCGTTCCCACGATCCGGCGTCATGGGCGTTGTGAAGCTTTTCCTCGCGCGGCTGTCCGAGAAAGATGATGCCGAAGAATTTGACCATCGTATACCCGGCTAGCGCCGTCACCAGGACAATTCCTGCTGCTACCACGGGAATCAGCATATTCAGGAAGGGGTCCGGTAGTCCGGGCGTGAACAGGAAGCTTTGCAGCAGCAGCCATTCAGAAACAAAACCCGACAGCGGTGGCAGGCCGGAACTGGCAAATACGCCGATTAGGGTTAGCCATGCGACCCAGGGCATGAAGCGCATCAATCCGCCCAGATGCCCGAGATTGCGCTCCCCGGTGGCGTGCAATACCGATCCGGTGGCTACGAACAACAGGCTTTTGAAGAAGGCATGGGCCGCCACATGATACAAAGTGGCGGTCAGCGCCAGTGCCGACAATTGCTCCATGCCGTAGGCATTGAACAGAATGCCCAGCCCGATACCGACGAAAATCAGGCCGATGTTTTCGATGGATGAGTAGGCCAGCAGACGTTTCATATCGGTCTGCACCGCGGCGAACACTACGCCGAACAGGGCGGTGACGAGGCCCAATGCCAGCAGAACCACGCCCCACCACCAGATATGGACATGCATCAGATCGAATGTGACGCGCAGCACGCCATAGACGGCCGTCTTCAACATGACGCCGCTCATCAGGGCGGATACCGGGGAAGGCGCGGCCGGGTGGGCCTCGGGCAGCCATATATGCACCGGAAGAATTCCTGCTTTTGCGCCGAAGCCCAATATGGCCAGCAGAAACGCCACGGAAGCCAGGAAGGGCGACAGGTGCTGAAGCCGCATGTTGCCAAAGGTGTAATCGCCGGTATTGGCTTGCAAGACCCCGAAGCAGAGCAATATGGCGATGGCGCCGATGTGGGCAATCAGCAGATAAAGATAGCCCGCTTGCCGTATCTCAGGGACGCGGTGGTTGGAGGTGACGAGAAAGAAAGAGGACAAGGCCATCGTTTCCCAGCACACCATGAAGGCGTAGGCGTCATCAGCCAGGACCACGAGCGCCATGCTGGCCAGGAAGACGTGGTATTGCAGGCACAGCAGTCCGGGTGGAGTACCTTCACCTTTCCTGAAGTAGCCGGCGGCAAAGGCCGAAACACCGGCCGATGTGGCGCCGATGACGAACAGGAAGTAAGCGGCGAGGCCATCCAGTCGCAGGTGGAAAGGCAGACCGGGCAAGCCGATCGGCAGCACCGCGGTTTCAGCGCTACCCATCAAACCGGCAAGTGCCGCGCCGGCCAGGAGCAGACCGGCCGCACCGCCCAGCGGGAAAAGCCCCCAGGCGACCAGACGGAACCGCCGCAATGCCGGCAAACCGAGCAACCCTATGGCCAACCACAAGGCGACCGCAACCAATGCCCAATCGAGGG